>NZ_BAABIB010000017.1:0-159899 GCF_039542405.1 Amycolatopsis dongchuanensis
CCGCCCGGATGTCCACGCGACACGGTTACCACGTCAACGTTCCTTGAAGAGGCACTAGCTGCCCCTTCGGCCACTGGAGGTCTGGTCTCGCGTGCTCAGTCTCCCATGCAGGGCCGGGCCGTCAGCGCGTCGTTCGGGACCGTTCCCTCGAGAGGGCTTGGACGAAATCCAGGATGAGACGTTCCACCGCTTGGGCTGTGCGAGTGGCCGACTCGAACCGCTTCGGCAGGTCTCGCACCTCTCGGTCGCCCAGTGCGGCAAGCTCGGGGTCGGTGCCGAGTACTTCCCGCAGGGGAGCGGAAGTCTCGTCCAGCGCGGAGATCGCGGATCGAAGTTGCTCGGTCAAGGCGCGCAGCCGGGCAGTTTGAGCGCGGAAAGCCAGGACGTCGCGCCACGCCTGTAGCCGCTGCTCGGCGGCCTGGTCCAGCCGATCCGCATGGGGATGCTCCGAGTGCCTGACCTCGGGCGGCTGCTCGTCGTCGAGGTTCCCGTTAAGGAGGTCCAGCACCAGCGCCGCGTGGTGGTCCAGGCAGCTGAACCACATGTCCTCGCGCAGGTCGAGAACGTAGAGCTGCGCTGGCCGCTCGCACCTCACGCACTGAATCGGCCCGTCGGCGGCTGGGACCAGCCCGCTCGGGAATTCACGCCAAGCAGGCGGTTGTGTCACGACGTCGTTCACCACAAGTCCTCTCGTCGGGCGTGCTCGGCCGGATTCAACCGGAGGCCCTGCGGGGCGCTGCGCGGCGATTTCGCCTCACCGCGACCTACCACGCCTGGGAGCGATCGTCTGCGACATCGGGTGTCTCCGGCTGCGCGTCGCCGTCCGGCCCGCAGTCATCCTGGAGGTCCTGGTGCTCGGCACCGGCGGCCTCGGCGTCGTAGGTGACGTAGGTTCCCTTGGACCTCACCGTCGCGACCAGGCCCCGCGCGCGCAGACGCTCGGTGGCCTGCCGGGCGGTGCCCAGGGAGACGCCGAAGACGTGGGAGAGCTTGATCTCGCCCGGGAACCGCTCGTACAGGCGGAAGTGTCCTCGGGTGATCAGCCCGGCGAGATGGTCGGCGAGTTTGTCGTAGAGGTAGGCCGGGCCGCCGCTGTCGGGGTCGAACGGGGGTAGCTGGTCGTCTGTTGCGTCGTCGCTCATCTGGCTCGTGCACCTTCCGTGAGTCGTCCGGCCTGCCGCGGTTCGTAGCGCTCTGACCAGCAGATTCGGCGAGGAACTTCGACTGAAGATGCTATATATCGCATGCTATATACAGCAAGTACTCGTGACTATGGTCTTTATAGCCAGGACTGGTCATGGTTGCCGACGTGACGGTCAAGACCCCGGAGTCCGAGGAGTTCGGCGCCCGCGTGCGAGCTGCACGCGAGCGGATCGACGGCCTGACTCAGGAGCGAATGGCCCACGCGAGCGGCCTCACGGCGAGCTACTACTCAAATCTTGAGCGCGGCCTCGCCAACCCGACGTTCGACGTCATCGTGACCATCGCCGACCGGCTGGGCGTCGACCCGGGGGAGCTGATGCGCGGCTTGAAGCCCTCCGGCCTGCGGAAACGCGGGCGGGGCTGAACGTCAAGAGCGTTACCTTAGCGAGAATTTTCGCTGATGAGACCGGCGTACACCGGGCAGGCCGCCAGGTCACGGGAAGCACACATTTGCGTGCACGGTGACTACCGCCGCAGATTCTTATCGACACAGCGACGCCGCAGCGGTTCGCGAGACCACGCATGTAGATTGCTCAGACTTGATTATGGTGCGCATCTTCTGGCGTGAACGTTTGAGTTGAAAGCGCAGAGAAGTCCATCCGGTCGAGGTAAATTTGCGCATGGGAGACACAGTAATCGCCAAACGCGACTTGCAGCATTTCGTAGGCAACTTTGGTTGAGTAGCGTGAGGCGAAGTGGAAAGTCGGTACATCCCTATAGGCAGAGTGATCGCGCCATTCTAATTCTATTAGATCTTCAGAATGTTTACCGCCTGCTGGCCGTTGCTTATATTTGAAGCCAAGGGATCGCAGTCCGTCCAATATTTGAATGATCTCCGCGGGGGGCATCTCGATGTTTCTGCGGAGCAGGTCTGTTTCGATATGCAGGTTCTTTGGGAGGTCCATCCTGCAACCGGTCAGCATGATCCCCACGACCACTTCGCGCTCGCCCGAGTCCATCCTTTCCAAGACGTAGCGGAAGGATCTGGCTATGGTATCAACTATGTCTTTCTCCTTCTTCGTCTTGAGTCCCATCTCTTTGAAGAGACGATCAGGAGTAGGAGGGTAGAAGTTTGATAATTGTCGGGGTCCCAGCTTCTCGGCAATTAGGTCAGCCAGCTGTTCGGGTGAATTTTTGCGGGCGTCGACGTAGCTGATCGTCGGCCGCAGTCCGGGAATTTCAGTCTCATCGAACTTGACCGGCAGCACATATTCAGCGCTTTCCTGCAGTGCTCGCGCCTGCGCGCTCTTTCGTTCGTGATTTGTCCACACTTTCTTGGCATAGTCCTCGGAGATGAACATTATGCAATAACGCGCAGACTTCCTATAAACCCAGTCGAGATGCTCATAGAGGTCCTTGCCCCATAAATTCACAATCTCGTAGTTATCATAGAATATACGAACCCCGCGATCTTTCAGGAGTGCCGCAAGCTTATCCACATATTCGCGTTGTTCGCCAGCAAAAGATAGGCAAACGTCGTGCTCTCGATTCTCTTCAATCGTCACGTTAAGCCACTCCTTCGGCGGTTGCTGCCTCCGACTGTCGGTGTGGTCCACGACCTTCGATATCGTCGCTGCGAGCATCCACGTTGTTACGCCAGACGTAGCACTGACACGTCACCGGACCTCGGGACGGGATTGTGAGCAGCGGTGAGGGGGCGCAGCCTTAGCGAGCAGTCGCAGGGCACTGGTTCTTGCGGCTTGGTCCTTGTGATTCGAGGACAATCGCACGGTCGGCAATGCATGTTCGAGATGGCGCTCGTCGGCCTTGGGTCTGCTGCCCCGCATCAGCCCCACAACGGTCATGCAAGTTGGGCAAGTGTCCAGGTCAGAGGCACTTTGAATGCCGCCCTGTAAATCAGACGGCACTGCCTTCAGAGGTTCGAATCCTCTACCCGCCACACCAGGGAAATCACTCCCGTGACCTGCGGAGACAGGGCACGGGGGTGATCTTGTTTCCGGCGGACCTATGCAGTCGGATGCGGGCGTATGCGGCTGGCTGTGTCCGATCCGTGTCCCTGGTTCGCGTTCCCTCCACCGGCTTTTCTGTTGCTTGAACATCGTGCAAGACTTGATCATGTCGTGCTTCGAGGGAGGGGATCCATGGACTTGCGCGTGATGCTCAGCTCCGTTGCGGCCGGGTACGACAGCAAGGCACCCACCGGAAGCCCGATCCAGGACCGACTCCGTTCCGCGAAGCTGGAGCTGGCACACCTCGTACCAGCGGGCTACCTGGTCGAGGGCAGCGGCGGTCGTGGTGTGGACGCCACCGTGCCATGGATCGCAGTCTTCGACCCTGACGAGACCACGACGGCGACGCGCGGGATCTGCGTCGTGTATCTGTTCGCCGCTGACATGAGCACTGTGTACCTGACGGTCATGCAAGGCGTCACCTATGCGCGCGAGAAGTGGAAGGGCGGGGGGCGGGACCGGTTCCGTCGTCAAGCGGAAGCGATTCGAGCGAAGATTGAGCCCGCCCTGAGTGCCGGGCTTTCGCCGACCGTCGATCTGCGGCACTCCGGACGTTTGCCCAAGGACTACGAGGCAGGCATCATCCTCGCCCGAGCCTACGGCGTTGATGCACTGCCAAGTGAGCACGAGCTCAGAGCGGACTTGGCTCGATTCGTGCGGCTTAGCGCCGTTGCGATTGAGGTGCGGAACCAGCTGGGCGCGAGCACGCCGGAGATCGTCGCTGCGACCTCGCCAGAGCCGGTCGAACGGGATTCGCAGGGGGAGTTCAAGCCGAAGAACGACTCTGAGTACGTCCAGGAAATTACGGGCAGGAAGATCGTCAAGACTCGGAAGCACGAGACGCTGGTGAAGCACTACGGGACCTTTCTGTCCGATCAGGGCTTCCGGCCCAACACGAAGGTTCACCCGCGCGATCTGGTGGCAACGAAGGGCGACGATCACTGGCTAATCGAGGCGAAGATCGTGCCAAATGGCAACGGCGTCCAGGCCGCGCGCGACGCCATGGGTCAGCTCCTCATGTGTCGCCGGTTCCACTACCCCGACCCAGAATCCGTGCGGACGCTGGCGTTGTTCAACGAATCGGTCGGCGACCTGTGTGTGACCTGAGTTGGCTCACGAATTGCAATCTAACGGAGTCACGGCTCGCTGACCTGGTGCTATGTTGGCGGGGTCGATGAAATTGGGGCACTAAACGGGCGACTCTGGGGTGGTCTGGTGCCGCACATCCGTGCCGTGAAGACTGGCCCGGGAGCCCGGGCGGTGCAGATCGTGTACTCGTAAGGGCTCGCGCACGATCGAGCACATTGGGTCGGCGCACAACGACGTCGAACTCGAGCTGTTGAAGACGGCCGCCCGCCAGCTGGGTGCTGGCGCGGATTATCGGAGCCGACGAGCAAAGTGGGCTCGTTGCGGGTGCTGGAGTAAGCCGGGATCGCGCCAGGCTCCCGTCCCACGCTGAGCGGCGCTTGCCCGCGTTTGCCACCGACGCCTGGCGTGAACGGCTCGCCGCGCTCTCCGCCGCCCATACCGGGCCCAGCTCGGCAAGCACGTGGCCTTGGAGTGACGAGCCCCAGCGCGAAGACCGGTCTCTCGGCGGCGGGGACAGGCCTGTGGCATCGTCGAGCCGGTCAGTCTGCCTCGAACAGCTGTAGGCGCGTCCAGCTTGAGGTGAGTTGGCCCCGGCGCCTGCCCGACAAAATGATCTAGTGCTCCGTGATCGGAGTGCGGCTATCGTGCAGACCGTGTGCGATCCGATTCGGACGATCCCGTCGGGCAAGATGCCGGTCCTGGGCACGGGGCAGGGCTTCGGGTTCATGTTCCTGCACAACACTCGGCCGGACGCCCGGGGCGCCTTCTTCACCACGCGGTGGCTGATGATCGTGCTCCCGATCGTTCCGCTGGGCCGCTACTACGTGCGGCAGGGGCCTACGACCGACTCCGCGGGTTTCTCCAGCGTCGGAACCTCCACCGAGTACACGATCCTGGGCAGATCGCGGCTGCGTCTCGTCGAACTGCTGCGCACCCTCGCCTTGTTCTGGGTTGTGTTCCCCGCGGCGGGGGTCGGACCGATCATCCTGTCGATCATCTGGGACAACGACGAGTCCAGCGAGTGGCCACAGGCCGTCGGCGCGCTCGTGGGGATCGTCTTGATCGTGCTGGTGCTGGTCGCGCACCAGGTGTACCGGCGGAAGTGGCGACCGCTGCGCGAGGCGTGCTGGCCGCCTGTTCCGCTAGCCGAGAGGCGTGAAAACGCAGGTTAGGGCTTCCTCTTCCTCGTCGGGTTCAGGCCAGCCGTGGAAGGATCGGGCGGCTCACGGATCGTGGTTGCCGCATACCCGCACCGGAATACCTGCGAGCACGCCATCACCGCCGCAGACCGCTACCCGCCGATGTCGCGACGCCATCCGTGCCGGTGCCGAAGGGCACTAATGTGAGCCAACTCGGGGCGACCTGTGTGTGACGCTGCTTGAGGAGCTCGGGATCGCGAGCGTGTGGCCGGGATCCGGACTCTGGGCCGGCTCGCCAACGGCCGTTGAGGCAGGCTTGACGAGCGGCCCGGAGTCCGTGGTCTAGCGGAAGCTCGCGGGCACGACTACCAGACATCGAATGCCCGTGCGACACCCTCTCGCGCCGCTCGTTCTCCGCCGTCCAGGCACTTCGCGTAAACCCGCAGGAGCACCGCGAGGCTGTGCCGGGCGAGTGAACACTTTCGCACGTGCCGCGGCACACACACGCCCGTAGACGGTGCTACTGACCCGTCCGCCGTCTCTGGCTCCTCGGAAGAGCCGTCCGTCTCTGGCCGTGCCGAACCGCGTCAGGTGGTCGTGCAGGATCTCGGTCAGAGCCGGTGGGCACGGCACACTTCGACCAACGTTGTCCTCGCGGTGCTTCAGCCGGCCTTCTGCGCTCGCTTCACCGGAGTCTGTCCATGCGCCGCTCACCTCTGGTCGCGCCTTCTCCAGGTGTATGTCACCCCAGCCGTGCTCCGGAGGCGCGAGGTTCTGCTTCTTCACGTTGGCTGCCTCCTCCGTGTTCGGCGTCGACTTCACTGCACCACCAACGAAAGCGAGCAACACGTGAGCACAACCGCTCAGCCCACACCGTCGGCAGCAGCGCCGAAGAATGGGCTGCCGTCCCAGATCGCTGATCCCACCCGGGCATTGAAGACCTTGACGATCGGGGTGTTCTGGGAGCAACTGGCCAGCCAGGCCCGGGACGAGAACTGGTCGCATGAGGAGTACCTCCCCGCACTGTTGCAGCGCCAGGTCGCCGACCGCGAGTCCAAAGGCACCGTGATGCGGATCCGCACCGCCCACTTCCCGGCCGTCAAGACCCTGGAGGACTTCAACCTCGACCACCTGCCCTCGCTGCGCCGCGACGTGCTGCCGCACCTGTCGACCAGCACGTTCGTCGCCAAGGCCGAGAACGTGATCCTGCTCGGCCCGCCCGGCATCGGCAAAACCCACCTCGCGATCGGCCTCGGAGTCAGGGCCACCCAGGCCGGCCACTCGGTGTTGTTCGACACCGCCAGCAACTGGATCGCCCGGCTCGCCGCCGCCCACCACGGCAACCGGCTGGAGGCCGAGCTGAAGAAGATCCGCCGCTACAAGCTGATCATCATCGACGAGGTCGGCTACATCCCGTTCGACCAGGACGCGGCGAAGCTGTTCTTCCAGCTCATCGCCTCCCGCTACGAGCAGGGCTCGGTGATGGTGACCTCGAACCTGCCGTTCGGCCGATGGGGAGAGACCTTCTCCGACGATGTCGTCGCCGCGGCCATGATCGACCGCGTGGTCCACCACGCCGAGGTTCTCACCCTCACCGGCGACTCCTACCGGACCCGCCAACGCCGCAACCTGCTGCGCGACCAGCAGCAGAACACCAACCAGAACTAGACGACAACACCTCGGAGGGGGTCAATTTTCCGGAGACCACCCGGGGTCAAGGTTTAGGGAGCGTTGACACGGGCTGGCTGCACTTCTGCAACCACCACCGACCCCACAGCTCAACCGGCGGCAAACCCCCGATCACCCGGGCTGATCAACCTCCCTGGACACCACACCTAAGCTGCCCCTTCGGCCCTGGACGAAATCCAGGATGAGACGTTCACTTCACGCGCCTCGGGGTCGGCGCCGAGCGCTTCCCACAGGGGAGCGGAGGGCTCATCCAAGGCGTAGATCGCGGATCGAAGCTGCTCGGTCAGGGCGCGCAGCCCGGCAGCCTGCGCACGGAAAGCCAGAGCGCCACGCCTGTAGCCGCTTCTCCGCGGTCTGGTCCAGCCGATTCGTGCTGGATTGCTCCAACTGCCTGACTTCGGGCAGTTGCTCGTCGTCGAGGTTGCCGTTTGAGGAGGTCCAGCACCAGTGACGCATGGTGATCCAGGCGGCTGAACCACATCTCCTCGCGCAGGTCGAGGACGTAGAGCTGCGCCTTGCCGCTCGCACCTCACGCACTGAATCGGCTCGTCGGCAGCGGGGACCAGCCCGCTCGGGCAATACCGCTAAGTTAGTACGTTTTACCTGGTCAGGGCGTTACCGGAGGCTCTGTTCAGTCGTTCCCGCCGGTTAGGCGGTTCTCCACTTGAGACAGTCGCCGTTGCGGTTGAGGGGAATCTTCAATTGAGGCAACTGTTCTGTCGGGGTGTGACCGCTCTGTGGGCGACGCCTCCAAACGCCTCTGAGCTGCGGAAACTCGCCTAAACTTAGCGGTATTGCCCGCTCGGGAATGCAGGCGGTTTTGTCGACGTTCACAAGTCCTCTCGTCGGGCGTGCTCGGGCGGATTCAACCGGAGGTCTTGCGGCCTGCTCGGCGGCGTACGGCGAAGCCCGTGAGGGCGAGTGCGCCGGCGCCCACGCTGAGGCTCATCAGCGGGACGACCTCCGTGCGGACCTCGTTGGAGGTGTTGTTGCCGGGGTTCGGGTCGGTCTCCTGGCCGGTGACGGTGGCCGTGTTGAACAGGGTCGTCACCGCGCCGTCGGCGGTACCGGTGACCTCGATCGTCGCGCTCTGCCGCAGGGGCAGGGGGCCGCCGGTGCAGGTGAGGACCAGGTTGGCGATCGCGCAGCCCGGGGTGCTGGTGGTGACGTTGGTGAGCCCTGCCGGGATCCGGTCGGTGACCGTGTAACCGGACGAGTCGCTGGGGCCGGCGTTGGTCACGACCAGGGTGTAGGTGACGGCTTGCCCGACGCTGACGTTGGCAGGACCGGCCTTGCTGATCCCGAGGTCCGCCTCCGTCGTGTCGTCGGCGACCATGACGAATTCGACGAAGCCCTGGCCGCGGTTGGGGGCGTAAAGGGGTATGCGATCGACGGTCGACGGCTGCAGGGCGTGGTCGGCATTTCCTGCCCCGCAGCGGAGGAGCGGGTCCGGGACGGCGGAGGAGGTGTGGGTGCTGGTGCTGAAGTCCCCGGATTGGCCAGGTACGTGGTCGACGACGAGCTGGAACGGGACCATGCTGCCGGGGGAGGAGTAGCTGCACTGAGCCAGGTACAGGACATTGTTCGCCATGAGGTCCAGCGTTTGGGAAGCCGAGTACTGGGGTTGGAAAGTGTGATCGGCGTTCCCAGGGCCGCAACTCGGAGAAGTGACCGGGGTGTTCGAGGCGCTGGTGCCGGTCGTGAAGTCACCGGGCCGGGCAACCCAGGTGCCGAACAATGAGTCGCCGCCGTCGGCGTTGGAGCCGTAGCTGCACTGCTGCAGGTTCACGTAGCGGTAGCCCATCAGGTCCACCGGCTGTGCTGCCGAGTTCGCGGGCTGGTACTGGTATTCGGCGTTTCCGGGACCGCAGACGGGCGAAGTTTCAGGCGTGTTGCTGGTGAACGTGCCGGTCGACAACTCAGCGGACACGTTGCTGAGGATGGTGAAGGGTGTCGTGGCCTGCCCGGCGGAATAGCCGCATTCGTGGAGGTTCAGGTAGCGGACACGCCCGACAGCCATGAGGCCGCTGGTGGCGGAGGTGGACTCGCCGTAGAGGCCGGCGTTGGGGGCGATCCTGAGGGTGCTGCCCTGCCACACGGCAGCTTCGTCGATCGGGCCGCCCATGCCCGGGTCGGTGTTGCACCTCAGCTCGTCGTTGGGATGCGTGACGTCGGTGGTGCCGGGGTTGAGACAGGTCCGGGTCGAGCCCGGCACCAGGCCGTACCCGGCGGGGAGAGTGGTGGAGACCGAGGCGTCGAACCGGTCGGAGCTGCCGGTGTTGACGTAGTAGTTGCGCACCAGGACCTGCTGCCCCGGCGTCTTGGCTGGGGCCCTGGTGCTCCACGTGGCGCCACCGTCGGCCGAGTACGCCCTCGTGGTGATCTCGTCCGCCGACGCGGTCAGCGGGGCCACGCTCAGCACCGCGAGTGCGGCGCCGGCGAACGCCGTCGCGGTCACCGCGGCGTGGCCCCACCGCCTTCCTCTCACAGTCATGAAGCTCCTTCGTGCGGGATGCGGTGACACGAGGTCCACTGCTCGCGCCACAGTCCGCAGACCAGGACGACCGACCAGGAATGTCGCTTCGACCCTCGCGGGGTAGTCCGACGAGAGGAGCCCCACGGGGGGCGGGCCGGCGCGGACCCGCCCCCGGTGGTTCTGCTGGTTACGCGGCCGTTCCCTGGCGCATCCGGCGCCGGAGCGCCCAGCCGCCGCCGAGAAGCGCGAACGCTCCGGCGGCGACACCGGCGGACACCATGGGCACCTCGGTGACCGCGGTGGAGGTGTTGTTGCCGGGGTTGGGGTCGGGGTCGTTGCCGGTGACCTGCGCCGTGTTCGTGATCACCGACGTGGAGCCGTCGGCCACCCCGGTCACGGTGTAGAGCGCGGACTCGCCCACGCCGAGCGGCCCGTGCGTGCAGGTGACCGTGCTGCCGTCGGTCGTGCAGTCCGCCGGCACCGTGACCTGCGTCAGCCCGGCCGGGACGGGGTCGGTCAGGGTGTAACCGGATGAGGCATCCGGGCCGTTGTTGATGACGACGATGGTGTATTCGATCGTGTCACCCGAGGACACGTTCGCCGGACCGCTCTTCGCCACCGCCAGATCGGCCTGCGGACGGTCCACGGTCACCGCCATCGAGGAGAGCCCGCGGGCGAGGCCGGTGCCACCCACGGCCTGCCACGTCAGCGAAGTGGTCGGCGCCTTGGTGGTGAACGTGGTTTCGTCGCTCTGGCCGGTGTCGTTGGCTCCGGTGTGGCATAGGGTCGAGGTCGCCGCGTCCCAGCTGTGACTGGTGCCCAGCGTTTCCACGGTCACGTCGGCGTTGGGGAACCGGACGCATTCGTACGCGTCCGCGTTCGGTGGGGCGCCGTTGAGCTGGTTGACGGTGAACCGCACGTTCACCGGCTCGCTGTAGGTCCACGTTTGCGAGCCCGTGCGGATGACGTAGGAGTTCGCGTTCGCCACCCAGGTGCCGTTGTCGACGGAGGCGGTGACGCCGTTGCTCAGGGTGGCGGAGGCCGGTCCGGTGCCGATCGTCGCCAGCGGCACGTCCGCGGTCTCGGGCGCCGCGTTCGCGGGTAACGCCGAGCCGAGAAACAAGGCCGAGGTGACCCCGGCGCCCAATACGCCGAAGAGCAGTCTTCGCACGGTGGTTCCTCTCGTCATGGGGACTGATGACGACGAAGAGGACCGACCGGATGACGGGAAGCTGACTGAACCTAGTCCGGGCGGGGGAGGCCAACCAGCCGCGGACGCGAAGAAAAAGAAATCCCTCTCCCCACTTAAACGTATATCGCACCCCGGGGCTTGCGGCAAGACCCCCGTCGTGCCGCACAATTCTCCGGCCCTGGTCAGGGGCCTGAACCAAAAAAGGGGGATTCGCGCAATGCGTGTGTTGTTGACGTCCTGGGGATCGCGCGGGGACGTGGAGCCGGTGGTGGGGTTGGCGGTCGCCTTGCGGGAGCTCGGGGCGGAGGCCGTCGTCGCCGCGCCGCCGGACGAGGACTTCGTGCAGCTGCTCGGGCGGGTGGGTGTGCCGCTCGTGCCGTTGGGGCCCACCGTTCACTCGATCGTCGCCAGGCCCGCCCGGCCGACCGCCGAGGACGCCTTCCGGCTCGCCGCCCAGCTGGTCGGCGCGCGGTTCGAGGCGCTGCTGCCCGCGGCCAAGGACTGTGACGCCGTGGTCGCCGCCGGGCTGATGCCCGCCGGCGTGCGGGACGTGGCCGACAAGCTCGGCATCCGCTACGTGCTCACCGCCTACCACCTCCTCGGGCTGCCGTCGCGGCGCTTCCCGCCGGGGAAGCGGCCCGGCACGCCGTCCCCGGAGGGCGAGACCGACCTCAAGAAGCTGTGGGAGCAGGACGCCCAGCGCGTGAACGACCTCTACCAGGAGCCGCTCAACACCCACCGCGCCGCGATCGGGCTGCCGCCCGTGGACAACGTCCGCGACTACGTCTTCACCGACCGGCCGTGGCTGGCGGCGGACCCGGTGCTGTGCCCGTCCGAGGGCATGACGGAGCTCGACGTCGTGCAGACCGGGGCCTGGATCCTGCCCGACGAACGGCCGCTCCCCGACGGGCTGGAGCGGTTCCTCGACGCCGGTGAGCCGCCGGTGTACGTGGGTTTCGGCAGCATGGCCTCGTACCTCCCGAAGGACATGGCCACCACGGCGATCGAGGCGGTCCGCGCGTGCGGTCGCCGTGTGGTCCTCGCCCGCGGCTGGGCCGGGCTGGCCTCCATCGACGACGCCGACGACTGCTTCGTCGTCGGCGAGGTCAACCAGCAGGCCCTGTTCCCGAGGATGGCGGCCGTGGTGCACCACGGCGGCGCGGGCACCACGACGACGGCGTCCAGGGCCGGCGCGCCCCAGGTGGTCGTGCCGCAGATCGCGGACCAGCCGTCCTGGGCCGCCCGGATCGCCGAGCTGGGCGCGGGGGTGGCGCACGACGGCGGGACGCCGACCCTCGAGTCGCTGTCCGCGGCGCTCGAAACGGCGCTCAAACCCCAGATCGCCGCGGGGGCGCGGGCGCTCGCCGCCGAGGTGCGTCCCGACGGGGCGACGGTCGCCGCGAAACTGCTGCTCGAAGGGAACTGAAAACCCGGGGCCCTGGCGGGGTTTCAGCCCTGCCAGGGCCTGGGGTTCTCCAGCCGGAAGGCCGTGCACCGCCCGGCCGCGGCGGCGAACTCCTCGGGCGTGCCCCGCTCCACGGCGCCCATCTTCTGGAAGAACGGGACCCTGGTGGCCCGCGCTGCTCGACCGGCAGCTCCACCGGGTGGAACTTCGTGTGGTGCCTGCCGTTGGCCAGCACCCGCATGGTGCCGATCACCAAGCCGACGCGCTGCGAGCCGATGAGCACCGTGTTGGTCGGCTTCCACCAGCGCGGCGGATCCGCGATGTCCCCTTCCCCACACTGCCGAAGGTTTGCGGGCATCAAAATCGTGCCATCCTCGGATGGTGCAAGATCGTGAGCGGCACTGGGGTGTCGTGGCTGCCGCCGGGGCCGGGGTCATCGCCGTCTGTTACGGGTTCGCGCGGTACGCCTTCGGGCTGTTCGAACCGCGGTTCTCCGGGGACTTCCACCTCTCGGGCACCGGGGTCGGCATCCTCGGCGGGCTGTCCACCCTCGGCTACGGGATCGGGTTGCTGGTGGCGCCGCGACTGGCGGTCCGCTCCGCCAGGAGGACCACGGTGCTCGCGGGCGCGCTCGCCGCCGCCGGGGTGGCGTTGATGGCGGCCTCGGGATCGGTCGTGTTGTTCGGCGTCGGCACGGTGATCGCGGGCAGCAGCGCGGGACTCGCCTCGCCGGGGGTGGCCCAGCTCGTCGGCGAACGGGTCGGCGAGGGGGAGCGGAGCCGCGCGCAGACGTGGGCGAACACCGGGACCAGTTTCGGGCTCGCCGCCTCCGCCTTCCTGCCCTTGGCGGTGTGGAGCTGGCGGTGGACGTGGGCGGGGTTCGCCGTCGTCGCGGTCGTCGTCACCGTCGTGGCGGGAACGCTGGTCGGCCGGTCCGCCGACCGGCCCCGCGAGACGGCGGCGCAAGGGAGCCGGTGGCCGGACGGCGCCACGCGGCTGGTCGCCAGCTCGGTGATCCTCGGCGCCGCGTCCGCGCCGTACTGGAACTTCTCCCCGGCACGCCTGTCGGACGCGGGGATCAGCACGGTGCTCGCGTCGCTGTGCTGGTGCGCGATCGGGCTCGCCGGGCCCATCGGCGGGATGGCGGGACGCCTCGCCGAACGCCGCGGGCTCCGCTGGACCGTGGTGTGCGTGTGGCTGGTCTGGACCGCCGGGATGGCCCTGCTGGCGTTGCCGCGGCCCGTGTTCCCGGTGGCGCTGCTGTCCACCGTGCTGTTCGGCATCGCGTACATGGGGTTGACCGGGCTGTGCATCCTGTGGGCGGGACGCCTGTTCGAGGACGTCTCGCGCGGCGTGACGCTGTCGTTCCTCGGGCTCGCCGCGGGACAGACCGCCGCGTCGCCGGTCGCGGGTGCGCTCGGGGACGCCGTCGGCCTCGGCCCGGTGTTCGGCGGGGCCGCGCTGGCCAGCCTGGTCGCGCTCCTGCTGCTGCCGCGCGAGGAGGCCCGCGTCGCGGTGGGATGACCACTTCCCTCCTTACCTACTTTTGAGTAGCCTCTCCCTCCGAGGATCGGAGGGACGCGATGAGGCGTTTCGGAGTTCTGCTGCTCGCGGTCGTGCTCGGGCTGGTGCCCATGACGGGGCAGGCCGCGACCCGGTTACCCGTGCTGTACTCCGGCGTCGCCTCGCTGGCGAACGCCGCGCTGCGCCCCGACACCGATCCCGCGGGCGCGAACGACTGGACCTGCCGCCCCGGTGCCGCCCACCCGCGGCCCGTCGTGCTGGTGCACGGGACCGTCGAGAACAAGACGTACAACTGGTTCACCCTCGCCCCGTTGCTGCGGAACAACGGCTACTGCGTCTTCGCCCTGAACTACGGCGACACCGGCAGCCCGCACGTCGGGCTGCCGGGCTCGACCCGCACCTACGGCGCGGCACCGGTCGCCGAGAGCGCCGGGGAGCTGCGGGAGTTCGTCGACCGCGTGCTCGCGACTACCGGATCGTCCGAAGTGGACATCGTGGGGCACTCGCAGGGCGGCATGATGCCGCGCTACTACCTGCAGTACCTCGGCGGCGCGAGCAAGGTCGGCAAGCTCGTCGCGCTCTCGCCGTCCAACCACGGCACCACCGCGGACGGGCTCGCGCAGCTCCCCGGCGTCGGCTACCTGCTCGCCACCGGGCTGGGCCCGTCCGTCGAGGACCAGCTCGCGGGATCCCCGCTGCTGCGGTCGCTCGACGAGACCGTGCCCGGTGTGGCGTACACGGTGATCCAGACGGCCTACGACGAGGTCGTCACCCCGTACACCTCGGCGTTCCTCGCCGGGGAGGGCGTCACGAACATCCTGCTGCAGGACCAGTGCCCCGCCGACGTCAGTGACCACCTCGGCATCTCGTTCGACGCCATCGCGTTGCGGGACGTCCTCAACGCACTCGACCCCGTACACGCCCAGGCACCGGACTGCACTCTCACCCTGCCGGTGAACGGCGGCGGACTCGCCGCTACAGGTACGGCCGCGTGATCATCTCCAGGCCGTGCCCCGACGGGTCGCGGAAGTAGACGCCGCGGCCGCCGTGCTCAGTGTTCGTCTCGCCCGGCCGTTGCCAGTGCGGGTCGGCCGCGTGGTCGACGCCCTGCTCCCGCAACCGGGCGTAGGCGCGGTCGAACAGGTCGTCGTCCACGAGGAACGCGTAGTGCTGCATCTGGATCTCCACCGGCGGCTCGGCGAACTGCAGCAGCACACCGTCTTCGAGCAGCAAGTTGGTGAACGGACCCCACGACGGCGCTTCCGCCAGCTCGAACAGGTCGCGGTAGAACGCCGCCGAACGCACGCGGTCGGTCGAGGCGATGATGGTGTGGTTGAACTTGGTACCCATGGGTTCCTCCTCCGGGAAGTACTGGTCAGGACGCGGAAAAGGTCCTGAGCCGGAGGAGCCCGCGCGGCGCTCAGCCCGCTACCGGGTCGCCGTTCCGTGAGTGGCCGATGGCCGTCCCGGTGATCACGTCGCCAACCTAGCTGGAAATCCGCGCCGAGCCAAGACCAATACGCGGCCGTCCCGGCTCCGAACCCCCGGCATGGCACAGACCTCCCTCCGCGCGTGGCGGGCCGTGGCATGCGGCGTGCTGGCGCTGCTCGCGGCGCTGGCCGCCGGGCACCTGGTGGCCGCGCTGATCAACGTCGGCGCCTCGCCGTACCTCGCGGTCGGCAACGCGGCCATCGACCTCACGCCGCTCCCGCTCAAGGACTTCGCGGTGCGGACCTTCGGCACGCACGACAAGCAGGTGCTGCTGGGCGGGATGGCCGTCGTGCTGCTCGGCGCCGCCGCGCTGGCCGGGCTCGCGTCGCGCCGGTCGCCCTGGCCCGGCACGGTCGTGATCGCCCTGTTCGGGCTGGTCGGCGTTGCCGCGGTGGCCACGCGGCCGGGCCTGGGCGCTGTCGCGGTGCTCGCGCCGCTGGCGAGCCTGGTCACCGGGGTGCTGGTGTTCCGCGGCCTACGCGGGAAGGAGACTGTGGCATCACGGCGGTCGTTCCTGATCGTGCTGGCTGGGTCCGCCGTTGCGGGCGTGGCGGGGCAGCTGCTCGCGTCCACAAAGGACGCAGGCGCCTCGCGTGCCGCCGTCGGTCCGCTCGTCCCGGCCCGGCGAGCACCCGCGATCCCGGCCGACGCGGACTTCGCGAAGCTCGGCACACCGCCGTTCCTGACGCCCAACCGGGACTTCTACCGCGTGGACACCGCGCTCACCGTGCCACAGGTGCGCACCGAGGACTGGAGCCTGCGGATCTCCGGCATGGTGGACCGGGAACGCGCCTACCGCTACCAGGACATCCGCGGCCGCCCGCTGGTGGAGCGCACGATCACGATGACCTGCGTGTCCAACGAGGTCGGCGGCCCGTACGTGTCCACGGCGAACTTCATCGGCGTCGACCTTGCGGACCTGTTGCGGGAAGCCGGAGTCCGGCCTGGTGCCGAGCAACTGTTCTCGACCAGTGTGGACGGTTGGACCTCGGGCACGCCGGTGGCGGACGCGCTCGATCCCACCCGCGGAGCGATGCTCGCGATCGGCATGAACGGCGAGCCGCTGCCGCTGGAACACGGATTTCCCGCCAGGCTCGTCATCCCCGGCCTGTACGGTTACGTGTCCGCGACGAAGTGGGTGACGCGGCTCGAAGTCACGACGTGGCAAGCGAAACAGGCCTACTGGCTGCAGCGCGGCTGGGGTGAACAGGCGCCGATCAAGACGCAGTCCCGGATCGACACGCCGAAGGGGTTCGAGACGGTACCGGCGGGCACACTGCGTGTCGCCGGGGTCGCGTGGGCGCAGCACACCGGTATCGACCAGGTCGAAGTGCGGCTCGACAACGGGCCGTGGCAGCGGGCGATCCTGTCCCGTGAAATCACTGTGGACACTTGGCGCATGTGGTGGGCGGAGCTGTCCGTAACGCCGGGCGCGCACCAGATTTCCTGTCGTGCCAAGGACAAGAGGGGTTACGTGCAGACGGCTGAACGGGCCGGGACCGTGCCCGACGGCGCGACCGGCTGGCACACGATCTCGTTCGTCGCGAAATGACCCCAATCCGTTCGTGCCGGGGCTCCGAATCCCTGATGACAGCAAGGAATTTCCCAACGCAGAAGGAGTTTCCCATGAAGGCTCTGCGCATCGCCGGTGCCGGTCTCACCGCCGCGGCCGCCGTGGCCCTCACCGCGTGCGGGGGTGGCGGTGACACCGCGTCCGGCGGCACGAGCAGCAGCGCCGCGCCGATGTCCAGCCCGATGAACAGCAATGCGGGCGTGACCACGAACGCCGACGTCTTCGGGCCCGCGTGCGGGAAGCTGCCGCAGGGCAGCGCGCCCGGCAGCCTCGACTCGATGGGGCCGCAGCCGGTCGCGAGTGCGGCGAGCACGAACCCGTTGCTGACCAAGCTGGTCGCGGCGGTGAAGGCCGCGAACCTCGTGGACACGTTGAACAGCCAGCAGGCCATCACCGTGTTCGCCCCGGCGGACACCGCGTTCGACAAGCTCGGCAACGCCAAGGTCACCGAGCTGGCGAACAACCCCAGCCGGCTCACGCCGATCCTGCAGTACCACGTGCTGCCGCAGCGCTACGACGCCAAGGGGCTGGAGGCGGCGGGCACGGTGCAGTCGCTCGACACCGCCGGTGGCCCGATCAGGATCTCCGGCTCCGGCGACAGCATGACCGTCAACGGCGCGAAGGTGCTGTGCGGCAACATCCCGACGAAGAACGCCACGGTGTTCGTGATCGACTCCGTGCTGACGCCCGGTATGTGAGGTTCGGCAGTGGGGCCGGCGACGCGCCGGCCCCGCTTCCTCGTCAGCGGCGTGCGCCGCGCTTGACCCAGCCGAAGATCGCCGTCACGACGAACAACACCGCGCCGATGATGAGCAGCCAGAACAGGCCCTTCACCACGGCACCGACGACCACGAGCACCAGCCAGACCAGCAACAGCAGCCCGATCAACCCGAGCATGGCACCCACCTCGCTTCCTCGCCGCCCATGCGGCCTCACCAGGGACTACCCCGGGTGCGGGCGGAAGTAACGGTCCGCAGGTGGGACGGGGGGAACCGCGGGTCACTAGGCTCCCCGCATGACTGATCTCTTCTCCGTGACCGGCAGGACGGTCCTGGTCACCGGCGGTTCGCGGGGCATCGGCGAGATGATCGCCCGCGGCCTGGTCGAAGCGGGCGCGCGGGTGCTCGTCTGCGCGCGCAAGCCCGGCGCCGCCGAGGCGGTGGCCGAGGAACTGTCCAAGACCGGCGAATGCCACGCGCTCCAGGCGGACCTGACGTCCACATCGGACATCGCCCGGATCGTCGAGACCGTGGGCGAGCGCTTCGGCGGGCGGCTCGACGTGCTGGTCAACAACGCGGGGGCGACGTGGGGCGCGCCGCTGGAGGAGTTCCCGGTGAAGGGGTGGGAGAAGGTCCTCTCCACGAACGTCACCGGCCTGTTCGAACTGACCACCGCGTTGCTGCCCGCGTTGCGCGCGAGCGGGGAACGACCCGCCCGTGTGATCAACATCGGTTCGATCGACGGGCTGCGCGTGCCGGTGTTCGAGAACTACTCGTACTCCGCGAGCAAGGCCGCCGTGCACATGCTCACCCGGCACCTGGCGAAGCGGCTGGCGGGTGAGGCGATCACCGTCAACGCGATCGCGCCGGGCCTGTTCCCCAGCCAGATGACGCGGTGGCTGCTCGACGACCCCGAGGGCAGGGCGCAGGTGGAGAGCGGCATCCCGCTCGGTCGCATGGGGCAGCAGGAGGACATCGCGGGCACGGTGATCTTCCTCGCCTCCCGCGCCGGCGCGTACCTCACCGGCGCGGTCATCCCGGTCGACGGCGGGGTCTCCGGCACGGCTTGATCGTCGTGTCCGAATACCGCCAGCGAGCGGCCGTCCCCGTCGTGAGACTGGCGGTCATGAGACACACCCGGATGGAACCCGGCATCCTGTACTTCGGCACCCCGGTGGTGCTGCTGTCCACCTGCAACGAGGACGGCTCGGCGAACCTCGCGCCGATGTCGTCGGCGTTCTGGCTGGGCTGGCGGGGGATGCTGGGGCTGGGCGCGCGGGCGAAGACCGCGGAGAACCTGCTGCGCACCGGCGAGTGCGTGCTGAACCTGCCGTCCGACTCGCTGGCCCCGCAGGTCGACCGGCTCGCGCTGACCACCGGCAGCGACCCGGTGCCGCCGCGCAAGGCCGAGCGCGGTTACGTCCACGAGGGCGACAAGTTCGCCCGCGCGGGGCTGACGCCGTTGGAGTCGGAGGTGGTCGCGCCGCCCCGCGTCGAGGAATGCCCCGTGCACCTGGAGGCGGTCCTCGAAGCGAGCCACCCGGTCGGCGACGGGGGCGTGCTCGCGTTCGAGGTGCGGATCGTGCGGGTGCACGTCGCCGACGAGATCCGGCTGCCCGGCACGACCGACCGCATCGACCCGGACCGCTGGCGCCCGCTGATCATGAGCTTCCAGCAGTTCTACGGCCTCGGCCCGCGCGTGCACCCGTCCACGCTGGCGACGATCCCGGAACGCCTGTACCGCGGCCCGGACATCGAGCGCGCCCGCGAGGCGGAGGTCCTCGCCCGCGGGGCAGCGGGGAACTAAGCCGCAACGACGACGAGTCTGTTGCCGTCGGGGTCGCGGAACGCGAACATCGGCGGAAGGCCCTGCCAGCGCAGGATTTCCGCGTCGACGTCACCCCGGCGGCTCGCAGGCCCTCGTGGTCATCGGTATCAGGCGGTGGGGAGGCGCACGCCGTCCAGAGCCCTGCCTTGACCCGTAGCCCGGCGTCGTCGGGATTTCACCGTCGTTCGTCCTTCGACGGGAAGTCCGCTTCGATGCGCTCCTCCTCGTGGTAGGACCGCTCCTGCGCGTAGGCGTCGTAGGCCCGGTGGTCCGCCTCGGTCTGCGGCGCGTCCGTCAGCGCACGCGGGTGCAGCCGCTCCTTGAGCACGACGTTCAGCTGCGCACCCAGCAGCGTGACGATGCTCTGCAGGTAGAACCACCACAACAGGGTGATGACCGTGGCGAACGTGCCGTAGGTGCTCTGCGCCTTGTGCAGGTAGTTGCTGATGATCAGCGACGACGCCGACTGCAGCACCCAGAACAGCCCGCCGGACAGCACCGCGCCCGGCAGCACGTCCCGCGTGGTGATCTCGCGGTCGGTCAGGATGCGGAACGCCGCGATGAACAGCCCCACGTCGAGCGCGATCGCGACGACGTACCCGAGCAGGTGTCCCGCCCAGCCCAGGTGGACGGCGTTCGCGCCGCTCGACACGAACCCGTTGATCAGGGTGCTCAGCACCAGGCCCAGCCCGATGGTGGCGAGCACGCCGACGCTGCGCCCGATCTGCTCGGTGATCTTCGGGCGCGCGACGTAGGGCAGCTCCCAGACGGAGTTGAACGCGAACTGCACCGTCCGCACGACGGACAGCCCGCTCCACAGCGCGCTCACCAGCCCGATGAGCAGTGCCCACCACGAGCCGGACAGCCCGTGCATCGACGACGGGTCGAGCAGCGGGAACATGGTGCCGACCTGGTCCAGCACGTCGTCCTTGACGCCGCCGGGCAGGAGGAAGCCCAGCAGCGTGATGAACACGAGGAACAGCGGGAAGATCGAGAAGAACGCCCAGAAGGCGATCATGCCGGCGAGGTTCGTGGACTGGTCCTCGCCGAACTTCCGGAACACGGCGACCGGGATGCCCACCGACTCGTGCCGCTGCTGGAACTCGTCCACCCGATCGAGCTGGGCCTTCACCTTGCCGGTCTTCTCGTTCACGGTGCGCTCCCGGTTTCTCCGATCCGTCCCCCGGGTGCTACCCGCTCGTCCACCAGGTCAACCAGGGGTTTTGGCGCGGTGGGCGCGGCATGGTACGTCACACTCCTGGGGTTCGCAGCGCGAGCGGGAGCTACCGTGGGTGCATGGCGAGTTGGGTGGCCCAGTGGGCCGAGTTGTCCGCGCGCAGGACGCTGGACCGGCTGGGCGAGCAGCTCGGCGCCGGCCTGCCGGCGGCGGCCGCGGTCCCGGGGCTGCTGGCCGCGATCGACCAGCACGCCGCCGCGGTGCGGGACATCCTCACGTTCGGGGTCGAGGGCTCGGCGGCCGTGGCGGGGGTCGTGCTGCTCGCCGGGTACGCGAACGGCGTGCTCGACCAGGCCCGCGAACACGGCTGGGCCTTCGCGGCGCCGGTGGACTGGGCCGCGGCCGACTGGTTCACCGCCCGGCTGCTGGCGGTCTGCGCGCTGGCCCGCCGCTTCGACGAGCCGGGCTACGACCCGCGCGCCCTGCTGGAGGCCTGAGGCGTTCGGGGCGCCGCGCCGCCCTGGGCTGCGCGGTGGCTCCGCGACGGTGGCCGCCGCCTGGGCTGAAGCCGCGCCGGGTTGCGGTCGGCCGCCGGTGGCCACCGAAGCCCTGCCCAACACACCCCTGAACGCCGGAACGGCCGGCCCCCGCGGGACCGGCCGTTCCTCCGATGGGTGGACGTCACCCCTGACCCGCGGTCGGGGGCATCGGACCCGGACCTTCGCCGCTCCGGGTCGCCGCGCTCGTCTCCGGGCGCAGCTGCTCGGTCGGCGCCTCGGTCGTGCGGGCGGCGTCCTCGCGGCCGCGCTGGTAGGCCTGCGTGCGGGCCTTGGCCGAGGGCAGCTCGCTCTCCGCGCGGCCCAGCCAGCTCTCCCAGCGCTGCTGCATCGGCTTGATCAGGCCACCGCCCATGCCGACGACCACGACACCGGCCACCGTCGCCAGCACGGTGATCAGCACCGGCGTGGTCACGGTCGTCGCGACGCCGATCTGGTTCAGCGCCGCGATGATGCCGAGCCCCCAGATGAACACCGCCGCGATAGTGCCCAGCACCCTGCCGTAGGACAGCCCGCTCAGCGCGCCGGACACCAGGTCCTTCACCGCCCTGGCGATGGCACCCGCCACCACCACGATGATGATCGCCACCGCGGCCTTCGGCAGCCACGCCACGATGCCCGTCAGCAGCGCGCTCACCGGGTTCGGGCCCCACACGCCGAACGCGATCTGCAGCGCGATCAGCAGGACGGCGTAGTACACGAGCTTGCTGATGATGTCGGAGGCGTCGTACTTGCTGCGCTGGAGCATCTGCTTGATGCCGCCGCGCTCGACGACGCGGTTGAAACCGACCTTGTCGAGCACCTTGCTCACGATCTTCGCGAGCGCCTTCGCCACGACCCAGCCGATCACCATGATCACCAGGAACGCGACGAACTTCGGTACGAAGGTGGCGACCGAGCTCCAGGCGTTCGACACGCCTTGTCCAAAGTCGACAGCCGCCAAATGGTTTGTGGACACTGCTTGTTCTCCTTCCGACCGGCGTTCCCGGCGGGTTCCCCTACCCCGTACGCGGGAAAACAGCTGCCACCCGGTCGGGTGGCGTTACGATCGGTCGGTGGAGCTTCCCGTGATGCCGCCGGTCCGGCCGATGCTGGCGAAAGCCGTGCACGAGGTGCCGCGTGCCCCCGGCCTGCGGTACGAGCCGAAATGGGACGGCTTCCGCTGCGTGGTGTTCCGCGACGGTGACGAGGTCGAGCTCGGTTCCCGCAACGACCGCCCGCTGACCCGCTACTTCCCCGAACTGGTGGACCTCCTGAAAGAAGCGCTGCCATCACGCTGCGTGGTCGACGGGGAGATCGTCATCGTCACCGAACACGGGCTGGATTTCGAGAGCCTCCAGCTGCGGCTGCACCCGGCCGCCTCCCGCGTTCGGAAACTGGCGGAGGAGACCCCGGCGAGTTTCGTCGTCTTCGATCTTCTGGCGCTCGACGACCGGGATCTGACCGCGGAACCGTTCGCCGAACGGAGGCGGCTGCTCGAAACGATCGTGAGCGGCGAGTTCGCGCGTGTGCACCTGACGCCGATGACCGAGGACCCGGATGTGGCGCAGGACTGGTTCCGCCGGTTCGAGGGCGCCGGTTTCGACGGCGTGATGGCCAAACCCGCCGACCAGCCGTACGAGCAGGACAGGCGGGTGATGTGGAAGGTCAAGCACGAGCGCACGGCCGACTGCGTCGTCGCCGGGTTCCGCTGGCACAAGGACGGCAACGGCGTCGGCTCGCTGCTGCTCGGGCTGTACGACGAAGCCGGGACGCTGCACCACGTCGGCGTGGCGAGCAGCTTCTCCGTCGCCCGTCGCGCGGAACTCGTCGACGAACTGGCGCCGTTGCGGGAGAACGCGCTGGAGGGGCATCCGTGGCGCCGCTGGGCGGAGGTGCAGGTCGAGGCGGGCGGCCGGATGCCCGGCGGGCAGAGCCGGTGGAGCGCGGGCAAGGACCTGGCGTGGGAGGCGGTCCGGCCCGAGCTGGTCGCCGAGGTGCGCTACGAACACGTGCAGTCCGGCCGTTTCCGGCACGGCACGCGCCTGGTGCGGTTCCGCCCCGACCGCACGCCCGAGTCGTGCACCTACGGTCAGCTGGAGGAGATACCACCGGCGGAACTGTCCACTTTGTTCGGTGAGGTGCGGTCGTGAAGGTCGAGATCTCCCATCCGGACAAGGTTTACTTCAACGAGCGCGGCGAGACCAAGGGCGATCTCGCCCGGTACTACGAAGCGGTGGAAGGGCCGTTGCTCGCGCGGCTGGGTGGCCGTCCGTTGCTGCTGGAGCGCTATCCCGAGGGCGCGAGCGGGAAGTCGTGGTTCCAGAAGCGAGTCCCGAAGAACACGCCGTCGTGGGTGCGGACAACGGTCGTGTCGACGCCGAACGGCACGAAGAGTGACGCGCTCGTCGCGGCCGACCTCGATCACGTGCTGTGGGCGGTGAACCTGGGCTGCATCGGGTTCCACGTCTGGCCGTTCCACGCGGACACGCCGGAGTTCGCCGACGAGCTGCGCATCGACCTCGACCCGTCGCCGGGCGTGGGTTTCCCGCAGGTCCGCGAAGCCGCGTTGCGGACGAGGGAACTGCTGGCGGAGCTGGGCATCGAGGTCCGCGTGAAGACGACGGGCTCACGCGGGCTGCACCTCTACGTCGACCTGGAGCCCCGGTGGGACAGCTACCAGGTGCGCGCGGCGGCGGTGGCGCTGGCCCGCGAGCTGGAGCGCCGGTACCCGGAGTCGATCACCGCGCAGTGGTGGAAGGAGGAACGCGGCGCCCGCGTGTTCGTGGACTTCAACCAGAACGCCCCGCACAAGACGGTGTTCGGCGCGTGGTGCGTGCGGCCGCGGGCGGGGGCGCAGGTGTCGACGCCGATCGCGTGGGAGGAGCTGGACGGCGTCGAACCGGCGGAGCTGACGATCGCCACCGTGCCCGCCCGGGTCGCCGCGCAGGGCGATCCCTGGGCGGGCGGTGCACCGCAGTCGCTCGAACCGCTGCTGGAGATGTCCCGGCGGGATCTGGAGAGCGGGCTGATGGACGCGCCGTGGCCGCCGGTCTACCCGAAGATGCCGAACGAGCCACCGCGCGTCGCTCCGAGTAGGGCTAAGAAGGCTCAGGGCTGAGCCGTGAGGTAGCCGCCCATCGTGCGGAAGTAGTCCGTCGCCGCGAGCTCGGTGCCGTCCTCGGTGCGGACGCGTTCGACGACGAGCCCGTGGTTCTGCCCGAACCGCGCGTCGGCACCGGCGACGATCACCACGCCGTCGCCCTCCTTGATGAAGATCCGCCCCGGCGTGCCGCCGTACCGCCCCTGCGAAACCGAGGCGCGCACGATCCGCAGCCGCTGCCCGCGGTGGTACGTGAACGCGTTGGGATAGGGGTCCACCTGTGCCCGCACGAGCCGGTCGATGTGCTCGGCAGGCCAGTTCCAGTCGATCCGGCTGTCCTCAATGGACCGTTTGTGGAAGAATGTCGCCTTCGAGCGGTCCTGTGGCATGAAGTCCTTGCGCCCGGACGCGATGAGCCCCAGCGCCTCGGTGACCACGGGCTCGATGAGGTCCACCGTCTTGTGGAACAGGTCCACGCTCGTGTCCCGCGGCCCGACGGGCACCGAGCGCTGCACGACGATGTCGCCCGCGTCCAGCTCCTCGTCCATCAGGTGCCCGGTGACGCCGACCTCCTGCTCACCGTTGATGAGCGCCCAGATCAGCGGCGAGAACCCGGCGTAGGCGGGCAGGAGCGAGTCGTGCACGTTCAGCGTGCCGTGCGGGGGGAGGGTGAAGATCTCCGGCGGCAGCCACGTGCGCCAGTTGTTGGCGACGATGATGTCCGGCTCGGCCTCCTTGAGCGTCGGCACCAGGTCGTCCGGCCGGTTGCGCAGCACGACCGGCACACCGTGCTCGGCGGCGAGGTCCGCGACCGAGTCCGACCAGATCTTCTCGTACGCGTGGTCACTCTTCGGGTGGGTCACCACCAGGACCACCTCGTGCTCCGAGTCCAGCAACGCCCGCAGCGTGCGGTGGCCCCAGGTCTGGTACCCGAACATCGCGACCCGCATCGGCTCTCCTCCGTCAGGGGATCAACATCACGCCCGAATGTAGTAGTTGAGGCTTCCCTAAGTTAGGTTAGGGTTGCCTCGGTTGTACATCGACAGATGGGACAGGGCATGCCAGTACCACCGGAGTTCGACCTGATCGGGGTGGGTTTCGGGCCCTCCAACCTCGCGCTGGCGATCGCCGTGGCCGAGCACAACGCCGGGGCGGCGGAACCGGTGACGGCGCACTTCCTGGAACGGCAGCCGCGGTTCGGCTGGCACCGGGGGATGCTGCTCGAAGACGCCACGATGCAGGTGTCCTTCCTCAAGGACCTGGTCACCATGCGGAACCCGGCCAGCGGCTTCAGCTTCCTGTCCTACCTGCACAGCCGCGGCAGGCTGGTCGACTTCATCAACCACAAGACGCTGTTCCCGCTGCGCACCGAGTTCCACGACTACTTCGCGTGGGCCGCGGCGCAGGTCGGCGACCAGGTGTCCTACGGCGCCGAGGTGGTGTCGGTGCGCGGCGGCGACCCGTACTTCGAGGTCCGGACGGCCGCCGGCGAGGTGTACCGCGCGCGGAACCTGGTGGTGGGCACGGGGTTGCGGCCGAACCTGCCCGAAGGAGCGCAGACCAGCGACCGCATCTGGCACAACTCCGAGCTGCTGCACCGCATCGAGGACGTGCGGGAACCGCGCCGCTGCGTCGTGCTCGGCGCCGGGCAGAGCGCCGCCGAGGTCACCGCCTTCCTGCACGACCGGTTCCCCGGGGCCGAGGTGTGCTCGGTGTTCGCGCGCTACGGGTTCAGCCCGTCCGACGACAGCTCGTTCGCCAACCGGATCTTCGACCCCGAAGGCGTGGACGCGTTCTACTCCGCGCCCGAGGACGTCAAGCGGCGCCTGATGAACTACCACGCCAACACGAACTACTCGGCCGTGGACCTCGACCTCATCGACGACCTGTACCGGCGCGTGTACCGCGAGAAGGTGCAGGGCACGCAACGGCTGCGGATCTTCAACACCTCGCGCCCCGCCGACATCACCGAGGACGACACCGTGCGCGTCACGGTCGAATCGCTGACCACGGGCGAGAAAACGGTGCTCGACGCCGACCTGCTCGTGTACGCGACCGGCTACCTGCCCGCCGATCCCACGCCGTTGCTGGGCGAGCTGGCGCGGGAGTGCCGCCGCGACGAGCACGGCCGGCTGCGTGTCGAACGGGACTACCGGCTCGTCACGCCCGGGCTCGGCGGCGCCATCTACCTGCAGGGCGGCACCGAGCACTCGCACGGGATCACGTCGTCGCTGCTGTCCAACACCGCCGTCCGGGTGGGCGAGATCCTCACCTCGATCGTCGAGCGCCGTCCCGCTCCGGACTGGTCGGCCGACTACGCCTTGAAGGAGTGGGCATGAACGAGCTGCGGGCGGTCGCGGCACTGGCGCGTGCGGGGTTCGAGGACTACGTCGTCTACGAGCGCGACGGGGCGTGGACGTTCGCGGGCGGCGCGCTCGCGACCATCACCCTCGACGCGACGCACGTCCGGGTCCGCGGGATCGTGGAGTCGGACACCGAGTGGTCGGGTTCGCCGGGCGCGGCGTTGCGGCGGGCGCTGGAATCGTTGCCCGTGCCGGGGTGGCGCGCGTACGGGTTCGTCCACTTTGGATTCTCGAAGCTGCTGTCCGGGCTGCGGCTGCGGGGTGCCGCGGCGCCGGCGGGAGATCTGGTGCGGTTGATCGTGCCGCGGACGGAGGTGCGCCTCGGCGCCGACGGCGTGTCCGTGTCCGGGGAGGAGCAGGCCCGGGTGCGGGAGATCCTGCGTGAGCCGTTCACCGGCACCGAGCCGCGGCCGCGGCCGATCGACGTGCGCGCGGACGGGGCGGGCTACCGCGATCGGGTCGCGTTGGCGGTGAAGGAGATCCGGCAGGGGCAGTACCAGAAGGTGATCCTGTCGCGGACCGTGCGGATCCCGTACGAGGCCGACCTGGTCGCGACGTACGAGCTGGGCCGTGCGGCCAACACCCCGGCGCGGTCGTTCCTGCTGCGGCTGGGCGGTGCGGAGGCCGCGGGGTTCAGCCCGGAGGTGGTCGTGACCGTGACGCCCGAGGGTGAGGTGACGACGCAGCCGCTCGCGGGCACGCGCGCCTTCGGGCGCGGGAGCGAGCAGGACGCGGCGGCCCGCGCGGAGCTGGAGTCGAACCCGAAGGAGATCTTCGAGCACGCGGTCTCGGTGCGCACGGCGCAGGAGGAGCTGCGGCGGGTGTGCCCGCCGGAGTCGGTGCGCGTCGGCGACTTCATGGGGATCAAGGAACGCGGCAGCGTGCAGCATCTCGCTTCGCTGGTCAACGGCAGGCTCGCCGACGGCCGGACCGCGTGGGACGCGCTGGAAGCGCTGTTCCCCGCGGTGACAGCGTCCGGCATTCCGAAACTGGAGTCGCTCGACGCGATCGCCCGGCTGGACGAGGCGCGTGGGCTGTACTCGGGTGCGGTGCTCACGGCCTCCGACGACGGTTCGCTGGACGCGGCGCTCGTGCTGCGGGCGGTGTACCAGGAGGACGGCGCCGCGTGGCTGCGTGCGGGCGCCGGCATCGTCGCGGACTCCACCCCGGAACGCGAGTTCGAGGAGACGTGCGAGAAGTTGACCAGCGTGGCGCCCTACGTCGTGCCGGCTTAGCTGGGCTCGCTGTCGAGGTCGGCGCCGAGCCCGGGGCCGGTCGGCGTCCAGCCGAGCAGGTCCCGGGTGACGCGGCTGGAGGTCGGGTTGTCGAGGCCGATGAAGCCGCTGAGGAAGCCGAAGTGCCGCTCGACGTTCTCCGGGGCTACCGGCGCGTCCGGGACCCCGAGACGGCGGCCGATCATCGCGGCGAGGTCGCGGAGGGCGATGCCTTCTTCGGCGACGGCGTGCAGCCTGGACCCGGCCGGCGCGGACTCGAGCGCCAGGCGGTAGACGCGGCCGACGTCCTGGGTGCCGGCCGAGGGCCAGCGGTTCGCGCCGTCGCCGAGGTAACCGGCGACGCCGGTGGCGCGGGCGATCGCGATCAGGGCCGACGCGAAGCCGTACTGGCCGGGGCTGTGCACCGTCGGCGGCAGCCGGACGACCGAGGAGCGGACGCCGTGCCCGGCGAGCGCGATCACCCTGTTCTCGGCGTCGATCCGCGGACCGCCGGGCAGCACGTCGTCCTCGGTGAGCCGTCCGGTGAATCCGGCCAGGATCAGCCCGAGCGTCGCGGCTGTGCCCACGAAGGGTTTCCCCGAGCCCTCCAGCGCGGCCGCCATCGCCTCGATGGCACGCAGGTCGGTGGCGGCCGCTCCGGCCAGGTCGCCTTCCCGCATCTCCTGGTTCTGGAACGCGAGGTGGATGACGCCGTCGGCCTCGCGGGCCGCTGTGGTCAGGGCATCGAGGTCGGTCAGATCCCCTCGGAGCACGTCGGCTCCGCGCGCTCGGACGGTCGTGGCGGCCTGGTCCGAGCGGGCCAGCCCGGTGACGGTGTGGCCGGCGGCCAGCAGCTCGGGAAGGACCGCGCCGGCGATGCGCCCGGAGGCGCCGGTGACGAAGACGTGCACAGCTGGATCTCCTCAACAAGTGATTGCACTTGATGTAATCACCCTAGCGCCGTGACTGCACTTGGTGCAATCGATAGGCTGAGCGGGATGCCTCGATGGGAACCGGACGCGGTGGGCCGCCTGCAGGCGGCCGCGATCGACCTCTTCGCCGAACAGGGGTTCGAGCGGACCACGGTCGCCGAGATCGCCGAGCGCGCGGGGCTCACCAAACGGACGTTCTTCAATCACTTCGCCGACAAGCGGGAGGCGCTCTTCGGGCCCGTGTCCGAGCGTCAGCGCGAGCTGGTCGTCGCCGAAATCGCCGCGTGCGCCGGTTCGGTGTCACCCGTCGACGCCGTGCTGCGTGGTCTGCAAGCCGCCGCCGACGTGATGTTCGAGGAACGCCGCGCCGCCGTGGCCCGGCGCCGGGAGATCATCGACGCCAACCCCGAGCTACGGGAACGCGAATGGGGCAAGCGGGCCGCCCTCGCGGACGCCATCGTCGAGGCGCTGCGTGCCCGGGGCGTCGACTCCGGCACAGCGCTCCTCGCCGCCGGTGTCGGGGTCCTCGTCCAGCAGATGGCGATGCGGACCTGGGCGGAGGCCGCCGACGGCCGGCCCCTCCGTGAGCACCTGTCCGATGCGCTGCTCTCGCTGCACGCGGTCATCGGGCAACGGTCCGTGTGAAGGGATCTTCAGGCCACCTTGCCGCCGGTTCCGATGTAGCCGCCCGGCGTCGCGGTGAGGGTGACGACGACCCGGTCCCGGACGTCCTCGCCCAGCGCGCCGACCACGCGGTCGGTGATGGCCGTGATCAGCCGGGCCTGGGCGTCCGGCACGCGGTAGGCGCCTTCCCGCAGGTTGAGCGTGACCAGGACTTCGTCGTTCCCCGCGACGCCGCCCGTGCCCCGGCGCCGCCGCGGGATGCCGATGAGGTCGACGCCCGCGAGGCGGCTGAACTGTTCCCCGTACACGTCCCCGATGGCGTCGGTCAGTGCTTGGATCAGTTCGACCTCGAGCGTGCACATCAGCGAGGAAGCACTCGACGAGACCGTCATGCCCGCGGCTGCTGACCAGGAGGTGGACGACGCCGTCCGCGCGCTGCTGTTGCTCATGCCCCGGCTCGTGGGCAGGGCGGAAGAAGATCCCGGTGCCGGAGTCGCTGCGCTCGTTCGCGCTGGCCCCCGGCACCTCTCGTTGCTGTCGTACCTGCTCGTCGGCGACCTGAACCGGAAGGGGATCCTCGAACGCACCGAGGACGAGGCCGACCGGCGGCGGCGGATCATCCGCATCGCGCCGGACCAGGAGCCCGCGATCAGGGCCTGGCTGGCCCGGGGCGCGGCGGCCTGGCGCAAGGTCCTGACGCCGCTGACGCCCGAGCAGCGCCGCCTGTTCGTGGACACCCTGCTCGCCTACGAAGCGGCCGCCGGGTCATCGGCGGGAACGGCGGAGTAGCCAGCCCAGGTACACCCCGCCGAGCGCGGCCGTCGCCACGCCGACCGGCAGCGTGCCGCTCCCGGCGACGCGCTGCGCCACGAAATCCGCCGCCAGCACGAGGAAACCACCCAGCCACGCCGCCGGGAGCACACCCGCCCCGGGCGCGCGCGTGAGGCGCTTCGCGAGCTGGGGCGCGGTCAGCGACACGAACGCGATCGGCCCGGCGACCGCCGTCGCGACCGCACACGCCGCCGTGCCGACGACGATCAGGTACAGCCTGCTGCGCTCGACCCGCACCCCCAGCGCCGCCGCCGAATCGTCGCCCATCTCGAGGATGTTCAGCCGCCGCGTGCCCGCGAGCAGCAGTGGCACCACGAACGCCAGCGCGATCACGACCGGCCACACGTGCGCCCAGCCGAGGTTGTTGAGGCTGCCCATCAACCACACCGTCGCGCGCGAGACGTCTGCCAGTTTCGCGTTGACGATCAGGTAGAAGTTGACCGCCTGCAGGATCGCGCTGATCCCGATGCCCACCAGCACCAGCCGGCTGCCGCGCACCCCGCGTTGCCACGCCAGCAGGTACACCGCGAGCGCCGTGACCAGCCCGCCCGCGACCGCGCCCAGCGAAATCCCGAGCAGGCCGCTGCCGAACGTGAGGATCGCCAGCAGCCCGCCGGTCGTCGCCCCGTAGTTGAAGCCGATGATGTCCGGGCTGCCCAGCGGGTTGCGGGACAGGCTCTGGAACACCGCCCCGCTCATGCCCAGCGCCGCCCCGACACACACGGCGATCAGCACGCGCGGCAGCCGCAGGTCGAGCACCGCGAAGTTCGTCAGCCTGCTGCCGTTGCCCAGCAGCGTGCGCACGACGTCCAGCGGTGCCACGGAAATCGCGCCCACACCCAGGGCGAGCACGGCGAGCACCACGGTCGCGACGACGAGGACAGTGGACACCACCACCGAGCGAGAGGTGATCATGCGCGAGCCGCCTTGCTCCGCCGCACCAGCCAGATGAACACCGGCGCCCCCAGCAACGCCGTCACCACGCCCACGTCGATCTCCTCGCGCGCGATCACCCGGCCCACCACGTCCGCGGCCAGCAACAACGCCGGCGCGAGGACCGCGCAGTACGGCAGCACCCACCGCTGGTCCGGCCCCGTCAGCGCCCGCACCATGTGCGGCACCGCGAGCCCGACGAACACCAGCGGACCCACCGCCGCCGTCGCCGCGCCCGCCAGCAACGTCACCGCCAGCAGCGACAGCAGGCGCGTACGGCCGAGGTGCGCGCCCAGCGACTTCCCGGCGTCGTCCCCGAGCGCCAGCGCGTTCAGCGGGCGCGCGAGCAGCAGCGCCAGCACCAGACCGACCGCGAGGAACGGCAGCACGCGCACGAGCGTCCCGGCGTCGGCCCGCGACAGCGAACCGACCGTCCAGAAGCGCATCTGGTCGAGCGTCTGCTGGTCGAGGAGGGTGAGCCCCTGCGTGAGCCCGGTCAGCGCCGCCGACACCGCGGTCCCCGCGAGCGCGAGCCGCACGGGGGAGGCGCCGCCGCGCCCGGCGATCAGGTACAGCGCGGTGCCCGCGATCGCCGCGCCCGCGAACGCGAACCACACGAACGCGCGCAGGTCGGTCAGCCCCAGCACGGTGACCGACAACGCCGCCGCGGCCGACGCCCCGGCGTTCACGCCCAGCAAACCGGGGTCGGCGAGCGGGTTGCGGGTCAGCGCCTGCATCACCGCGCCCGCGACCCCGAGCGAGGCGCCCACCGCGATCCCGATGAGCGTGCGGGGGATCCGCAGGTCCCACACCACGTACGACGCGTCGGAACCGTCGCGTTCGAACAGCAGGTGGACCACAGTGGACAGTGGGACCGAGCGTGCGCCCACGGCGACGCTCAGCAGCGCGAGGAGGACCAGGAGCGCGAAGGCGGCGAGCAGTCCGAGTGCGCGGCCCCTCACCCCGCTTCACCGGCGAGGCGCCGGGCCAGCTCGGTCTTGCTGACCTTGCCCACCTTCGTGAGCGGGAACGCGTCGAGCACCTCCACCCGGTCCGGCAGCTTGTACTCGGCGACCCCGCGCTCCCGCAGGAACTTCGTGATCTCCCGCAGCTTCGGCGCCTCGCCACGCATCACGAGGAACGCGCACGTCCGCTCGCCCAGCACGGGATCGGCCATCCCGACGACCGCCGCGTCGTGCACCGCGGGATGGGCGAGCAGGTGGTTTTCCAGCTCCTCGGCGGGGATCTTCTCGCCGCCGCGGTTGATCTGGTCCTTGACCCGGCCCTCGACGACCAGGTGCCCGGACGGCAGCTGCCGCACGACGTCACCGCTGCGGTAGAAGCCGTCCTCGGTGAAGGACCGCGCGTTGTGCTCCTCCGCGCGGTAGTAGCCGCGCAATGTGTACGGGCCGCGCGTGAGCAGCTCGCCGTTCTCCAGCACACGCACCTCGTCGGCGGGGCACAGCGGACGGCCCTGCGTGGTGACGACCAGCTCCTCGGGGTCGTCGAGGCGCGTGAAGTTCAGCAGTCCCTCGGCCATGCCGAACACCTGCTGCAGCGCACACCCCAGCGATTCGCGCACGCGGCTCGCGGGTTCGGCGCTCAGCTTCGCCCCGCCGACCTGCAACAACCGGAGGCTGGAGAGGTCCTCGTCGGCGAACTCCGCCGCGTCCATCCACAGCAGTGCGACCGGTGGCACGACCGCGGTGACGGTGACCTTCTCCCGTTCGATCAAGGCGAAAGCCGTGTCCGGACTGGGATCGGGAGCGAGCACTACCGTCCCGCCCGCGGCGAAGGCGCCGAGCAAGCCGGGGGAGGCCAGTGCGAAGTTGTGGGCGGCGGGCAACGCCACCAGGTACACAGTGGACTCGTCGAAGCCGGAGACCCCGGCGCTCGCACGCGCGTTGTAGAGGTAGTCGTTGTGCGTGCGCGGGATCAGCTTCGGCGTGCCCGTGGTGCCGCCGGAAAGCAGGAAGAGCGCGACGTCCGCGGGGTCCGGTTCGGGCAGCGGCACGGGGTCGGCCGTGGGCAGGTCCTCGGCCGCGATGACGTGCTTGAGCCCCGGCACGGCTTTCGTCACCACGCGCGAGAGCTCCCGGTACTCCTCGGTGATGAAGTACGCGACCGCTTCGCTCAGCTCGCACAGCGGGACGATCTCGGCCTCGCGGTGTGCGGGCAGCGCGAGTACGGGCAGTGCGCCGATGCGCAGCAGCGCGAAGAACAACGCGACGAACTCGGGGATGTTGGGCAGCTGCACCACGACCCGCTCGCGGGGCGCGATGAGCGGTTGGAGTCCGGCCGCCAGGCGGGCGATCCACGCGTCCAGCTCCGCGTACGTCCACTTCGAGCCGTCGGGGCCGACCAGCGCGACGCGGTCCGGATGGCGCTCGACCCCGGCCAGCACCAGGCGGTCCAGCGGTTCTCCGGTCCAGTACCCCTCTGCCCGGTAGCGCTCGGCCAGTTCCTCCGGCCAGGGCACACACCCGTCCAGCATCCGCAGCTCCTTGGGTCAGGCGACGAGCTTAGGTTAGGCTAGCCGATGTTCTCGGAGGGAGAGTGCTCGTGCGGCTCGGCGAACTCGTCATCGACGTCACACCGCTCCGCACCAGTTCCGGGTACCGGCGGGTGTTCACCGCGCAGACCCTCACGGTGCTCACGACGGCGCTGACGAACGTCGCGATCAACCTGCACGTCTACCAGCTCACCGGGTCCTCGGTCCAGGTCGGGCTGGTGAGCCTGGTGTTCGGGCTGGCGCTGCTCGCCGGGTTGCTCGCCGGTGGGGTGCTGGCCGACCGGCTGGACCGGCGGCGCCTGATCCTCGGCACGCGCACGCTCGTGGCCGTCGTCCTCGCCGGGCTCGCGGTCAACGCCGCGCTGCCGCACCCGCTGCTCGGGTTCGTCTACGTCGCCGCCGTGCTGGCCGGGGCCATCAACGGGCTCGGCGGTTCGGCGCTGATGGCGGCCGTGCCCGCGCTCGTCGCCCCGGCGCAGCTCGCCGCGGCGGGGGCGTTGTTCACGGTGACGAGCCAGTTCGGCGCGATGGTCGGGCCGACGGTGGCGGGGTTCCTCGCCGCGGGGCCGGGCGTCGCGGCGTGCTTCGCGATCGACGCCGTCGGCTACCTCGCGGGGGTCGCGTTGATGTGGCGCATTCCGCCGCTGCCGTCCGAGCGCGAACCGCAGCACCCGTTGCGTGCCCTCGCGGAGGGGTTCCGGTTCGTGCGCAAGGACCGCACGGTTGCCGGATTGCTGCTGATCGACGCGTGGGCGATGGTGTTCGCGATGCCGTACTCGCTGTTCCCGCAACTGGGCGAAGAGGTCTTCGGCGGCGGGCCGTCGACCGTCGGCCTGCTCTACACCGCGCCCGCGGTGGGCGCGTTCGCCGGTGCGCTCGCGAGCGGCTGGACCGGCCGCTTCCGGCACAGCGGCCGCGCGCTGATCGCGTCCGTCCTGTGCTGGGGGCTGGCGATCACGGCGCTCGGGTTGTCCGGGCACCTGTGGCTCGCGTTGGTGTGCCTCGGGATCGCCGGTGCCGCCGACACGACCTCCGAAATCCTGCGGCGCGCGCTGCTGCAGCACTACACCCCCGACCACCTGCAGGGCCGCGTGTCGAGCCTGTGGCTCGCGCAGGCCACGAGCGGTTCCGCGGTCGGCAACGCCGAGGCCGGGCTCGCCGCCCGGCTGCTCGGCGCGCCGGGCGCGGTGATCGGCGGCGGGCTCGTGTGCCTGGTCGGCGTGTGCCTGGTCGCCCTCACCCTGCCCGCATTGCGCCGGGCTAGCCTGCGAGGAGAACGATGCCCGTCGCTGCCGTCAACGGCGTAGAGATCCCTTACCAGGACACCGGTTCCGGCGAACCGGTCGTGCTCGTGATGGGGACCGCCGCCACGGGCCGGGTCTGGCACCTGCACCAGGTGCCCGCGCTCGTCGACGCCGGCTACCGGGTGATCACCTTCGACAACCGGGGCGTCGCGAGCGACGAAACCGGGTTCACGATCGACGACCTGGTGGCCGACACGGCCGCGCTCGTCGAGCACCTCGGGCTGGGGCCGTGCCGCTTCGCCGGCACGTCGATGGGCGCGCAGGTGGTCACGGAACTGGCGCTCGCGCGGCCGGACCTGGTCACGCAGGCGGTGCTGATGGCCACGCGCGGGCGGTCCGACGTGATGCGGCGCGCGATGCACGACGCCGAGCTGGAGCTGCGGGAGAGCGACGTGCGGCTGCCCGCGCGGTACGAGGCGGTCGTGCGGGCGATGGAGAACCTGTCGCCACGCACGCTCAACGACGACAAGGCCGTCCAGGACTGGCTGGACCTGTTCACGATGTCGCCGACGATCTGGACCCCGGGCCTGCGGGCGCAGCTGCACCTCGACATCGGGGGAAACCGCTTACCGGCGTACCGGGCGATCGAAGTCCCGTGCCTGGTCATCGGTTTCGCCGACGACGTGCGGCTGCCCGCGTACCTGGCCCGCGAGGTCGCCGACGCCATCCCGTCCGCCCGGTACCTGGAGATCGCGGACTGCGGGCACTACGGCTACCTGGAGCGGCCGGACGAGGTCAACGCCGCGCTCGTCACCTTTTTCGCGGCTGGACACCCTTAGCCTCCCCTTACTAAGGTAAGCCTCAGCTTATTCGGCGATCAGGGAGGCTTACGTGACGAACCCCTTCGACGACGACAGCGGCCGTTTCTACGCGCTGGTCAACGACGAGGGCCAGTACTCGCTGTGGCCCACGTTCGCCGAGGTGCCCTCCGGCTGGCGGATCGTGTTCGGCGAGGACACGCGGCAGGCGTGCCTCGACCACATCGAGGCGAACTGGACCGACATGCGGCCGCGCAGCCTGGTCCGCGCGATGGAATCCGAGTCCTGAGCGTGGCTTCGAGCGTCGAGGAGGTCCTCCCGCTCACGCCGCTGCAGCAGGGCATGGTGTTCCACGCCCTGCTCGGCGACCGGGTGGACGTCTACACGGTGCAGACGGTCCTCCGCCTGACCGAGGACGCCGATCCCGATCGGCTCCGGCAGGCGGCCGAGGCGCTCGTGCGGCGGCACGCGAACCTCCGCGTCGCGTTCCGCACGCAGTCCTCGGGGCAGTTCGTGCAGGTGGTCCGGCGTTCGGTGGCCGTGCCGTTCCGCGTGGTCGACGAACTCGACCTCGACGCCGAGCGCGCGGAACCGTTCGACCTGGCGCGCCCGCCGCTGCTGCGGTTCACGCTCGTGCGCGGGCGCACGCTCGTGCTGACGGCGCACCACCTGCTGTGGGACGGCTGGTCCGCGCCCGTACTGGTCCGTGAGCTGCTCGCGCTGTACCGGGGCGAGCAGTTGCCCGCCGTGCGGCCGTTCCGCGACCACCTCGTCTGGCTGTCCAAACAGGACAAATCCGCGGCGGAGCGCGCCTGGGCGGAGGCGCTGGCGGACCTCGACGGGCCGACGCTCGTCGGCTCACCTGCGGGTGGTTTCCCGCGGCGCACGGAGTTCCGCGTGCCCGGCGGTCCGCTGGAGCAGGCCGCGCGTCGGCATGGCGTGACGGTCAACGCCGTCGTGCAGGGCGCCTGGGCACTGACCCTGGCGACGTTGACGGGGCGCGACGACCTGGTGTTCGGCGCGACGGTTTCCGGCCGCAGTGCGGAAGTGCCCGGCGTCGAGTCGATGGTCGGCCTGTTCATCAACACCGTGCCCGTGCGCGTTCGCCTGCGTGGAAGGGAATCGCTGGCCGGGTTGTTCGCGCGGGTGCAGGCGGAGCAGGCGCGGCTGCTGGAGCACCAGCACCTCGGTCTCGCCGACATCCAGCGCGTCAGCGGGCAGGCGAACCTGTTCGACACGCTCGTCGTGTTCGAGAGCTACCCGATGGACGCCGAGATCCCCCTGCTGGCGGACGTTTCCGTGCGCGACGCCACGCACTACCCGCTCGCGCTGCTCGTCGTGCCGGGGGGCGAGTTCGTGGTGCGCTTCGACGCGGACCCTGCGCAGTTCCCGGACGTTTCGGCGATCGCCGACCGGTTCCTTGCCGTGCTCGACCGGTTCATCGCCGCGCCAGAGACGCCGGTCGCGCAGGTGGATCTGGTGCGGGAGGAGCTGCCGTACTTCCCGGCACCGGTGCCCTCGACGACTTTGCCGGAGTTGTTCGCGGAGCAGGTCGCTCGCACTCCGGATGCCACGGCGGTGGTGTTCGAGGGCTCCAGCCTGACCTACGCGGAGTTGGATGCCCGGGCTTCGGCGTTGGCGCGGCAGCTGGCTGCGGCGGGGGTGGGGCCGGATCGGATCGTGGGGATCCGGCAGGACCGGTCGCTGGAGCTGATCGTCTCGTTGCTGGCGGTGCTCAAGGCGGGTGGGGCCTACCTGCCGTTGGATCCTGACTACCCGGCCGAGCGGCTGGACTTCATGATCGCCGACGCTGCGCCGACCGTCGTGCTTCCTGCCGTGCTGGACGGTTTCGCTGAGCCTCGCCCGGCAGGCCCGGACAATGCGGCCTACGTCATCTACACCTCGGGCTCGACCGGCCGCCCGAAGGGTGTGGTGATCACCCACCGCGCGATCGTGAACCGTCTGTTGTGGATGCAGCACGAGTACGGTCTCACGGTCGAGGATGCGGTGTTGCAGAAGACCCCGTCGAGTTTCGATGTGTCGGTGTGGGAGTTCTTCTGGCCGTTGATCACCGGCGCCAAGCTGGTCCTCGCGAAACCTGGTGGGCACAAGGACCCTGACTACCTGGCCGAACTGATGCCGCAGGTGACGACCGTCCACTTTGTTCCGTCGATGTTGCGGGCGTACGGTGACCGCCCGCTGCCGAAGCGAGTGATCACGAGCGGGGAAGCGCTTTCCGCGGACATCGCCAAGCCGGGCATGCACAACCTCTACGGCCCGACGGAAGCCGCCGTGGACGTCACGCATTGGACTGTGACGGATGAGGTGGCGATCGGGCGGCCGGTGTGGAACACGAGTGTCCACGTCCTGGACCGGCTGCTGCGGCCTGCCGACGTGGGCGAGCTGTACCTCGGGGGTGTACAGCTCGCCCGCGGTTACCTCAACCGCCCGGGTCTCACCGCATCGCGGTTCGTGGCGGGACCGAACGGCGAGAGGCTCTACCGCACGGGAGACCTCGTGCGGCAGGTCGACGGCGTGCTGCACTACCTCGGCCGCACCGACGACCAGGTCAAGATCCGCGGCTTCCGCGTGGAACTCGGCGAGGTCGAAGCCGCGCTCACCGGCCTGCCCGGGGTCAAGGCCGCCGCCGTCGCCGTGCGAAGTGAGCAGCAGCAGCTCATCGGGTACGTCGTGCCGGAGGACGGCGCGAGCGTCGACACCTCCGCGCTGCGGCTGCCCGAGCACCTGACGCCGTCGGTGATCGTGACGCTCGACGACCTGCCGCTCACCCCGAGCGGCAAACTCGACCGCAAGGCCCTGCCCGAACCGGCCGTCCCGACCGACAGCGCACCCGCGACCGATCCGCGCGAGCAAATCCTGTGCGAACTGTTCGCCGACGTCCTCGGCCTCGCCGCGGTCGGGCCACACGACGACTTCTTCGCCCTCGGCGGGCATTCCCTGCTCGCCACGCGCCTGGTCAGCCGGGTGCGCCGGACGTTCGGTGTCGATCTGCCGCTGCGTGCCGTCTTCGACGCCCCGACCGCCACGCGCCTGGCCCGGCGCCTCGACGGCGGCGAACGCCGTCCCGCGCTCACCAAGCGCGAGCGCCCCGCGGAGATAGCGCTTTCTCCGGCGCAGCGCAGCCTGTGGTTCCTCTATCGCTTCGAGGGCCCGAACCCGACGTACAACATCCCGTTCACGGCGTGCCTCACCGGTCCGCTCGACACCGAGGCACTCGACGCGGCACTACTGGACCTCGTGACCAGGCACGAATCCCTGCGCACGATCTTCCCCGGCTCCGAACCACGGCAGGAAATCCTCGCCCCCGCACCGGTGCAGCGTGGCACAGCCGAACACTGCTTCCGCCTCGACGAGGAACCGCCGATCCGCTACGACCTGCGGCGCACCGGGGAGGACGAGTACGAGTTCACCCTGGTCGTGCACCACATCGCTGCGGACGAGTGGTCGGCACGCCCGCTGCTGCGGGACCTGAGCACCGCCTACGCCGCCCGCGCCGAGGGCCGCGAACCGGAGTGGGCACCGCTGCCTGTCCAGTACGCCGACTACACCTTGTGGCAGCAGGAAAACGCGCGCGATGACAGCGCTTACTGGCGGCAGCGGCTCGAGGGCCTGCCCGAGGAGCTGCCGCTGCCGACCGACCGTCCGCGCCCGCAGCAGCCGAGCCGCCGCGGCGGCAGCGTCCGGGTGCCGCTGCCCGACCTGCGACCGCTCGCACGGAAGCTGGGCGTGACGGACCTGATGGTCGGCCAGGCCGCGGTCGCCGTGTTGCTGCACCGCCTCGGCGCGGGCGAGGACATCCCGCTCGGCACGCCGACCGCCGGCCGCGGTGACGAAAGCCTCGACGACGTGGTCGGCTTCTTCGTCAACAACCTCGTGCTGCGGACGGACCTGTCCGGCAACCCGACGTTCCGCGAGTTGCTGGCGCGGGTACGGGAGACGAACCTGGAGGCGTACTCGCACCAGGACCTGCCGTTCGAACGCGTCGTCGAAGCGGTGAACCCGCCGCGCTCGCCAGGGCGGCACCCGTTGTTCCAGACGATGGTGTCGTACCAGGACCTCGACGCCTCATTGGCGCTGCCCGGCGTCACGGTGACCCCGCTCGACCCCGGCGTGACGGGCGCGAAGTTCGACCTCGCGTTCCATTTCGGGCCGGGCGAATGCGCCGTCACCTACAGCGCCGACCTGTTCGACGAGTCCACAGTAGAGGGATTCACGCAGCGGCTGGCGAGGCTGCTCAATGCATTCGTGGCCGAACCGAACCGCCCGGTGGGCTTGGTCGACGTGCTCTCCGAGGGCGAGCACGCGCAGCTCCGCGCCTTCAACGACACCGTCGAGACGCGACCGGAGACCACGCTCACCGCGATGGTCGAGGAGCAGGTCGCCCGCACGCCGGACGCCATCGCCGTCGAGTTCCACGACGCCAAGCTCACCTACGCCGAACTCGACGCCCGCGCGAACCACGTGGCCCACCGCCTGCGTGAGCTGGGTGTCGGGCCGGAACAGACCGTCGGCATGCACTGGGAGCGGTCGATCGAACTGGTCGTCGGGTTGCTCGGTGTGGAGAAGGCCGGGGCCGCGTTCGTGCCGCTGGAGCCGTCGTGGCCGCAGCGCCGCATCGCGGAGGTCTGTGCGAACGCCGGACTCGCCGCGATCCTGAGCGGCGAGAAACACGACGAGCCCGTGCGTGACCTGGGCGTGCCGATCGTGCACATCGGTGAAGAGTCCACTTTGGAGCGAGCCGAAGCGGCCATTCTGCCGGAGAACCTGGCCTACGTCATCTACACCTCGGGCTCCACGGGCACGCCCAAGGGCGCGATGATCCGCCACCGCGCGATCACGCACCGCCTGCTGTGGCAGCGCGAGCTCCTGGGCTTCGGACCGGGGGACGCGTCGCTGTTCAAGGCACCGCTCGGCTTCGACATCTCGATCAACGAGATCTTCCTGCCGTTGGTCACCGGCGGGAAGCTGGTCATCGCCGAACCCGGCGGTGAGCGCGACATCGACTACCTGCTCGGCCTGATCACGCGGCACGACGTCACGTTCACCTACCTGCCGTCGTCGATCCTCGACCTGCTGCTGCAGATCGACGGCTTCGCCGGGAAGGCGCGCTCGCTCAAGCACGTGTGGTGCGGTGGCGAGGTGCTCACGCCGGAGCTGTTCCAGCGGTTCCGTGAAGCCAGCGACGCCGTGATGTACCACGGCTACGGGCCCGCCGAGGCGACCATCGGCGTCAGCCACGTCGTGTACCGGGACGCCGTGCGGACAGCGGTGTCGATCGGCAAGCCCAACGGCAACACGCGCCTGTACGTGCTGGACCGCAATCTGATGCCGGTGCCGGTCGGAGTGCCGGGTGAGCTGTACGCGGGCGGGGTGTACCTCGGCCGCGGCTACCTCAACGACCCGAAGCGCACCGCCGACCACTTCGTCGCAGATCCGTTCGGCCCGCCTGGATCCCGTCTGTACCGCACCGGCGACCTGGCCCGGTGGCAGCCCGACGGGAGCCTGGAGTTCCTGGGGCGCGCGGACAACCAGATCAAGATCCGCGGCATGCGCGTCGAGCTGGAGGAGATCGAGGCCGTGCTGGAGCAGCACGAGCAGGTCCGCCGCGCGGTCGTGTTGTTGCGCGAGGACCGGCCGGGGCTCGTCGGCTACTGCCTCGGGCCGCGGGTCGACGGGCTCGGTGAATGGTTGCGGCAGCGGCTGCCCGGGCACATGGTGCCGCCGCGGTTCGTGTTCCTCGACGAGTTCCCGCTGCTGCCGTCGGGCAAGGTGAACCGCAAGGCGCTGCCGGCGCCGCCCGAGGAGGCGGTCACCGGCAGGTTGCCGGTCACCGAGACCGAGAAGCTCCTTTGTGGACTGATGGCCGAGTTGCTGCGCGTGCCGGAGGTCCGCGCCGACGACAACTTCTTCGCGCTCGGCGGCGACAGCATCCTGTCGATCCGGTTCGTGAGCAAGGCCCGTGCCGCCGGGTTGCAGCTCTCGCCGAAGCAGGTGTTCGAGCACCAGACCGCCGCCGCACTGGCCCGCACGGTGGACACGGCCGCGGTCACGGCGCACGACGACGGCACCGGTGACGTGCCGCTGACGCCGATCATGCGCTGGTGGACGGGCACCGGTGACCGGCACATGCACCAGGCCGCGCTGCTGCGGGTGCCCGAACCGTTCGCGCCGGACGCGTTCGAGCAGGTCCTGCAGGACGTCCTCGACCACCACGACCTGTTGCGTGCCCGGCTGGGCGACGGGGTGCTCCACGTGCCGCCCCGAGCACAGGCGGTGGTGGAGCACGTGAACGGCCCGTACCAGCCGGAGAAGTACGCCGAAGCCGTCGCCGCGCTCGATCCGGCCGAGGGGATGGTCCGGGCGGTGGCCTTCGACCGGCGGCTGTTGCTCGTCCTGCACCACCTCGTCGTGGACGGCGTGTCGTGGCGGATCCTCGCTGAGGACCTGGCGGAGGCGTGGACGGCCCGCACGTCCGGGCGTGCCCCGGCGCTGGCGCCGGTGCCGACTTCGTTCCGCAGCTGGGCACTCGCCACCGCCCGGCCCACGCCCGTGCACCCGCGCAAGGCGGAGGCCACGAAGGGCCGGTTGACCGTCGAATTCGGCATGGCCGAGACGAGGAAGCTGCTCGAAGGCAAGCACGCCCGTGTCCAGGAAGTGCTGATCACCGCACTGGGGCGCGCGCTCGGCCCGGCGACGATCGCGCTGGAGGGGCACGGCCGCGAGGAACAGCTGGCGCCGGGCGCGGACCTGTCACGCACGGTCGGCTGGTTCACCACGGTCTTCCCGTTCGAGTTGCGCGAAGAACCGTTGTCGCAGGTCAAGGAGCGCCTGCGGGCGATCGCGGACTCCGGCTTCGGCCAGGAGATCCCCGACGCCGAAATCGGCTTCAACTACCTCGGCCGGTTCGACCTGACCGAAGGCGACTGGACGCCGGGCCCGGAGCAGCTGCCACCGCCCGAGTTGCAGCACCGGGCGCTGGAGATCAACGCCCTAACGGAAGACGGCCCCGGTGGTCCGGTCCTCAAGGCGACGTGGTCGTGGACGGCGAAACACACCGAGGCCGAGGTGCGCAAGCAGGCCGAGGCGTGGCGCGAGGCGCTGACCGGCGACCTCGACGCGGGGCTCACGCCGTCGGACGTGCCGTTGGTGTCGCTCAACCAGGGGCAGCTCGACCGCCTCGCCGCGAAGTGGGGAAAGAAGTGATCGAGGACATCCTGCCGCTTTCCCCGCTCCAGCAGGGAATGCTGTTCCACGCGTTGTACGACACGGGATCCGACGACGTCTACACCGTGCAGTTCGTGCTGGGCCTGCAAGGAGAACTGGACAGCAAGCGCTTACACGCGGCCGCGCAACGGCTGCTCGGCCGGCACGCGAACCTGCGGGCGGCGTTCGTGCACGAGGACGTCGACGAGCCGGTGCAGGTGGTCCTCGACGAGGTGGAGCTGCCCTGGACCGAGGTCGACGGCGACCTCGAAGGCGTGCTCGCCCGCGACCGCGCCGCGCGGTTCACCCTCGACGAACCGCCGCTGCTGCGGATGACCCTGGTGCGGATGGGCGACACCGACCACCGGCTCGTGCTGACGAACCACCACCTCCTGCTCGACGGCTGGTCGCTTCCGCTGCTGGTCAGCGAGCTGCTGGCGCTCTACGGCGGCACCGAGCCGCCCCGGCCGCGGCCTTACCGCGACTACCTGTCCTGGCTGTCCACAAGGGACGTTCAGGCCTCGACCGAAGCGTGGCTGCACGTGCTCGACGGCGTCGAACCCACGCTGCTCGCGCCCGACGCTTCCCGCGTGCCGACCCGGCCGGGCAAGATCCGCGTGGACCTGCCGGCCGAGCGGCTCTACGCCCGCGCCCGCGAGGAAGGGCTGACCGTCAACACCGTCGTGCAGTCGCTGTGGGGTCAGGTGCTCGCGCGGCTGACCGGGCGCGACGACGTGGTGTTCGGCGCGACGGTCTCCGGCCGCCCACCCGATCTGTCCGGAGTGGACTCGATGATCGGGCTGTTCATCAACACCGTGCCCGTCCGCGTGCGTGCGGATGCCTCGCCCGCTGAGCTGCAGGCCCAGCAGTCGAGCCTGATGGAGCACCAGTACCTCGGGCTCACTGAGATCCAGCGCGCCGCCGGCGGCGGGGACTTGTTCGACACGCTCGTCGTGTTCGAGAACTACCCGATCGACTCAGGCGCGGTTGGTGAAAGCGAGCGGCAGGCCGGGATCCGGATCAGCCAGGTCGAAGTCGACGACGCCACGCACTACCCGCTGACGCTCGCGGTCGCGGCGGAGGAAGCGCTTTCCGTCACCTTCGAGTACCGGTCGGAGGTGTTCGACCGTGAGCGGATCGAGGCCATCACGCGGTACTTCACGCGTGCCGCCGAGTCCTTCGCCGAGGGACGGCCGGTCGAGCTCCTGTTCCCCGAGGAGTACCGGCAGCTCGCGGAGTTCGGCACCGGCAAGCGCCTCGACGTGCCCGCGAAGACGATGTCCGAGCTGTTCGAGGAGCAGGCCCGCCGGACGCCGGACGCGCTCGCCGTCGTGGACGGGCAGCGGCGGCTGACCTTCGCCGAGCTGAACCGCCGCGCCAACCACGTGGCACGCCTGCTCGTCGGGCAGGGTGCCGGGCCGGAGCGGATCGTCGCGCTCAAGCTGTCCGCGAGCGCGGACATGATCATCGCGTTGCTGGCGGTGTTCAAGGCGGGCGCGGCCTACCTGCCGCTGGACCCGGAGTGGCCTGCCGAGCGGATCGACCTCATGCTCGCCGACGCCCAGCCGGTGGCCGTGCTGACCGAAGTGCCCGAGGGCGAGGCGGACGACCTGCCGCAGAAAGCGCTTCCCGAGCATCCGGCGTACGTCATCTACACCTCCGGCTCGACGGGCACGCCGAAGGCCGTCGTTGTGCCCCACGCCTCGATCGTCAACCTGCTCTGCAGCCACCGGGACCAGCTGTTCGACCCGGCGCGTGAGCGTGTGGGGCGGCCGTTGCGGGTGGCGCACGCGTGGCCGATGGCGTTCGACGCGTCGTGGCAGCCGATGCTGTGGTTGTTCGCCGGGCACGAGCTGCACCTCGTCCCGCCGGACGTCCGGCGGGACGCCGACCGGCTGAGGGAGTTCCTCGCCGAACACGCGATCGAGTTCGTCGAACTGTCGCCTTCACTGTTCGCGCAGGTCGCGACCGAGCCGTGGCGCGGCTCGCTGAAGGTCCTCGGCCTCGGTGGGGAAGCCGTGCCGGGGGAGCTGTGGCGGATGCTGCGCGCGGAGGACGATCTGGCGGTTTACAACCTCTACGGACCCACCGAGTGCACTGTGGACTCCGCTGCAGCGGACTTCGCCGACAGCGAGTCACCTTCGATCGGCTCCCCGGTCGGCAACGCGCGGGCGTACATCCTCGACCGGCGGCTGCGGCCGTGCCCGGTCGGCGTGGAGGGTGAGCTGTACCTGGCCGGTGCCGGGCTGGCGCGCGGCTACCTCGGCCGCCCCGGTACGACGGCCGAGCGGTTCGTAGCGAACCCGTTTGAGCCCGGCCGGATGTACCGCACTGGGGACGTCGCGCGCTGGACTGCGGACGGCCGCATCGAGGCGCTCGGGCGCGTCGACGACCAGGTGAAGATCCGGGGCTACCGCATCGAGCCAGGTGAGATCGAAGCCGTGCTCGCGCGGGAGGAACGCGTCGAGCGGGTGGTCGTGGTGCCCCGCGAGGACACGCCGGGCGTGCGGCGGCTGGTGGCATACGTCGTGCTGCGTGAAGGCGGTGTCGAAGGGCTGCGGGAGCGCGTCGCGGCGAGCCTGCCCGACTACATGGTGCCCGCGGCGGTCGTGGCCGTGGACAGCTTCCCGTTGACCCGCAACGACAAGCTCGACGTGAAAGCGCTTCCCGCGCCGGACTACGAGGGCACCACACGCGCCCCGCGCACCGAGACCGAAGCCAAGCTCGCCGAGCTGTTCGCCGAGGTCCTCGGTGTCCGGCACGTCGGCGCGGACGACAGTTTCTTCGCGCTCGGCGGCGACAGCATCGTCTCGATGCGGCTGGTCAGCAAGGCCCGCGCGGCCGGGTTCGGCTTCAGCCCTCGCGACGTCTTCGAGCGCCGGACGGTCGCCGAACTCGCACTCGTCGCAGGCAAGGCGAAGGCCACGGCGGATCCGGACGCCGGCATCGGCGAGGTCCCGTTGACCCCCATGCTGCACTGGCTCACCCGCAACGCGCCGTACGACCGGCTCAGCCAGGCCCGGCTCCTGTGTACCCCGGCTGGGCTGGATCTCGACCGGCTCACCCGCATGCTGCGGACCCTGCTCGACCGGCACGACGTGCTCCGGTCCACTTTCGACAGTGGGTTCGTCGTACACCCCCGTGGCGCCGAACCGGCGCTGCGGCGCGTCGAGCTGACCGACGTGGCCGCGCAGCTGCCCGAGGTGCTGGAGGAGGAGCTGCGCGAGCTGTCCCCGGCTCAGGGCCGGATGGCGCGGTTCGTGTGGTTCGACCGGCCCGGCGGCGACGGGCGGCTCCTGATCCTGCTGCACCACCTGGTCGTCGACGGGGCGTCGTGGGGTGTGCTGGTGCCCGAGCTGGCCGACCTGTGGGCGGGTCGCGAGCTGCCGCCGGTCGGCACGTCGTTCCGCGAGTGGGCGAAAGCGCTTCCCGAGGTTGCGCGGGCGAAGGCACCGGAGCTGGACCTGTGGCGGGACATCCTGTCCGGTCCTGACCCCGTGCTCGGCACGCGATGCCTGGACCCCGCTCGAGACACCCGCGCCACGATGCGCGCGACCCGCACGTTCCTCGACGCGGATCTGACGAACGCGCTGCTCACGACCGTGCCGGAACGCCTCGGCGTGACGGTCAACGACGTGCTCCTCACCGCGTTCGCCCGCGCCATCGCGCGCTGGCGCGGGGAGGACGGTTCCGTGCTCATCGCGCTGGAAGGGCACGGCCGCGAGGAACAGGTCGTGCCCGGCGCGGACCTGTCCGGCACCGTCGGCTGGTTCACCGACGTGCACCCGGTCCGCATCGACCCCACCGACGTGCGCAAGGTCGCCCAGCAGCTCGCGCTGCCCGACGGCGGCCTCGGCTACGGCCTGCTGCGGTACCTCAACCCCGACACCGCCCCCGAGCTGGCGCGGCTGCCGGAACCGCAGGTGGAGTTCAACTACCTCGGCAGGCTCACGGTCGGCGAGACCGAAGGGCAGCCGTGGTCCGGCGCGCTCGAGGTCGGTGCGATGGGCGGTGGCGTGGATGACGCCATGCCCGCGCCGTACTGCCTGGTGCTCAACGCCCTCGTCCGCGGGTCGGTGCTGGAGGCCGACTGGCAGTGGGCGAGCGGCATCTTCCCCGAAGACCGCATCCACGACCTGTCGCGTGAGTGGTTCGCCGCGCTGAAGGAGATCGCCGATGAGTGACCTGGCCGCCCGCAAGCGCGAGCTGCTGCGCCGCCGGCTCGCGCAGGCCGGGCTCGCCCGCACGGACCAGATCCCGAGGCGGGACCGCGAGGACGACCTGCCGCTGTCGTACGCGCAGTCACGCATGTGGTTCCTGCAGCAGCTCGAACCGGACAGCCCGGCCTACAACGTGTGCCTCGCGATCAGCCTGCGCGGGGAACTGGACACGGCCGCGTTGCACCGGTCGTTCCAGCGGCTCGTGGACCGGCACGAGGTGCTGCGCACCCGGTACGTGCCGGGCGCAGACGGCGAGCCGCGGCAGGTGGTGGACCGGTTCGCCGTGGTGGCGATGCCCGAGACCGACCTGCGCGGCCTGCCCGCCGACGAGCGCGAACGCGCGGTGGAAGCGCTTTCCCGCGAGGAGTCCGCGCACGCCTTCGACCTCGAACGCGAGCACTCGCTGCGGTTGAAGCTGCTCCGCAGGGCCGACGACGAGTACGTGCTCGTGCTGACCGTGCACCACATCGCGTGGGACGGCTTCACGTTCAACGCCCTCTCCCACGAGATCTCCGCGCTGTACCGGGAGGACACCACCGGTCGCCCGGCCGGGCTCGAACCGCTTCCCGTGCAATACGCCGACTTCGCGCTGTGGCAACGGAAAACGCTTACTGACGAACGGCTGGCGGGCGACCTGGACCACTGGCGCCGCGCCCTCGACCCGATGCCGGAGCCGCTGCCCCTGCCAACGGACTTCCCCCGTGGCGCGACCCGGTCCAGCCGGGGCGACCGTCGGTTTCGGACGTTCGACGCCGCGCTCACTGAACGCGCCACCGCGTTCGCCCAATCCCGCGGCGTCACGCCGTTCATGGTCGTGTTCGCCGCGTACGCGGCCCTGTTGGGCCGCTACACCGGCGCGACCGACGTGCCGATCGGTTCGGCGTCGATGAACCGCGACGCGGGCGAGGTCGAGCGGCTCATCGGCAACTTCGGCAACACGCTGGTGCTGCGGGCCGACCTCACCGGAGACCCGTCGTTCGCGGAGCTGGTCGCGCGGGTCCAGCGGGTGTGCACCGAGGGCTACGCGCACCAGGACCTGCCGTTCGACCTGCTCGTCGAGCGGCTGCGCCCGCCGCGTGTGGCCGGGCGGTCGGTGTTGTTCGACGTGATGCTGCTGTTCCTGACGCAGGGGTTGCAGGGCTTCGACCTGCCCGGCGTGACCGCGGACTGGCGGACGGTGCACAACGACACGACGCAGTTCGACCTCGCGCTGGAAGCGTTCCTCACCGACGGCCGGATGCGCGTCGAGGCCACCTACTCCACGGACCTGTTCACCGCCGCGACCGTCGACCGGTTCCTGGCGCACCTGGAGTCGCTGCTGGAAAGCGCTCTCAACGAACCGGACCGCGGCATCGGGCGTCTGGACTACCACTCCTCGGCCTTGCCTGCCGGCGCCGAGGTGGAGTTGCCCGCAACGACGTTGGCCGAGCTGTTCTCCGCGCAGGTCGCCCGCACCCCGGACGCGACCGCCGTGGTCTTCGAGGGCTCAAGCCTGACCTACGCCGAGCTGGATGCCCGGGCCGCGGCGCTGGCTCGCCAGCTGGCTGCGGCGGGTGTGGGGCCGGACCGGATCGTGGGGATCCGGCAGGACCGCTCGCTGGACTTGATCGTCTCGCTGCTGGCGGTGCACAAGGCGGGCGGCGCCTACCTGCCGCTCGACCCCTCCTACCCGCCAGAACGCCTTGATTTCATGATCGCCGACGCCCAGCCCGCGGTGGTGCTGCCTGCCTCGTTGAAGGGCGAAGCCGAGCCTCACCCAGCAGGCCCGGACAACGCGGCCTACGTCATCTACACCTCGGGCTCAACCGGCCGTCCGAAGGGCGTCGTGGTCACGCACCGGGCGATCGTCAACCGCCTCCTGTGGATGCAGCACGAATACGGGCTCACGGCCGAGGACACGGTCCTTCAGAAGACCCCGTCGAGCTTCGATGTGTCGGTGTGGGAGTTCTTCTGGCCCCTCATCACCGGCGCGAAGTTGGTGCTTGCGAAGCCGGGCGGGCACAAGGACCCCGACTACCTGGCCGAGATCATGCGGCAGCTCACGACCGTCCACTTTGTCCCCTCGATGCTGAGGGTGTACGGCGACCGGCCCCTGCCGAAGCGGGTGATCACCAGTGGCGAGGCGCTGCCGTCCGAGCTGGCCCGTCCACAGGTGCACAACCTGTACGGCCCCACCGAGGCCGCGGTCGACGTCACCTACTGGCCCGCGGCCGAGGGCGTCGGGAACGGCACGGTCCCGATCGGACGGCCGGTGTGGAACACGAGTGTGCACGTGCTGGACCGGTTTCTGCGTCCGGTGCCGCCGGGCGTGCCGGGGGAGCTGTACCTCGGCGGCGTCCAGCTGGCCCGGGGTTACCTCGACCGTCCCGGGCTGACGGCCTCACGGTTCGTTGCGTCAGACAACGGCGAGAGGCTTTACCGCACCGGCGACCTCGTCAAACAGGTCGACGGCGTGCTGGAATTCCTCGGCCGCGCGGACGACCAGGTCAAGATCCGCGGGTTCCGGGTCGAGCTCGGCGAGATCGAGGCGGCCATGACCGCACTGCCCGGGGTGCGGGCGGCGGCCGTCGTGGCGCGGCCGGAACAGCAGCAGCTCGTCGGATACGTCGTCGGCGAGGCGGCGGACGTCAAGCGGCAGCTGGCGAAGACCCTGCCCGAGCACATGGTGCCCTCGGTGGTCGTGCCGCTGGACGCCTTGCCGCTCACGCCCAGCGGCAAGCTCGACCGCAAGGCGCTGCCCGAACCCGAGGTCAGCGTCACCGATACCGAGCCCGCCAACGACCGCGAGCGTGCGCTGGCCGCGTTGTTCGCCGACCTGCTGGGGCTCGACCGGGTGGGCGTGCACGACGACTTCTTCGCACTGGGCGGGCATTCCCTGCTCGCGACCAGGCTCGTCGGCCGCGTCCGCGCGGAACTCGGGGTTGAACTGACCATCGGCACGGTCTTCGACGCCCCCACGGTGTCACGCCTCGCCGCCGCGCTCGACGACAGCGCCCGCAAGCGGCCCGCGCTCACGCCGATGCCGAGGCCGCGGCGGGTGCCATTGTCGTTCGCGCAGCAGCGCTTGTGGTTCCTCTACCGGATCGAAGGCCCGAGCCCCACGTACAACGTCCCGCTCGCGGTCCGCCTCGACGGGCCCCTCGACCTCGACGCGCTGCGGGCCGCACTGTCCGATGTGGTCGGTCGGCACGAGGTGCTGCGGACGATTTACCCGGAGTTCGAGGGGCGGCCGTACCAGCAGGTGCTGGACTGGACCCCCACGCTGCACGTCGGGGGCAGCGTGGCGGAGGCGGCACGGCGGGCGTTCGAGCTAGACCGGGAACCGCCGTTCGAGGCGCGGCTGTGCGACGGGCAGGTGCTTTCCCTGCTGACGCACCACATCGCGAGCGACGGCTGGTCCGGAGAGCGCTTGCTCGCCGACCTCACCGCCGCCTACACCGCGCGCCTGCACGGCCGCCGTCCGGATTGGACGCCCCTACCCGTGCAGTACGCCGACTACGCGCTCTGGCAGCGGGACCTCCTCGGCGATCTTGGCGAAACGCAGCTGGCGTACTGGCGGGAAAAGCTCGCCGAGCTGCCGGAGGAGCTGTCGCTGCCCACGGACCGCCCGCGTCCCACGACGCCGAGCTTCGAGGGCGACGCCGTCCGGTTCCGGCTGGACGCGAAGATCCGGGAAGCGCTTGCTGCACTCGCCCGCGAGACCGGTTCGACGGTCTTCATGACCGTGCAGGCCGCGCTCGCCGCGCTGCTCGACCACCTGGGCGCGGGCACGGACATCCCGCTCGGCACGCCCGTCGCCGGCCGGAGCGACGCCGCGCTCGACGGGCTCGTCGGGTTCTTCGTCAACACGCTCGTGCTGCGCACCGACGTGTCCGGCAACCCGACGTTCCGCGAGCTGGTCGAGCGAGTGCGGCAGACCGACCTCGACGCGTTCGCCCACCAGGACCTGCCGTTCGAGCGGCTCGTCGACGCGGTGAACCCGACTCGCTCGCTGGGGCGGCACCCGCTGTTCCAGGTGATGCTGGCGTACCAGCAGGCGCCGCGTGCCGCCGTGCCGTTCGGGGCGGCTTCCCTGCGGGAGGAGCACGTGCCCTTCTACGCCGCGCGGATGGACCTGTCGTGGCACCTGTTCGAGGACGAGACCGGGATCGACGGCTGGCTCGTATACAGCAAGGACCTGTTCGACCGGTCCACTGTGGAGGATTGGGTCACTCGGTTCACGCGGCTCGTCGAGGACCTGGCGGCGCATCCGGACCGCCCCCTCGCGGCGAGCCGCCTGGCCCCGGCACAGGCGGATTTCCCGGTTGCGTCCGTACCGCCGGTAACGCTGCCGGAGCTGTTCTCCGCGCAGGTCGCTCGCACCCCGGACGCCACGGCGGTGGTGTTCGAGGGCTCAAGCCTGACGTACGCGGAGTTGGATGCCCGCGCCACGGAGCTGGCTCGCCGCCTGGCCGCGGCGGGGGTGGGGCCGGATCGGATCGTGGGTATCCGGCAGGACCGGTCGCTGGAGTTGGTCGTCTCGTTGCTGGCGGTGCTCAAGGCGGGCGGGGCCTACCTGCCGTTGGATCCTGACTACCCGGCCGAGCGGCTGGACTTCATGATCGCCGACGCTGCGCCGACCGTCGTGCTTCCTACCGTGCTGGACGGCGAGGCTGAGCCTCGCCCGGCTGGCCCGGACAATGCGGCTTACGTCATCTACACCTCGGGCTCGACCGGCCGCCCGAAGGGGGTGGTGATCACCCATCGCGCGATCGTGAACCGCCTCCTGTGGATGCAGCATGAGTACCAGCTCATGGCCGAGGATGCGGTGTTGCAGAAGACCCCGTCGAGCTTTGACGTGTCGGTGTGGGAGTTCTTCTGGCCGTTGATCACGGGCGCCAAGCTGGTCGTCGCGAAGCCGGGTGGGCACAAGGATCCTGACTACCTGGCCGAACTGATGCCGCAGGTGACAACCGTCCACTTTGTCCCGTCGATGCTGCGGGCGTATGGCGATCGTTCGTTGCCGAAGCGGGTGATCACGAGTGGGGAAGCGCTTTCCGCGGACATCGCGAAGCCGGGCATGCACAACCTCTACGGCCCGACCGAAGCCGCCGTGGATGTCACGCACTGGACTGTGACGGATGAGGTGGCCATCGGCCGCCCGGTGTGGAACACGCAGGTCCACGTCCTCGACCGCCTGCTCCGTCCGGTGGCGCCCGGCGTGCCGGGGGAGCTGTACCTCGGCGGCGTGCAGCTGGCCCGCGGTTACCTCAACCGCCCGGGCCTCACCGCCCAACGGTTTGTGGCGGCTCCCAACGGCGAGCGGTTGTACCGCACCGGCGACCTCGTCAAGCAGGTCGACGGTGTCCTGCACTACCTCGGCCGCACCGACGACCAGGTCAAGATCCGCGGCTTTCGCGTGGAACTCGGCGAGATCGAAGCCGCCGTCGAGCGGTTGCCCGGCGTGCGGCAGGCGGTCGTCGTCGCGCGGGACCAGCGGCTCGTCGCCTACGTCGTGGGTTCGCCGGACGGGGTGCGCGAAGCCGTCGCCGCCGAGCTGCCCGAGCACATGGTGCCCGCGGCCGTCGTGCCACTCGGCGAGCTGCCCCTGACGCCGAGCGGCAAGCTGGACCGGAAAGCGCTTCCTGACCCGGACTTCGGTGCACTGGCCGGGGACGCCAAACCCCGCGACGAGCGCGAGCGCATCCTGTGCGAGCTCTTCGCGGACATCCTCAAGCTGCCCGAAGTCGGCGTGCACGACAGCTTCTTCGAGCTGGGCGGCGACAGCATCATCTCCGTGCAGCTGGTCAGCCGCGCCCGCAAGGCAGGCATCCGGCTCACCCCGCGGCAGATCTTCGAGCACCGCACCCCGGCCGGCCTCGCCGCCGCCGGAGAGTTCACTGTGGACCCCGACGACGTGCCGTACGGCCCGGTCGAGCCGACGCCGATCATGCGGTACCGCGGCCTGTTCCAGGCGATGCTGCTGGTCGCGCCGCCGGACCTGACCGAACCGGCGCTCGTGCGCACGCTGCAGGCCGTGCTGGACCGGCACGACGTGCTCCGCGCCCGTTGGGACGGCCGTACCCTCGTCGTGCCCGAGGAGTCGTTCTCCGCGCGGGAAATCCTCACCCGCGCCACGGGTTCCCTCGACGACGAGCTGCTCGCCGCTCGCGACCGGCTCACCGACGAGCGGCTGCTGCAGGTCGTGTGGTTCCCGGACCGCGTGCTGCTCGTCGCCGACCACCTCGTCGTGGACGGCGTCTCGTGGCGGATCCTGCTCGACGACCTTGCCGAGGCCTGGCAGGGGCACGAGCTGTTCCGCAGCGGCACCTCTTTCCGGCGGTGGAGCCAAATCCTGCGGCAACAGGACCGCAGCGGCGAAGCAGACCTCTGGCGCGGCATCCTCGACGGCGCCGACCCGGTGCTGCCGTTGACCGACCGCGAGCCGGACGTGACCGAGTTCGCCGTCCCGCTGCCCGGCGGCGACGTGCAACAAGCGCTGGTCAGCGCGCTCAGGCAGGTGCTCGGAGACGCGGTGATCGCCGTCGAGGGGCACGGCCGCGAGGAGCGGATCGCCCCGGGCGTGGACCTGTCCGCGACCGTCGGCTGGTTCACGACGATCTTTCCCATGCGCACCACCGGCCGCGTGCGGGACCTGCCCGACGCGGGCCTCGGCTACGGGCTGCTGCCACCGCTGGGCCTGCCCGAGCCGACCGTGGTCCTCAACTACCTCGGCCGCGTCGAGACCGGCGACGGCTCGCCGTGGTCGGTGGCGCCCGAAGCGCCGATGCTGCGCGTTCCGCCGCGGCACGGCCGGAAACCGGACTGGGCGCTGGAGGTGAACGCCGCCGCGGTCGGCGACGAGCTGCGCGTCAGCGTCGCCGCCCAGGACAGCGGCTTGGCCGACCGGCTGCGGCAGGCGCTGGCGGCGGCCGGCCCGGTGCCGGACCTGGTGGACATCAGTCAGGACGAGATCGACGAGTTCGAAGAGGAGCTGGGCACGTGGTGAGTCAGCAACCGACGGCGGGGGAGCTGCTGCGGGAGGTCACCGACCTGCTGGGCCCCGAGGCGGCGGAACTGTCCGAAAACGACAGTCTCATCGAGTGGGGACTGGACTCGATCCAGCTCATGCAGGTCGCGAACAAGTGGCGGCGGCGCGGCATCAAGGTCGGCTTCGCGCAGCTGGCGAAGCAACCCACGCTCGCGGGCTGGCGCCAGGTGCTGGCCGAGGCCGCCGGGGTCGCGCCCGAGCCCGCGGTGAGCGTCGAGGTCGACGAGTCCGAGCCGTTCCCGCTCGCGCTCATGCAGCACGCGTACTGGATCGGCCGCGACGAGGAGACCACGCTCGGTTCGGTCGCCGCGCACCTGTACGTCGAGTTCGACGGCGAGGGCGTGGAGCCGGAGCGGCTGGAGCGGGCCGTGCGGGCGCTCGTGCGGCGGCACGGCATGCTGCGCGCGAAGTTCACGGACGACGGCCGCCAGCAGATCCTGCCCGAGCGTGCGCAGCCCGCGCTCGTCGTGCACGACATCGAGGACGAGCAGGAGCTGGAGCGCATCCGCGACCGGTCCTCGCACGCCCGGCTCGACGTCGCCGACGGCGAGGTGTTCTCCATCCAGCTCAGCCGCCTGCCCGGCGGCCGCACCCGGCTGCACGTGGACGTGGACATGCTCGCCGCCGACGCGCTGAGCTACCGCATCCTGCTCGCCGACCTCGCCCGCTTCTACGAAAACCCCGAGTTCGAGCCGATCGGTTACAGCTACCCGCGTTACCTGGCCGAACACGAGCTGAGCCGCAAGGCCGACCGCGAGCGTGCCCGCGAGTGGTGGCAGCAACGGATTCCCGAGCTGCCCAGTGCGCCGGACCTGCCGCTGGTGCCGGAAGGCGAGCGCGGCGACGCCACCCGCGTCACCCGGCGGCACCACTGGCTCGCGCCCGAGGACCGCAAACGCCTCGGCGCCCGCGCCCACGAGCACGGACTGACCCCGGCGATGGTCGTCGCGACCGCGTTCGCCGAAGCGCTCGCGGCGTGGAGCGCGCAGCCGCGGTTCCTGCTCAACCTGCCGATGTTCGACCGCGAGAGCCTGCACCCCGAGGTGGACCGGCTGGTCGGCGACTTCACCAGTTCCGTGCTGCTGGAGGTCGACTTCACCGAAGAAGCGTCCTTTGTGGACTATGCGCGGCGGCTGCAGGAACGGATGCACGCCGACGCCGCGCACGCCGCGTACTCGGGCGTCGAGGTGCTGCGGGACCTGTCGCGACACCAGGGTGAGCAGGTGCTCGCGCCCGTGGTGTTCACCAGCGCGCTCAACCTCGGAGAGCTGTTCGACGCCGAGGTCCGGCGCTGCTTCGGCGAGGCCGTGTGGATCATTTCGCAGGGCCCGCAGGTGCTGCTCGACGCGCAGGTCACGGAGGTCAACGAGGGCCTGCTGATCAACTGGGACGTGCGGGAAAACGCTTTCCCGGCGGGCATGATCGACGAGATGTTCGCGGCCTTCCACCGCCTGATCACCCGCCTCGGGCAGGACGACGACGTGTGGGACCAGCCGGTCGGCGGCCTGCTGCCGGCGAGCCAGGCGAAGATCCGCGCGAAGGTCAACGACACGGCGGGTCCGCGCAGCGGCAAGCTCCTGCACGACGGCTTCTTCGAGCGGGCGCGGCGGCAGCCGGACGCGCCCGCGCTGCTGTGGTCCACCGGCGAACTGACGTACGGGGAGCTGGCGGACCGCGCCCTGCGCATCGCGGCGACACTGGAACCGCACGACGTCGTCGGCGTGAGCCTGCCGAAGGGGCCCGACCAGATCGCGGCCGTGCTCGGGGTGCTCGCCGCGGGCGGCACCTACGTGCCCATCGGCGTCGACCAGCCGGCGGCGCGGGCCGAGCGCATCCGCCGCATCGCGGGCATCACACACACGATCACCAGCGCTGAAGTGGACGCCGAGCCACTGGCCGAGCCCGTGCGCGTGGACGAGGAGTCGATCGCCTACGTGCTGTTCACCTCCGGCTCGACCGGCGAGCCGAAGGGCGTCGAGGTGCCGCACCGCGCGGCGATGAACACGATCGACGACCTCAACGAGCGTTTCGGCATCGGCCCGTCGGACCGCTGCCTCGCGGTGTCCGCTTTGGACTTCGACCTGTCGGTGTACGACATCTTCGGCCTGCTGGGCGCGGGTGGTGCGGTGGTGCTCGTCGAGGAGGGCGACCGGCGGGACGCGCGGGCGTGGGCGGAACTGGTCGCGGCGAAGGGGGTCACGCTCGTCAACTGCGTGCCCGCGTTGCTGGACATGCTGCTCGTCTCGGCGCGTCCAGGGGAGCTGACCGGCCTGCGTACAGTGCTGCTCGGCGGGGACTGGGTGGGCACGGACCTGCCCGGTCGCGTCGCCGCGCACGCGCCGCGTTGCCGCTTCGCCGGACTGGGCGGCACGACCGAGACGGCGATCCACTCGACGGTCTGCGAGGTGCACGGCGTCCCGGGGCACTGGCGTTCGGTGCCGTACGGCACGCCGCTGCGTAACGTGGCCTGCCGCGTGGTGGACGCCCGCGGCCGCGACTGCCCGGACTGGGTGGGCGGCGAACTGTGGATCGGCGGTGATGGCGTGGCCCGCGGCTACCGCGCCGATCCGGAGCGCACCGCCGACCGGTTCGTCGAGTACGAGGGTCGCCGCTGGTACCGCACGGGTGACCTGGCGCGGTACTGGCCGGACGGCACGCTGGAATTCCTGGGGCGCCGTGACCACCAGGTCAAGGTGCGGGGGGTGCGGATCGAACTCGGCGAGGTCGAGGCCGCGCTGGCCGAACACCCGGAGGTGCGGCGCGGGGTGGCCGGGGTGGCGGGCAACCAGCTCGTCGCCGCCGTCGCCGGGAAGGTCACGCCCGAGGAGGTGCGTGAGTTCGTGCGGGACCTGCTGCCGCCGCACATGCTCCCGGCGCGCGTGGTGGTTCTCGACGAGATGCCGTTGACCGCGAACGGGAAGGTGGACCGCCGCGCGGTCGCGACGCACTGGGCCACGGGCGCGGACTCCTACGTGGCGCCGAAGACGCCGCTGGAGCAGGTGATCGCGAAGGTGTGGGCGGAGGTGCTGGAGGTCGAGCGCGTCGGCCTGGAGGACCCGTTCTTCGCACTCGGCGGGGATTCGGTGCTGGCAACGATGATCGTTGGCCGCCTGCGGGAAGCGCTCGACACCACGGAGGTAACGGTCCGCACGCTGTTCGCAACCCTCACCGTCGGCGCGATGGCAGCCCGCCTCCTCGCCGACGAGACCACGCCGGGCAGGCTGGAGCAGGTAGCGGAGATCTACCTGGAGGTAGACGCACTCTCCGAAGAGGACCTGGAGGGCGAACTGTCCTGAAGGCGAGTAGGGCCCCCTTCCGGGGCGGAAGGGGGCCGCAACTTCCTCGAGAAGTTTCCTCGTGAGGGCCGCGAAGGGTGGCTGGCTCTCCGCCGCCGAAAGCCACGATCCGATGCCGGTCGTGGAGCACCCGCTGGTGCGGGAGCAGCTCGGGATCGCTTAGTGGAGGGGTGCCTGGCATGGAGCCGCGCGGCACAGCGGTCCAGGCGCGAGAGCGAAGAACGTGTGTCGGTGGCGGCGATGACAGGTGCTCCCGTCGCTCCCGAGGTGTAATGCACCGCCTCGTGCAAGGCGCGGACTGGGAAGCCGTTCAGCATTGGCCCGGGGTCGTCCGCCGGAGCGGTTCGTCTGGCACAGCATCGTGCGCTGACCCGCCACAGCCCAAATTCAGCACCCTGTCGGCGAAGCGCCCAGCCGGACTGAGGTTTTCCGCATCTGTTAAGACCGGTGCGTGGCCCCAAACGCGCACTGACCGATCTGGACCTGGAGAGCGAACTGTCCTGAGGCGAGAACGGCCCCCTTCCGCGTGGGAAGGGGGCCGTTCAGCGGTCAGAGCTTCGCGAGGCCGGGCTTGAGCTTGTCCAGCACCCACGGGATGTCGTAGACCGTCGGGTAGCGCAGGGCCGAGATGGTCGCCATGTCGACCACCAGGTAGTTGCCCGACTTCACGTTCGCCACGAGCTGGTTGCTCTCGAATGCCTGCTGCAGGTCGGGCGAGGTGAACGCGATGACCACGAGGTCGGCCGCGAGCTTGTCGTACTGCTCGGGCGACAGCGAACCGGTCGGGCTGCCGGAGTCGTTCTGGCCCAGGTTCGCCACGTTCGGCGACAGCTTCAGGCCCAGCGACTGGATCAGCTGCACCGCGAAGTCCTTTTGCGACACCAGCGTGAAGATCTTGCCCGCGGTGTTGCCGACGGAGGCGGTGAACGTCTTGCCCGCCGCCTTCGGGTAGTCCGCCTTCACCTTGTCGATGGCGGCCTGCGTGGTGTCGATGACCTGCTGTGCCTGGCTGGACTTGCCCAGCGCCTTCGCCGTCACCTGCACGTGTTCCTGCCACGACTGCGCGCCCCACTCGGTCGCGTAGCCGACGGTCGGCGCGATCTTCGACAGGTTCGGGTACTCCTGGTCGAGGCCGTAGTCGGCGGTGGCCAGGATCAGGTCCGGCGTGAGCGCCCCGACCTCCTCGGCGTTGACGCCGTTGGTCGCGTCGACGATCTTCGTCTTCGCCGGATCGAGCTTGCCCTCCAGGTAGGCGGGCACGCCGGACGTGCCGGACTTGTTGAAGAACGCGACCGGCGTCACGCCCAGCGCCAGCGCCGCGTCCAGGTCGTCACTCGACGTCCCGACCACGACCACCCGCGAAGGCGCTTTCTCGATCGTCGTCGAGCCGAACTTGTGCGTGATCGTCACGGGGAACGCGGCGGCATCCGTCGCGGCCGAGGACGACGGCGCCGAGGACGACGAGTCCTGCACGTCGCCGCACGCGACCAGGCCGAAGGAGACGGCGCCCGCGAGCAGCAGGGCGCCGAGGATTCTCTTACGGGACATGAACTGCCTTTCCTGAACCGGCGGGGCAGCGGCTACCGGTCGTAACCGCAGTGCTGTTGCCGCTTAGGTTTGCCTAGCCAAACTGCCCCGTCAAGGCGCGCTGCATCACCCTGTGACCAGTCCGTTAGGAATCGAGGTAGCGCACCACGGCCAGTACCCGCCTGCTGAAGCCCGCCGTGTGGGCGAGGCCCAGCTTGTCGAAGATGGAGTTCACGTGCTTCTCGACCGTGCTCTGCGACACGTGCAGCTCCGCCCCGATACCGGCGTTCGAGTGCCCCTCTGCCATCTTCGCCAGCACCTCGACTTCACGCTCGGTGAGCGTCGCGAGCGGATCGGTGTGGGACGAGCGGGCCAGCAGCCGCCGCACCACCTCGGGATCGAACGCAGCGCCACCCCGCGCCACGCGGTCCAGCGCCTTCAGGAACTCGCCCACCTGCATGACGCGGTCCTTGAGCAGGTAGCCCACGCGTCCGCGTTCGCCGGTGATGAGGTTCGTGGCGTACCGCTTCTCCACGTACTGCGACAGCACGAGCACCCCCACGCCCGGCCAGCGGCGCCGGATCTCTAGCGCCGCTCTCATGCCCTCGTCGGTGTGCGAAGGCGGCATCCGGACGTCGGTGACCACCACATCGGGCTGGTGCGCCTCGGTCTCGGCGAGCAACGCCTCCGCGTCGCCGACCGCGGCGACCACCTCGTGCTCCTCCTCGGACAGCAGCCGGACGAGCCCTTCGCGCAACAGCGTCGAGTCCTCGGCCAGGATCACGCGCACGGCAACACCGCCCCGATCCGCGTCGGCCCGCCCTCGGGACTGTCCACAGTGAACTCGCCCTCCACCCCGGCGACCCGCCGCGCCAGCCCGGACAACCCACCGCCGCCGAGGTGTGCCCCGCCGAACCCGTCGTCGACGACCTCGACGTGCACGCTGCCCGACTCCTCCAGCACGGACACCGCGATCCGGCTCGCGTCCGCGTGCTTGACCGCGTTCGTCACGGCCTCCGAAACCACGAAGTACGCGGCCGTCTCGACGGCTGCCGGTAGTGAACCGACTTCACACCGCAGGTCTACCGGCAAGCCTGCCCGCTCGGCGAGCGATTCGAGCGCCGCGGGCAGGCCTTCGGAGGCCAGCGCGACCGGGTACACCCGCCACGCCACCTCACGCAGGTCCTCCAGCGCCCACGTCGCCTCCTCGTGTGCCTGGCGTAGCAACTCGTCCGACCTCGTGCTGTCCTTCGCGCGCCGCGCACGGCCCAGCAGTATGCCGAGCGCGACGAGCCGTTGCTGCACCCCGTCGTGGATGTCGCGCTCGATCCGGCGGCGCTCCTCGTCCACGGCCGCCAGCACCTCGGCCCGGCTCTCCGCGAGCGCGGTCACCCTGCGCTGCAACAGTTCCCGCTGGCTCGGGCCGAAGAAGTACCGCGCCAGCCGCCGCTCGAACGACACCACGCCGGCCAGCCCCTGCAGCGCGACGAACAACAACACGGTGCCGAGCAGCAGGACCGCGAGCCCGTCGTACCAGTCGTGGTCCCGGCCGATGGGATCTCCGCCACCCAGCGGCCGCCCGGTGGCGACCTGCCACAGCATGATCCCGATGGAGGTCCCGCCCAGCGCGATCAACACGAAGATCCCCGCCCCGATGCCGCCGAGCACGCACCGCACCGACAGGTACCGCAGCGCGCGCTCGCCGCGGTAGTCGTCGGCGTTCTCGCTGCCGTACCAGCGCGCCAGCCTCCGACGGTCCACTTCGGCCAGTGCGCGGGCAGCCGCGAACACCCGCGGCCGCACGGCCCGGACCGCCAGCGACGGCACGGCGAGCACCACGAAGACCGCCTCCGCGAACGCGGCGAGACCGCCGAGCGCGAGCCCGACGGTGATCCGGGCGGCCCGGCCTACGTGGTTCATGACGTCGAGACTAGCGAGCGGCGGGGCCGTGCGGACTGCGGTTTTCCACAGTAAAAGTCGGCGGTCGACCGCATGGTCCGAGGCGGCCGCGGTTCGTAGCGTCGGATGGCATGAGCGAATCACTGACAGGCCTGGCGGGCTGGGCCGTACACCTGATGGACACCCTCGGCGGGCCCGGTGCCGCGCTGATCGTCGGCCTGGACAACCTGTTCCCGCCCATCCCCAGCGAGCTCGTGCTGCCACTCGCGGGCTTTTCCGCGAGCCAGGGCACGTTCACGCTCCTCGGCGCACTGGCCTGGACGACGCTGGGTTCGGTGGCGGGGGCGATGATCGTCTACTGGCTCGGCGTGCTGCTGGGCCGCGAGCGCACGCGCGCGTTGATCCTGCGGATCCCGTTGCTGAAGGCCGAGGACTTCGACCGCACCGAGGCGTGGTTCGCGCGGCACGGGCAGAAGGCGGTGTTCTTCGGGCGGATGGTGCCGATCTTCCGGAGCCTCATCTCGCTGCCGGCCGGGATCGAGCGAATGCCCTTCGCCCGGTTTCTCGCGCTCACCACACTCGGGAGTCTGTTGTGGAACACCGCGTTCGTGATCGCGGGCTACCTGCTCGGCGCCAACTGGCACGTCGTGAACGACTACGCCGGCGTGGCCCAGTACCTGGTCCTCGCCGGCGTAGCCGTCGCGATCATCGGGTTCGTCGTGGTGCGGCTCAGGCGGCCTGGGCGACCGGCGCCGACGCGGCAGTGAGCGCCAGCTCCAGCACCTCGCGGACGTTCGACACGGGGTGCACGTCAAGCTCGGCGAGGACGTCCGCGGGGACGTCGTCGAGGTCCGGCTCGTTGCGCTGCGGGATGATCACCGTCTTCATCCCGGCCCGGTGCGCCGCCAGCAGCTTCTGCTTGACGCCGCCGATCGGCAGCACCCGCCCGGTCAGCGAGACCTCACCGGTCATCGCCACGTCGGCCCGCACCACGCGGCCCGACAGCAGCGACGCCAGCGCGGTGGTCATCGTGACCCCGGCCGACGGGCCGTCCTTCGGCACCGCGCCCGCGGGGACGTGCACGTGAATACCGCGCTCCTTCAGGTCACCGACCGGCAGCTCGAGCTCCGCGCCATGAGACCGCAGGTACGACAGGGCGATCTGCGCCGACTCCTTCATCACGTCACCCAGCTGGCCGGTCAGGGTCAGCCCGGTGCCGCCGGACTCCGGGTCCGCCAGCGAGGCCTCGACGTAGAGGACGTCACCACCGGCACCGGTGACCGCGAGACCCGTCGCGACGCCGGGGGTGGCGGTCCTCTGGGTCGACGCGGGCAGCGAGGACTCGGGCAGGTGCCGCGGCCGGCCGAGGTAGCCGGGCAGGTCCTCGGCGTCGACCGTCACGGGCAGGGTCGCCTCGCCCAGCGCGGTCTTCGTCGCGATCTTGCGCAGCACCTTCGCGATCGTCCGGTTCGCGTTCCGGACGCCGGCCTCCCACGTGTACTCGGTGGCGATCCGGCTCAGCGCCGCGTCGGTGAACACCACGTCGCCCGGCTGCATCCCGGCCCGCTCCAGCTCACGCGGCAGCAGGTGGTCCCGGCCGATCACGACCTTCTCCTGCTCGGTGTAGCCGTCCAGCGTCACCAGCTCCATGCGGTCCAGCAGCGGGCCGGGGATGGTCTCCAGCGCGTTGGCGGTCGCCAGGAACACCACGTCGGACAGGTCGAGCTCGACCTCCAGGTAGTGGTCGCGGAACGTGTGGTTCTGCTCCGGGTCCAGCACCTCGAGCAGCGCCGCGGTCGGGTCGCCGCGGTAGTCGGCGCCGACCTTGTCCACCTCGTCGAGCAGGACCACCGGGTTCATCGACCCGGCCTCCTTGATGGCGCGGACGATGCGGCCCGGCAGCGCGCCGACGTAGGTGCGCCGGTGCCCGCGGATCTCCGCCTCGTCCCGGATGCCACCGAGCGCGACGCGGACGAACTCGCGGCCCATCGCCTTCGCGACGGACTCGCCGAGCGAGGTCTTGCCGACCCCGGGAGGCCCGACGAGCGCCAGCACGGCGCCGGAGTGCCGCCCGCCGACCTGACCCTTGCCGGCCTCGGCGCGGCGGGCACGCACGGCCAGGTACTCGATGATGCGTTCCTTCACGTCGTCCAGACCCGCGTGGTCGGCGTCCAGCACGGCGCGGGCGGCGGCGATGTCGTGCACGTCCTCGGTCCGCTTGTGCCACGGCATCTCCAGGACGGTGTCCAGCCACGTCCGGATCCAGCCGCCCTCCGGCGACTGGTCGGAGGTCCGCTCCAGCTTGTCCACCTCGGCCAGCGCGGCCTTGCGGACGTGCTCGGGCAGGTCGGCCTTCTCGACGCGGGCGCGGTAGTCGTCCTCACCGTCGCCGCTGCCGTCCAGCTCGCCCAGCTCCTTGCGGATCGCCTCCAGCTGGCGGCGCAGCAGGAACTCCTTCTGCTGCTTCTCCATGCCCTCGGCGACGTCCTTGCGGATCGTGTCGGTGACCTCCAGCTCGGCCAGGTGCTCGCGGCTCCACTCGAGCGCGCGCTCCAGCCGGGCCGCGACGTCGAGCGTGCGCAGCAGCTCCAGCTTCTGGTCGAGGTCGAGGTACGGGGCGTTGCCCGCGAGGTCCGCGATCGCGGACGGGTCCTCGAGCTCCTGGACGGCGTCGATCATCTGCCAGCCGCCACGCTGCTGGAGGATCGAGATCACCACGGTCTTGTGCTCGGCGGCAAGCGTTTGCGCGCGCTCACCGCTCAGCTCCGCCGCTTCCTCCACACGCATCCAGCGGGCCGCGCCGGGGCCTTCGCCGGTCTCGCCGACGAGCGCTCGACGGGTGCCCCGCAGCAACACGGCGGCCTTGCCGCCGGGGATGCGGCCGATGCGCTCGATCGTCGCGACGGTGCCCAGCTCGGCGTACTCGCCGTGGACGCGCGGAACGATCAGGACCTCGGCCTTGGCGGCGGGCAGGGACCGGATGCCGGGGAACGACGGTGCGCTCGGTGCTTTCGCCTGCGCGGATTCCACCGCGGCACGGACTTCGGGCTCGTCGAGCTCCAGCGGGACGATCATGCCGGGTAGCACGACGTCCTCGTCGAGGGGAAGCAGGGGCAGGAGCCTGGATTCAGTCATCGGGACGCTCCTTCTAGTTGAGTCTGCACAGCTCAACTTCGCCGCGTCCCGTTTTGTTTCCGCAGGTCGTTCGCTATGAGCGAGCGGCGTTCCGGGAATAAACAGCGGGCCTGCGGTACCAGTAGGTCCACAGCGGGCGGTAGCCGTGCCCGTACCAGAACGGCGTCGAACGGGGGCTCGCGAGCGTGTGGTGCAGCAGCACCGCGTCGATCCCCGCCTCGTCGTAGAGCTGGTGGGCGTGGGCCGCCAGCGCGGTACCGACGCCGGACGAGCGGGCGGCCTCCGACACTTGCAGAGAAGAGAGGTAGCCGACGCGCTCCGCGGCGACGAACGGCGCGACCCAGTCCGTCTCCGGCGGGTACTGCAGCCGCAGGAACCCCAGCGGGCGTCCGTACAGCTCGGCGAGCCACACCGTCGGCTCCGTCCGGTCCAGCTGCGCCGCGAGGTCGGCCCGCAGTAGCTCGCCCGCGTTCTCCCGCAACGTCACGAGCCCGAACTGGGCGTCGTAGCGCTGGAGCTCGGTGTACAGCTCGACGGCCGTGTCGAGGTCCGCAGGCTCCGCCGCACGCAGGCGCACGCCGGGTTCGGCGGGTGGGCCGGCCGCGGCGAGGCGGTCGGCCGGGCGTACGGCCAGCACGCGCACGGGTGCGAAGCCGTGCCGCAGCAGTTCCGCCGAACCGGCTGGCTCCCGGCTCGGGCGGGCCACGACGGCCGCCGTGTCCCAGTCCCCGGCGCTCGCCACACCGGTGAGATGTTCATCCCATCGTATGAGGATTTCGGACAGTGCGGCTTCCGGTTCTTCGCCGGTCAGCCGGACGTCGAGCCGGTGCTCCACGAGTGGCCGCCACAGAGAGTCACTTGATCGTTCAGATACTTCGCTGCGCCACGCGTGCCCCTCGGCGGCCGAACCCGCGGACCCGGCGCGGAAAACGGTTACCGACTCCGGTGGCGGGGCAAGCGGGTTTGACAAGGGCAGCAACGGGTCGGCGGCCCTGGGGCCGGTGGCCTGCGGTGTCGCGATCGCCTCCGTGTCCATGCCGGTATTGAAGCGCTCTTGCTCGATCCAGCGCAGCACTTGTTCGGTTACCGCTCGTCATCGGAAAAAGAACGCCACTCGGGTTCCCGTTTCACCCGGTAGTCGCCATGGCCGCGGACCGTTGGCGCATTGTTAACTAAGGGCTGATCTGATGACGATCAGAGACGGGCTGAAGTACGCCCTCCGGGGTACAGTGACACCCTCATTCGTGCGGAGATCGAGTTTTCCGTGCAGGTGCGCCGGGGGCCAGGGGTGGGAAGGAGGTCGCATGCCGGGCACAGGCGGCACACCGGACACAGCCGCTCCCGCGGCCGCCGGTGGCGAAGCCCGCCCGTCCTCCGGGGAGGCGGCAGGCGACGAGCGGCGGTTCCGCATCTACACGGCCGTCGTCCTCACCTTCGGCATCCTGTCCGCGGCACTGGTCTCCGTGCTGTGGCTGCCGTTCCACGGGCACGCCTCGCTGTGGTGGATCGGCCCGGTGCTCGCGCTGTCGTTCCTGCTCGCCGAGCAGCTGGGCATCAACGTCGACGTGCGCAGCGGTATCTCGTGGACCATCTCCTTCACCGAGATCCCGCTGGTCATCGGCTTCTTCGTGGCCCCGTTCGAGGTCGTGCTCGCCGCGCACCTGGTGGCGGGCATCAGCACACTCGTCGTGCGGCGCGTGTCCGGCCGCGTCCTCTACAACGCGGGCGCGTTCCTGCTGGAGATCACGAGTGCGTTCGCCGTCGCGGGCCTCGTTCAGCACGCCACCGGCACCACCGAGATGACGTGGCCCGCCGCGCTCGCCGGCACCCTGACCGCGCCGCTGGCCAGCACGCTGCTCGCGCTCGCGGCCGTGCGCGTGCTGCGGCGGCGGATGCGGATCGGCACCGCGCTGCGGCTGACCGGGCGGATCCTGGTCGTCGGGTTCGTCAACGCCTCGGTGGGCCTGAGCGGTTACCTCGTCATCGCGGGCACCAGCAACGCGTGGCCGCTCGTGGTCGCCGTGTTCCTCGGCCTTTCCGCCCTGTACTGGGCCTATTCGGACCTGCTGCGCGAGCAGCGGGACATGGAAGCGCTTTCCGACGTCAGCCTGATGGTCGCCAGGTCGGGGCAGCAGGCCGCCGCCCGCCCGGCGAGCCGCGTCGACGACCTCAGCGGCGGCGTGAACGCCAGCGACTGGGCCACGATCGCCGAGCGGATCAAGGACCAGCTCTCCGCGGCCCGTGTCGTCCTGCGCCTGCGGCTGGAGCCGACCGCGGCGATGACCACCGTCGTCGCGGGCGAGCCGCTGCCCGGTGACGGGCGGCTCGGGGAGGACGCGCTGGTCCGGCTGCCGGGCTCGCACGTCCGGCATTTCCGCATCACGGAGGCGAACGCCGACGTCACGGCCGCACTGCTGGACCGCAACGCGCAGGAGGCGCTGGTCGTCCCGCTGCGCAGCGCGAACCAGCTGCTGGGGGTCGTCGAGGCGCACGACCGGCTGTCGCGCTGGCGCGGGTTCGGCAAGTACGACGTGCAGCTGCTCGGCACGATGGCCAGCCACCTCGCGACGGCGCTGGACAACCGGCGCCTGCTGGCGACGCTGCGCCACGACGCCTACCACGATCCGCTGACCGGTCTGCTCAACCGGCCGGGCTTCCGGCAGGTGGCGCGTGAGCCGTTGCGGGACCAGGACGCGGCGGTGCTGCGGGTGGATCTCGATGTGTTCTCGACGGTCAGCGACGCGCTCGGCTACACCTGGGCGGACCGGATGGTGATCGCCGCGGGCCGGCGGATCCGGGACGCACTGGGCCCGGACGTCCCCCTCGCCCGGCTCGAGGGCGCGTCGTTCGCGGCGCTGCTCGTCGGCTACCCGAGTTCCGAGATCCACGCCGTCGCGGAGCGGCTGCGCGGACAGCTGTCGGCGCCCTACCCGGTGGACCGCCTCACGGTCGAGGCGAACGCCATGGTGGGGTACGCGACGCCGCTGGCCGAGGACAGCGAGAGCACGGACATCGACGCGCTGCTGCAGCGGGCCGACGTCGCCGTGCGGGCCACGCGCGGTGGGGAAGAGGTCCGCGCCTATGTGCCGAGCATGGGGCAGATCTTCCTGCGCCGGTTCCAGATGGTCACGCAGTTCCGGCAGGCGCTGGAAGAGGGCCAGCTGAGCGTGCACTACCAGCCGAAGATCTCGCTGCCGAGCAAGCAGGTGCTGGGTGTCGAGGCGCTGGTCCGGTGGGTGCACCCGGAGTTCGGGAAACTGGACCCGGACGAGTTCGTGCCGGCGGTCGAGGCGGCGGGGCTCATCGGCGTGCTGACCGGTTTCGTGCTGGACGAGTCGCTCAAGCGCGTGCGCAAGTGGATGGACGAGGGGCTGCGGATCTCGGTGGCCGTGAACCTGTCCGTGCGCAACCTGGCGGACGTGGACTTCCCGGCGAAGGTGGTCGACTCCCTGCGGCGGTTCGGGGTGCCACCGGGGCTGCTGACGTTCGAGCTGACGGAGTCCGGCGTGATGGCCGATCCGCAGAAGGCGCTGCCCATCCTGCAGGAGCTGCACGAGCTGGGCATCGTCCTGGCGGTCGACGATTTCGGGACGGGATATTCGTCACTGGCCTACCTGCGGCGCCTGCCGGTGGACGAGGTCAAGATCGACAAGAGCTTCGTCCTGGGCATGGGCACGGACCTGGGTGATCTCGCGGTGGTGCGCTCGATCGTCGAGCTGGGTCACTCGCTGGGCCTGACGGTCGTCGCGGAGGGCGTCGAGGAGGACATCGCGAGGGACCAGCTGGAGGCCATGGGCTGTGACGTGGCGCAGGGCTACCTGATCTCGCGTCCCCTGGCCGAGGACCGGCTGGAGGCCTGGCTCCAGGCCCGAACGGCCAGGTCAGCGGGCCGTCAGCGGGAGACGATCCTGACGTTGTTGACGTAAGGGACCCCCGGTGCGCGAGGGGTGTCGCCGGTTGTGTAATCTCTTCGAGGCTTCAACGTTGAGGCGTTGATCCCGCCCCTTTAGCTCAGTCGGCAGAGCGTCTCCATGGTAAGGAGAAGGTCTACGGTTCGATTCCGTAAAGGGGCTCTCGGACGGGTGGTAACCTGTCCAAGGGAGCTGGCGCTCCCGGTGCCCTTGGACCCCCGGGCGGTGGGCACATCAGGGCGGTGTAGCTCAGTTGGCAGAGCAAGCGGCTCATAATCGCTGTGTCGCCGGTTCAAGTCCGGCCACCGCTACCGGGATTCGAGTTTTGTAGAGAAAGGCGTAGCCGTGGCTGCCACCGACGTGCGACCGAAGATCACCCTGGCGTGCGAGGAGTGCAAGCACCGCAACTACATCACCAAGAAGAACCGGCGTAACGACCCGGACCGCTTGGAGATGAAGAAGTTCTGCCCGAACTGCGGTACGCACCGGGTGCACAAGGAAACCCGCTGAGCACACAGACCAGAGAACCGCCGTCCCCAAGTTGGGGGCGGCGGTTTTTTTGTGTCGGGCCTGGGGACCGAATGTGGTCGGCGCCACCACGGGCGGGGGTCTTGTTTGCGCGGCAACCCGAAGCGAGCAGGCCGACCCGGGAGCGGTGGCTTTCCTTGCGCGGGGAAGCGGCGGCGGAACGGCGAGGGGTCTCGGCTCGCAGCCGCCCAGCAACCCGAGGCGAGCAGGGCTCCCATCCGCCGCACGTGGCGAAGGGAACGAGGGCCCGGCACCCACCGCAAGCCGATGACGGAACGGCGGCAAGCCCGCCGCACCCGGCGGCGGAACGGCGGGAGGCTCGCCACCGCACCGCACCGCACCGCACCGCACCGCATCCGACGGCGGAACGGAGGGAGGCCCGCTGCACGTGGCGAAGGGAACGAGGGCCCGGCACCCACCGCCACCCGATGACGGGACGGGGGCAAGCCCGTCGCATCCGGCGGCGGAACGGCGGGAGGCCCACCGCACCGCACCGCATCCGACGGCGGAACGGAGGGAGGCTCGGTCACCCCACCGGAACCGAGCAACGCAACGCGAGCGGCCACACCGCCCACACCCACCCCCGCCCCGATCCCCAGCCGCACTTACGGTCGATCCGGCGGGTCAAGAGTGGGCGAAGCCCATCCCGAAGGGACGCCGAAGGCGCTCTTGACGCGACGGATCGGCCGTGAACACTCAAAGATCGGGGCGGGGGTGGGGCCGCTCAGCAGGGCGCGCAGCGCCCGGTGGACCCCGGTGCGCGGGCACTCAAGCGAGCAGGGAAAAAGAATGCCTCGCCGGCGGGCAGGCTCCAGGATGATCGGGCCCAAAGGGATCTCACCTTTGGGTGGGTGGTCGAGTTGAGTGATCATCCCGTCGCCTGCGGTTTGTGCATATCACTTTGAGGACCAGCCGCAAGCCTGGCAACGTCGACCGCCGGTTGGCAAAAAAGGTTGCGGCTGCTCCTCAAAGTGATCCACCGGTATCAGCCGACGCAACTCTGGGGCCCTCATAGCGCCTGCCCCCGCCGCTCGAACACCACATCCCGCGCCGTCCTCAGCGCCGTCGCGATCGCTCCGGTCAACGCTGCCTCTTCCCCCAGTTCCCCTGGCACGATCGTCGGCCGGAGAGGTGTTGCGTGGGCCAGGGCGCGCTCCAGCGGCGCCGACAGCAGGTCCGTGTTCTTCCCGATCCCACCGCCGAGCACGACCAGCGCCGGGTCGATCACCGCCGCCACCGAGGCCACCATGAACGCCAGGCGCGTGGCCTCTTCCTCGACCGCCTCCAGCGCCCGCGCATCGCCCTCCCGGGCCAGGGTGAAGACGTCCTTCGCGGTGCGCACCGACAGACCCCGGGCCGACGCCATCTCCACCACCGAATGCGCCGCCGCGGCCGACTCCAGCAAGCCTTCGCGCGGGGGTGAGCTGGGCGGCGGCCAGCCGTAGGGCAGGTACCCGACCTCGCCCGCAGCACCGTGCGCGCCCCGGAACAGGACCCCGTCGACCACGATGCCCATGCCGATCCCGGTGCCGACGGTCACGCACACGAACACGTCGGCATCCCGCGCCGCGCCGGCTTCGTACTCGCCGATGGCGGTCAGGTTCGCGTCGTTCTCCACCACGAGATCCGTGCCCAGCAAGGACGACAGCTCGTTGAGCAGGCCCTTGCGCTCCCAGCCCGGCAGGTTCGGCGCGCGCCGCAGCGTCGCCGAGCGGTGGTCCGGGACGCCGGGGGTGCCGACGACCGTCGACACGATGTCCGCCATCCGCAGACCCGCCTCCGCGACCGCGTCCTCCGCCGCCGAGCGCACCGACTGCAGCAGCGCGCCCGCCGAACGGGCCTTGTTCCGGGTGTCCAGCCGCGCCACCACCGAGCCCGCCAGATCCGCCACCGCGACGCGGATCAAACCGCGCCCGATGTCGATGCCCAATACGTGCCCGGCCGCGGGGTTCACCTCGTACACCACCGCCGACCGGCCGGGACCCGAGATCGTCCGGCCCGCCGTGCGCACCAGACCGTGCTGTTCGAGGTCGAGCAGGGCCTGGCCGACCGTGGGCTTGGACAGGCCCGTGTCGGCCGCGATCCGGGGGCGCGTCGCGGGGCCGTGGTCACGCAACCGCTGCAGCACCGCGCGCTGGTTCAGCTCACGCATGCTCGCCGGAGTGCCGACCGCCAACGCCCCATCCCCTGCCTCGTAGAACCCGGTAACGACCAGTTTAGGAGACGAACCCCTTCCACCAGCGTCAGGTCTATGTTAAGAAACCTTCTTAACAAACGAACGGAGGCGCGCCGTGAGTTCACCCACGCGATCCGAAGCGGCCGGCCTGCAGCGGCAGATCGGCCCCGTGCAGGCGACCGCGATCAACATGACGCAGATGTGCGGTATCGGCCCGTTCGTGACGATCCCCGCGATGGTCGCCACGATGCAGGGCCCGCAGGCGATGTTCGGCTGGGTCGTCGGCGCGATCATCGCGCTCGCCGACGGGCTCATCTGGGCCGAGCTGGGCGCGGCGATGCCCGGCGCCGGCGGCACGTACATCTACCTTCGCGAAGCGTTCCAGTACCGCACCGGCAGGCTGATGCCGTTCCTGTTCGCGTGGAGCGCGGTGCTGTTCATCCCGCTGATCATGTCCACCGGCGTGATCGGACTGGTCAGCTACCTCGGCTACCTCGTGCCCGGCGTGGTGGACGCCGACGGCCACACGACCGTGCTCGGGCACGTCATCGGGATCGCCGTCGTGGTCGTCGTCGTGTTCGCGCTGTGGCGGCGGATCGGCGAGATCGGCAAGCTCACCACGGTCCTGTTCGGCGTGATGCTGTTCTCCGTGCTCGCCGTGGTCCTCGCCGCCTTCACGCACTTCGACGGCGGCCGCGCCTTCGGCTTCACGCCCGGCGCTTTCGGCTCGCACGGCGCGTTCTGGACCGGCCTCGGCGCCGGGCTCGTGATCGCGATCTACGACTACCTCGGCTACAACACGACCGCGTACCTCGGCGCCGAGCTGCGTGACCCGGGCCGGACGCTGCCGCGGTCCATCGTGTACTCGGTGCTCGGCATCATGGGCCTGTACTTCCTGCTCCAGGTCGGCGTGCTGGGCGCGGTGCCGTGGGAGGAGGTGACGAACTCCTCGTCGATCGCGTCGCTGGTGCTGGAGCGCACGTGGGGCAGCACGGCCGCCAAGATCATCACCGTCGCCATCGTGATCACCGCCTTCGGCTCGGTGTTCGCGGGGCTGCTCGGCGGCTCGCGGGTGCCGTTCGAGGCGGCGCGCGACAAGCTGTTCCTGCCGTGGTTCGCGCGCCTGCACCCGCGGCTGAACTTCCCGACGTTCGGCCTGCTCGCGATGGGCGTGATCACCGCCGTGGGCTCGCTGTTCACCCTCACCGACGTCATCAACATGGCGCTCGCCGTGCTGGTGGTCGTGCAGTCGGTCGCCCAGGTCGCGGCGATCTTCGTGCTGCGGCGGCGCCAGCCGAACCTCAAGCGCCCGTACCGCCAGTGGCTCTTCCCCGTGCCGACGCTCATCGCGCTGGTCGGCTGGGGCTACATCTTCTACTCCGCGAGCACGCTGTCGAAGTGGCTCACGCTGGCGTGGATCGTCGTCGGCGTCCTCGCGTACCTGGTCTGGGCGAAGGTCGAGCGGACCTGGCCCTTCGGTGAGAAGGAGATCCGGGAGGCGTACGCCGCATGAAGATCGCACTGGGAGCCGCGGTCCTCGCCGCGACCGCACTGCTCACCCCGCCCGCGGCCGCACAGCCGCACGACACCGGGCTCATCACCGTCGGCACGCAGGGGTGGCAGGTGCAGAGCAGCGCCGTCGCCACCGATTCCCCCGAGCAGATCTCCAACCCCGCCTACCGCACCACGAACTGGCTGCGCGTCAGGCCCGACGACGCGGGCGCACCCGGCACGGAGCTCAACGCGCTGGTGCAGAACGGCCAGTGCCCGGACGTCTTCTACTCCGACAACATGCGCAAGTGCTTCGGGTACATGGACAAGCTCGGCCCGGTGACCGTGCCGCGCTTCGCCGTGCCGTGGTGGTTCCGCACCGACTTCACGCTGAACACCGCGCCCGGCCAGAACGTGAAGATGACCATCCCCGGCGTGGTCGGCGAGGCCGACGTGTGGGTGGACGGCAAGCAGGTCGCCACGCGCGAGGTCGTCAGCGGCGCGTACGCGGGCCACACGTTCGACATCACGGGGTTCGTGCGGCCCGGCAAGAACTCGCTCGCGGTCAAGATGTACCCGAACGACCCGACGAAGATGTTCACGCTGGACCAGGTGGACTGGAACCAGTTCCCGCCGGACAACAACACCGGCATCCAGTTCCCCATCCAGCTCCAGCTTTCCGACGCGCTGACCGGCTCGGACGCGCACGTCGTGCAGCAGAACGCGGCCGACCTGTCGAGCTCGAAGCTGACCGCGAAGCTCGACGTCACCAACAACGCCGACCGGGCGCAGGCCGGTGACGTCAGCGCGACGATCACACCGCCGGACGGCGGGAAGCCGATGGTGGTGCGGCAACGCGTCACCGTGCCCGCGCACAGCACGAAGACGGTCACGTTCGCCCCGGTGACGATCAACCACCCGCGGCTGTGGTGGCCCTACTCGATGGGGGACCAGCCGCTGTACACGTTGAGCACCGCGGTCGCCCAGGGCGGCAAGGTGTCCACCACCTCCAGCCAGACGTTCGGCATCCGCACGGTCACCACGCGGCTCGTCGGCAAGTCGCCGCAACTGCCGGACGGCGCACGCATCTTCGCCGTCAACGGCAAGGAGTTCGTCTTCCGCGGCGGCGGTTACGCGCCCGACCTGTTCCTGCGCTACTCGAAGTCCGACGTGGCGCACCAGGTCCAGCTGATCAAGAACATGGGCCTCAACGGCATCCGGCTCGAAGGCCACGACATGCCGCAGGACTTCTACGAGCAGATGGACCGCGCGGGGCTGCTGGTGCTCGGCGGCTTCCTGTGCTGCGACGCCTGGCAGCCGGAGACCGAGGCGAACCTGACCAACCGCGACTTCCGCATCATCCACGACTCCGCGCGCACCATCGGCGAGCTGGAGCGCAGCCACCCGAGCGTCATCACCTACGGCTGGAGCGACAACGAACCGTTGCCGCGCCAGGAAAGGGAGTCGCTCGCCGGGTTCGCCGAGGCCGACTTCGACGTGCCGATCGTCGCCTCCGCCGAGTACAAGAGCACCCCGACGCTCGGCCCGGCGGGGGAGAAGGAAGGCCCGTACGACTGGGTCCCGCCGTCGTACTGGTACGACACGACGCACTACGACCCCGACGACCCGACCCGCACCAACGCCGGCGGCTCGTGGGGTTTCGCGAGCGAGCAGAGCGCCGGGCACACCGTGCCCACGCTCGACTCGATCAAGCGGTTCCTCTCACCGGAGGAGCAGGCGAAGCTGTGGCAGGACCCGGAGTACAACCAGTACCACGCGAACTTCGAGCCAGGGCACGGCGGTTACGCCTTCGGCACGCTGTACACGTTCGACACCGCGCTCAAGGCCCGCTACGGCGGCTGGTCCGATTTGGACTCCTACGTCCAGCTGGCGCAGCTGCAGAACTACGAGAACACCCGCTCGCAGTTCGAGGCGTTCCTCGACCACTCGACGGACAAGGCGAATCCCGCGACGGGCATCGTGTACTGGCAGCTCAACAAGGGCTGGCCGACGCTGCTGTGGTCGCTCTACAACTACGACGGCGACCAGCCCGGCGCCTACTACGGCGCGCAGAAGGCCAACAAGCCGCTGCACGCCCTGCTGGGCTACGACGACAACCAGGTCACGATCGACAACCTCGGCGGCGCCACGCAGGACGGCCTGGGCGTCGAGGCGAAGGTCTACGACCTGAACGGCACGCTGCTCGACGACCAGAAGGCCGGCGGGCTCGCGTTGCGCGGCCAGGAGGTCCGCAACGACGTGTTGCGGCCGAAGCTGCCCGCCACGGGCTCGGTCCACTTCGTCGAGCTGCTGTTGTCCCAGCACGGCAAGGTGGTCGACCGCAACGTGTACTGGCGCTCCACCAAGGCGGACGTCGTCGACTGGCCGTCCACTTTGGGCAATCCGCAGGCGACGATGACGCAGTACGCGGACTTCTCGGCGTTGCAGTCGCTGCCGCCGTCGTCGGTGCGGGCGGTCGCGAAGACACCGCGGCCGGGCCTGACGCAGGTCACGCTCACCAACACCTCGGACAAGGTCGCGTTCTTCCTGCGTGCCGACGTCCGGACCGGCGGGGCGCAGGTGGCGTCCGCGATCTGGGACGACAACGACATCACGTTGTGGCCCGGGGAATCGCAGACCCTCACCGCGACGTACGACCCCGTCGCGGCGCCGCAGGTCAGCGTGGACGGGTTCAACACGCCGGCTCTTACGGTGACCGCGTGAGCGAAGAGGTTCTCGGGATCGACTTCGGCGGCACGAAGGTCGCCGTCGGAGTCGCCGACCGGGCGGGGAACTTGGTGCGCCAGGCGCGGCTGGACACCGAGGCCGAACTGGGGGCCGGGCAGGTCGTGTCGCGTGCGCTCGCCGCCGCGCGCGACCTGCTCGACGGCACCGAACCCGCCGCCGTCGGCGTGGTGAGCCCCGGCATCGTCCTGCCCGACCGCGTCCTGCTCGCGCCCAACGTGCCCGGCTGGGAGGACCTGCGGCTGCGCGAGCTGGTGGCCGCGGAGTTCGCCGCGCCGGTCACGGTGGGCACGGACGTCAAGGCGGCCGGGCTCGCCGAGGTGCGCTGGGGCGCGCTCGCGGGCGCGGATCCGGCGGTGTTCCTGTCGCTGGGCACGGGCATCGCGGCCGCGATCGTCGTCGGCGGGCAGGTGCTGGCGGGCGCGAACGGCGCGGCGGGGGAGATCGGGTACCACCTCGTCGACGGTGCGGACGAGGGCTTCGCCTCGGGCGCGGCCCCGCTGGAGGAGGCCGTGGGCGGCCGCGGGCTGGGCCTGCGGGCGAGTGCCGCGCTGGGCCGCCCGGTGACCGCGGCGGAGCTGTTCACGCTGGCCCGCCGTGACCCCGCGGCGAAGGAACTGGTGTCACGCGCGCTCGACGAGTTGTCCCGGCACGTCGCGAACCTGGCGATCACGCTGGACCCGCGGCGGATCGCCGTCGGCGGGGGCCTCGCGGGGTCGAACGACGTCATCCTGCCCGCGCTGCGGGAGCGGCTGGCGCAGGCCGTGCCGTTCCCGCCGGAGGTCGTGGCGGCCCGGTTCCCGCACGACGGCGCCCTGCGCGGGGCGATCGCACTCGCTGGGTAATGTGCCCCTCGTGCCACTCGACCAGTCGTTCATCGGGCGTAGCTATCCGCCGACCAGCACCTACGAGGTCGGCAGGGAGAAGATCAGGGAGTTCGCCGACGCCATCGGCGACGACAACCCGGTCTACCGCGACCCGGAGGCGGCGCGCGCCGCGGGCCACCCCGACGTGATCGCGCCGCCGACGTTCCTCACGGTGATCAACCTGGCCGCGATCAACACCATCGTCGCCGACCCCGAGCTGGGGCTGGACTACTCGCGGATGGTGCACGGCGACCAGAGCTTCCGGTACACGCGCCCGGTGTGCGCGGGCGACCGGCTGCGGCTGACGACGTTCGTCGAGGACATCATGACCCGCGCGGGCAACGACTTCCTGACCGTGCGCGCGGAGATCACCGACGACGCGGGCGAGCCGGTCTGCACCACGCGCGCGCAGCTCGTGGTCCGAGGGGAGGCGTGATGGGCTACACGGTCGGAGACGAGCTGCCGCCGCTGGACGTGCGGGTCACGCGGGACAGGCTGGTCCGGTACGCGGGCGCGTCGCTGGACTTCAACCCGATCCACTGGAACGAGCGGTTCGCCAAGGAGGTCGGGCTGCCGGACGTGATCGCGCACGGCATGCTCACGATGGCGCTGGCCGGGCGGCTGGTCACGGACTGGCTGGGCGACCCGGGCAAGCTCGTCGAGTACAGCTGCCGGTTCACCCGCCCCGTCGTGGTGCCGGACGACGACGAGGGCGCGCTCGTCCAGTTCACCGGCAAGGTCGGCGAGGTGCGCGAGGACGGCACCGCGCGCGTGGACATCACCGCGAAGTTCGACGGGAAGACGGTACTGGGCAAGGCGGTCGCCTTCGTCCGGTGAGCCTGCATCCCAAAGTGGTACCATGGTGGGATGAGTAAGCAGATCGCGGTGCGCCTGCCGGACGAGTTGGTCTCCTTCATCGACGATGTGGTCGGCGAGGGCAAGGCGGCCAGCAGGGCTGAACTCGTGTCGCGGGCGTTGGAGCGCGAACGCAGGCGCATCATCACCGAACGCGACATCGAGATCCTGCAACAGGCCGGCGGTGCCGGTGATGATCTCGACGGGCTGGCAGAGCACGCCGCTCGCACTCCGCTGGTCGATCTCGACTGATGCGTCCTATTCACACCGCGCGTCTCGACAAGGTGCGTCCGGTGGTCGTGTTGACCCGGGAGCTGATCCGTCCGCACCTCTCGAACGTGACGGTCGCGCCGATCACGTCCACAGTCCGCGGCATCGCGACGGAGGTGGCGGTGGGACCCGCGAACGGGCTCGACCACGACAGCGTGATCAGCTGCGACAACATCCAGACGATCTCGAAGGCTGATCTCGGGCGGCAACTGGGCTTCCTGCTGTCGTGGCAGGAACGGCAACTCGGCGAAGCCATCAAGCTGGCTTTCGACCTCGACTGACGCCGGTCAGTGCAGCACGTCCAGCACGGCGTCCGCCATCGCGCGCTCGCCGTTCGCGTTCGGGTGCAGCGCCGCTGCCGGTGAGGACGGCACCAGGTCCTCGACCCACTTCGTCGCCGCCTTCTGGCACAGGTCGTGCCCCTTGCTCGGCGTCGCCGTGTCCACGTACCCCGCCTGGTGCGCCTTCGCCTGCTCTTCGAGCATCGCGTTGAGCCGGTCCGCCATCTCCCGCACGTACGCCACGTCCGCGGGCACGAGCGGCAGGAACGGGAAGCAGCCGTCGCCGTCGGGCAGCACCGTCGGGTAGCCCACCAGGAGGATCCGCGCGTTCGGCGCCTTCGCGTGGATCGCCGTCAGCGCGGCGGCGATCTTGGGCGCGGCCGCGTCGATCCGCTCGGCCAGCTGGTCCCGGCCACCCGCGGTGAGCCGGTCCCGGCAGGGTGCCGCGTTCGGGTCGTCGGTGCCGCACTGCTGGATGAGGCCGATGAAGCCGATGTCGTTGCCGCCGATGCCCAGCGTCACGAGCGTGGTGTCCGGCGTGACCGCGTCGAGTTGCGGCGGGTTCGTGCCGTCGTTCGTGCGCTGCGGTGTGTAGAGGTGCTGTGTCGTCGCCCCGCCGCAGCTGACGTCGGCGAACTGCGCCGGGTGCAGCTCGGCCGCGACCAGGTGCGGGTAGTTGTTGTCCGAGCGCTGGCAGCCCGGCGGCGTGCCCGCCGCCTTCCCGGTCCCCGGTGCGGACGTGTACGAGTCACCCAGCGCCACGTAGCGGCCGGACTGGACGGGCACGGAACTCGCCGGCGCCGGGGGCGACGCCGACGAGCCCTGCCGCGACTGGTGGTAGGCGAACGCGCCCGCGGCGGCGAGCACCACGAGCGCGATCAGCCCGACGAGGAGTTTCCTGCCCACCCGTTACAGGGTGCGCTACTTGGCCTCGGCCAGCAGGTCGGCGACCCGCCGCACGCCCTCGACCAGGTCGGCCTCGGCCAGCGCGTAGGAGAACCGGAAGTAGCCCGGCGTGCCGAACGCCTCACCCGGCACGGCCGCGACCTCGGCCTCGCGCAGCATCAGGTCGGCCAGCTCCAGCGTGTCCTTCGGGCGCTCGCCGCGGATCTCCTTGCCCAGCACGCCCTTGAACGACGGGTACGCGTAGAACGCGCCCTTCGGCGTCGGGCACTCGACACCGGGGATATCCGACAGCAGCGACACGATCTTCTTGCGGCGCACGTCGAACGCGGCCCGCATCTCGTGCACGACGTCCAGCGGCCCCGACACGGCGGCCAGCGCGGCCCGCTGCGCGACGTTCGCGACGTTGCCGCACAGGTGCGTCTGGTAGCTCGTCGCGGCCTTGACCACGTCCTGCGGGCCGATGATCCAGCCGACGCGCCAGCCGGTCATCGAGTACGTCTTGGCGACCCCGTTGAGCACCAGCGTCCGGTCGGCCATCTCCGGCACCACGACGGGCAGCGAGTAGTTCTTCGCGTCGTCGTAGACCAGGTGCTCGTAGATCTCGTCGGTGATCACCCAGATGCCGTGCTCGTAGGCCCAGCGGCCGATCGCCTCGATCTGCTCACGCGGGTAGACCGAGCCCGTCGGGTTGGACGGCGAGTTGAACAGCAGCACCTTCGTGCGCTCGGTGCGCGCGGCCTCCAGCTGCTCGACCGAGACCAGGTAGTCGGTCGACTCGTCCGCGGTGACCTGCACCGGTACACCGCCGGCCAGCTTGATCGACTCGGGGTACGTCGTCCAGTACGGGGCCAGCAGCAGCACCTCGTCGCCCGGGTCGAGCAGCGTGGCGAACGCGGAATACACGGCCTGCTTGCCGCCGTTGGTGACGAGGACCTGGGACGGCTGCACCTCGAAGCCGGAGTCGCGCAGCGTCTTGGCGGCCAGCGCCTCACGCAGCTCGGGCAGGCCGGCGGCGGCGGTGTAGCCGTGGTTCGCGCGGTCGCGCACGGCGGCCGCGGCGGCCTCCACGACGTAGTCCGGCGTCGGGAAGTCGGGCTGCCCCGCGCCGAAGCCGATCACCGGGCGGCCCTCGGCCTTGAGCGCCTTGACCTTCGCATCCACCGCGAGGGTCGCCGACGGCGTGATGCCGGCGATGCGGGCCGAGATGCGCGGGCGGGTGACGGTTGCGGGAGAGGTCATGGCCCCATGGTGGCACGCGCGCCGTGTGATCAAACACGCAGGGGAGGGCGTCGGGAGGGCTCGGTTGCGGGCCGGTCGGGGCCTTGCCGTAGACTGCCGAACTTGGAACGTCCGGCGCGTGACCCCGCACGGAATGCGGGGTTGGTGAAGGGCGTCCGGCGAGCGGTGGTTCAGCTCGAAGGGGTGTAGCTCAGTTGGTAGAGCAGCGGTCTCCAAAACCGCAGGTCGCAGGTTCGAGTCCTGTCGCCCCTGCTTCGGCATAGGTGGTCCAAGCGGAGGAGAAGTCGTGAGCGACAGCGACGCCGGCGGCGAGAAGGAGCAGGAGGCCAAGCGGGCCTCTCGTCCGGTCACCGCCGCGGCTCGGCGCGAGCGGCGGGCCTCCGCGCGCCCGGCGGGCAAGGCCACGGCGAAGGACGCCGACAAGGCGCGCCCCGCAGGCAAGACCTCGTCCAGCGCGGACGGCGCGACGAAGGCCGACGGCAAGGGGCGGGCGACCCCGAAGCGGGACCGCAAGGAGAAGAAGCCCTCGCTGGTGGCGAGGTTCACGCGGTTCGTCCGCGAGGTGTGGGCCGAGCTGCGCAAGGTCATCTGGCCGACGCGCAACCAGATGGTCACCTACACCACCGTGGTGCTGGTCTTCGTGGCTTTCATGGTCGCGTTGGTCTACTTGCTGGACTTCGTGTTCCGCAAGGGCGTGTTCTGGCTGTTCGGCTGACGCGCCGGCACCAGGACGACAAGCGATCAAGTGAGAGGACGGAACGTGACCTCCGAGAACGGCGTGGCAGCCGGCGACGAGTTTGACGAGCCGGTGGCGCCCGCGAACGAGGCAGGCGACGACACCGCCGAGGAGCAGGCCGACCTCGAGCCGACCGCAGCGGAGACCGTCACCGAGGCCGGCGAGACCGCCGAGCCCGAGGCCGACGACGAGGACCCGGTGGCCAAGCTCCGCAAGGAGCTGCAGTCGCTGCCGGGCGAGTGGTACGTCGTGCACTCGTACGCCGGGTACGAGAACAAGGTCAAGAACAACCTCGAGACCCGGACCCAGACCCTGGACGTCGAGGACTTCATCTTCCAGATCGAGGTGCCCACCGAGGAGGTCACCGAGATCAAGAACGGCCAGCGCAAGCAGGTGCAGCGCAAGGTGCTGCCCGGCTACATCCTGGTCCGGATGGAGCTCAACGACGCCTCGTGGAGCGCGGTGCGCAACACCCCGGGCGTGACCGGGTTCGTGGGCGCCACGTCGAAGCCCTCGCCGCTGACCGTCGACGAGGTGCTGAAGTTCCTGGCGCCGAAGGTCGAGAAGGCGGCGCCGGCGAAGGCCAAGGGCGAGGCGGCCACGGCCGAGGCGAGCCTGGGCGGCGCGCCGGTCGAGGTGGACTTCGAGGTCGGCGAGTCGGTCACCGTCATGGACGGCCCGTTCGCGACGCTGCCCGCCACGATCAGCGAGGTCAACGCGGACGCGCAGAAGCTGAAGGTGCTGGTGTCGATCTTCGGCCGCGAGACGCCGGTCGAGCTGTCGTTCAACCAGGTCTCCAAGATCTGACGGCCCGGTACACTGGGACGTTGGCCCTCGGGCGCAGGCAGGCGCCCGGGGTACGCAGTAGTGAATAGGAACTAGGAATGCCACCCAAGAAGAAGAAGCTTGCAGCGATCATCAAGCTGCAGATTCAGGCGGGTGCCGCGAACCCGGCTCCGCCGGTCGGCCCCGCGCTGGGTCAGCACGGCGTCAACATCATGGAGTTCTGCAAGGCCTACAACGCCGCGACCGAGTCGCAGCGCGGCAACGTGGTGCCGGTCGAGATCTCCGTGTACGAAGACCGGTCGTTCGACTTCAAGCTCAAGACCCCGCCGGCCGCGAAGCTGCTGCTGAAGGCCGCTGGGATCGAGAAGGGCTCCGGCGAGCCGCACAAGACCAAGGTCGCGAAGGTGACCTGGGACCAGGTGCGCGAGATCGCCGAGACCAAGAAGAGCGACCTCAACGCCCTGGACATCGACCAGGCCGCGAAGATCATCGCCGGCACCGCCCGGTCGATGGGCATCACCGTCGAGTAAGTCCCGGCGGGACACCGTGGGAGGGCCAGGCGCTGGCCCGGACCACAGCTGATCCACTTTTTTCGTAGTTAAGGACAGAGCATGGCAAAGCGCAGCAAGGCCTACCGTCAGGCCGCCGAGCTGGTCGACCGCGAGCGGCTGTACGCACCGCTCGAGGCGGCGAAGCTCGCGAAGGAGACTTCCAAGGTCAAGATGGACGCCACGGTCGAGGTGGCCGTGCGTCTCGGGGTCGACCCCCGCAAGGCCGACCAGATGGTCCGCGGCACCGTGAACCTGCCGCACGGTACCGGTAAGACCGTTCGCGTCATCGTGTTCGCCGTGGGTGACAAGGCCGCCCAGGCCGAGGCCGCCGGCGCCGACGCGGTCGGCAGCGACGACCTGATCGAGCGAATCCAGGGTGGCTGGCTCGACTTCGACGCCGCTGTCGCGACGCCGGACCAGATGGCGAAGGTCGGGCGCATCGCCCGCATCCTCGGCCCCCGTGGCCTGATGCCGAACCCGAAGACCGGCACCGTGACGCCCGACGTCGCCAAGGCCGTCGCCGACATCAAGGGCGGCAAGGTCAGCTTCCGGGTCGACAAGCAGGCGAACCTGCACCTGGTGATCGGCAAGGCGTCGTTCGACGCGGAGAAGCTGGTGGAGAACTACGCGGCCGCGCTGGACGAGATCCTGCGGGTCAAGCCCTCCGCCGCGAAGGGCCGTTACCTGAAGAAGGTCGTCTTCTCGACCACCATGGGCCCGGGCATCCCGGTCGACCCGGCCCGCACCCGCAACCTCCTCTCGGAGGACGCGAACGCCTGACGCGTTCCCACTGCGAAAAGCCGGCCGGTCTCCGCTTTTGGGAGGCCGGCCGGCTTTCGTGCGTCAGGAGGTCGGGGTGGGGGCCGTGCTCGGCGGCGGGCAGGTCCGCGGGCCGGGCGCGTGCCCGGTGATGAGCCACTGGCCCCGGTCGACCTGCTGCACGGTGAAGATCCCCAGTGCTGGCCCGCCGCTCACGCCGAACGAGCACGAGTCGATCGTGATCGTGGTGCCCTGCTGGCCGGAGACGTAGCTCGGCAGGGACTCCGCGTAGTCGTTGACGTTCGTGACCTGCTTCTTCAGGTCCAGCACCGCCTCGCGGCAGTCGGGGTAGCCGAGGTCGGTGGCGAAGGTCTGCTGGACGGGGATGTCGAAGTAGCCGCACGCCAGGTCAGGCCGCCCCTGGGCGATCTGCTGGTACACCTTCCGCACGGCCTCGTACGGCTGCGTGGAGAGGATCTTGTTGGCGTGGTAGGTCCCGCCGCCGGTTTCCGACGCCGGGCGGTCGTCGTCCTGGGGCGGGAAGAAGTGGTCGTACAGGAGCTTGCCCGCGACGCCCAGCACGGCGAGGAAGATCAGCGCCGACAGCACCGACGCGAGGATCCGCTTGACGAACCGGGGCATCCGGATCTTCGGCCCCGGGCTCGGTGGCGTGGGGGCGGGTTGCAGCTGTCCACCCGGCGGAGGCGCGGGCGGGCCGGAGCCGCCGGGCACGACCTGGCCGCGTTGCTGCGCCTCGGTGAACCGCAGGTAGTCCTGGAACTGTTGGAACTGCTGGAACTGGCGCAGCTGCTCGGGATCCAGCTGCGGCGCGCCCGGCGCCTGGGGCGCGGACTGCACGTGCGGCACCTGCGCGGGGCGGGGCTGCGGCAGCGCGGCGCTCGGCTCCTGCTCGGGCTGCGACTCCGGCGCACGACCCTGCCCCTGCGTGGGGCGGGGCTGCGGCAGCGCGTGGTGCGATTCCTGCTCGGGCTGCATCGGCTGCGGTCCCGGCGCGTGGCCTGGCCCCTGCTGCGGTGGCTGGGAAGGGTGCAGCTGCTGTGGTCCCTGGGCGTGGCCCGGCCCCTGCTGAGTCGGCTGCGGTCCCGGCGCGTGGCCCGGCCCCTGCTGCGTCGGCTGCGGCCCCGGCTCCTGCGGTGGCTGCCGCGACCCCGCCTCCATGGGCTGTCCGGGTTCCGGGTCGCCCCGGTGCTGGGGCTCGTCGCCAGGTCGCTGCTCGGGCACCCGCTCATGATGCCCGGCCCCTCCCGCCGCTGACCACCGGGAGCCGCCGTGTATCCTGGACGACGGTTCTACCGAAGACCGCTGGTTTTCCGTGCGCCCCACGGCGTCCGGAACGAAGGTCCCGCATCGTCGGGCGGCCCGCGCAGGAGGAACGAGGCTTCGCCACGGGTGCGCCCACGCGCATCCTGCCACGCCCCGCGTCTGCTGCGCTGGGGCGTTTCGTCGTTTCAGGGGCTCCTTCACGGCCGGCGGTCACCAGCCAAGAGAGGAGGCGAGGAATGGCGAAGCCCGACAAGGTGGCGGCCGTCGCCGAGATCGCGGACAACTTCCGCACCAGCTCGGCCACCGTGGTCACCCAGTACAACGGCCTCTCCGTGTCCCAGCTGAGTCAGCTGCGCCGCGCTCTCGGCACCAGTGCCAAGTACCGGGTCGCGAAGAACACCCTCGTCAAGCGTGCCGCTGAGGACGCCGGGATCGAGGGTCTCGAGGAGCTGTTCGTCGGTCCGACCGCCATCGCCTTCGTCGAGGGTGAGCCGGTCGACGCCGCCAAGGCGCTTCGTGACTTCGCGAAGGACAACAACGCGCTCGTGATCAAGGGCGGCTACATGGATGGCCGTCCGCTCACGGTGGACGAGATCAACCGGATCGCCGATCTCGACAGCCGTGAGGTCCTGCTCGCCAAGGCGGCGGGCGCGTTCAAGGCGAAGCTGTCCCAGGCCGCCGCGCTGTTCCAGGCGCCGGCGTCCCAGGTGGCCCGCCTTGCCGCCGCGCTGCAGGAGAAGCAGCAGGGCGGCGACAGCGAGGCACCGGCCGAGAGCTGACCGTTTCACCCACCCCACGAACCCCCTGATCAGAAAGGACCGCCATCATGGCGAAGCTGAGCACTGACGAACTGCTCGACGCTTTCAAGGAGCTCACCCTGCTCGAGCTCTCGGACTTCGTGAAGAAGTTCGAGGAGACCTTCGACGTCACCGCCGCCGCCCCGGTCGCCGTCGCGGCCGCCGCCCCCGGCGCTGCCGGTGCCGCCGCCCCGGCCGAGGAGGAGAAGGACGAGTTCGACGTCATCCTCGAGGGTGCCGGCGACAAGAAGATCCAGGTCATCAAGGTCGTCCGCGAGGTCGTCTCGGGCCTGGGCCTGAAGGAGGCCAAGGAGCTCGTCGAGGGCGCCCCGAAGCCGATCCTCGAGAAGGTCGACAAGGAAGCGGCCGACGCGGCCAAGGAGAAGCTCGAGGCCGCCGGCGCGAAGGTGTCGGTCAAGTAGGTTCCTCCGCACCGCGGAATTCAGGGCGGGCATCCCGGCAGGGGTGCCCGCCCTTTTTGCTGTTGGGCCGACCCGGAGATTCCGCCATCCGGAAGAACGCGGGTACCTCCGTCAGGATTGCCCGGTTTTGTGCTTCACCTGGTTTGTGGATTGCCAAACTCGTGAGTAACCTCCACCGAGCCCTGCTCGTTGGCTCACATGACGCGGACGCGCTCACCGTGCGCAACCTGTCTAGGGTGTGTGAGCCGTCACCGTAGGAAGCTCCGGGAGGTGCGATGGGTGCCGAGGTGGTCATCGAGGGTCTGACGAAGTCGTTCGGCAGACAGACCATCTGGCGGGACGTCACGCTGACCCTCCCGCCCGGCGAGGTCTCCGTCATGCTCGGCCCGTCCGGCACCGGCAAATCCGTCTTCCTCAAGTCGATGATCGGCCTGCTCAAGCCCGACCGCGGCAAGTGCATGATCAACGGCGTCGACATCGTCCGCTGCAGCGAACACAAACTCTACGAAACGCGAAAATTGTTCGGGGTCCTGTTCCAGGACGGCGCGTTGTTCGGGTCGATGAACCTGTACGACAACGTCGCCTTCCCGCTGCGTGAGCACACCAAGAAGTCCGAAACCGAGATCCGGCGCATCGTGTTGGAAAAGCTCGAGATGACGGGTCTCGCGGGCGCCGAGAAGAAGCTGCCCGGCGAGATCTCGGGCGGGATGCGCAAGCGTGCCGGGCTCGCCCGCGCGCTCGTGCTGGACCCGGAGATCATCCTGGTCGACGAGCCGGACTCGGGCCTCGACCCGGTCCGCACCACCTACATCTCCCAGCTGTTCCTCGACGTCAACGCGCAGATCGACGCGACGTTCCTGATCGTCACGCACAACATCAACCTGGCCCGCACGGTGCCGGACAACCTCGGCATGCTCTTCCGCAAGGAACTGGTCATGTTCGGGCCGCGCGAGGTGCTGCTGACCAGCGAGGAGCCGGTCGTCAAGCAGTTCCTCAACGGCCGCATGGACGGGCCCATCGGCATGTCCGAGGAGAAGGACCAGGCGCAGATGGCCGCCGAGCGCGCCATGTTCGAGGCCGGTCACCACGCGGGCGGCGTCGAGGAGGTCACCGGCATCCCGCCGCAGATGCAGCCCGCGCCGGGCCTGCCGACGCGGCAGGGCGCGATCCGCCGCAAGGACCGCGTCATGCAGATCCTGCACACGCTCCCGCCCGCCGCGCAGGAGGGGATCATCGAATCCCTGTCCCCGGAGGAGCAGGCGCGCTACGGCGTGCACCCGCGCCGCGGCGCCTACGAGGACCCGCCCACGATCAACACCACGCCCGTGCCGCCCCGCCACAGCGGGGAGCTGCCGAGCGAGGAGGTGGCCCGGATCCCCGGCGCCCACCGCCGGACCCAGGGGCCAGGTGGCGCATGACGTCGTCGGCCTCTCCAGCCAAGATCCCCGGGATCGGGATGCTGCGGGAGACCGGGAAGCTGTTCGCGCTCGGGCTGGACATCATCCGCGGGATCTTCCAGCGGCCCTTCCAGCTCCGTGAGTTCATCCAGCAGTCCTGGTTCATCGCGAGCGTCACGATCCTGCCGACCGCGCTGGTCGCGATCCCGTTCGGCGCGGTCATCTCGCTGCAGTTCGGCTCGCTCGCCCGCCAGCTCGGCGCGCAGTCCTACACCGGTGCGGGCAGCGTGCTCGCCACCGTGCAGCAGGCCAGCCCGCTGGTGACGGCGCTGCTCGTCGCGGGCGCGGGCGGCAGCGCGATCTGCGCCGACATCGGCGCGCGCACCATCCGCGAGGAGATCGACGCGATGGAGGTGCTCGGCGTCTCCGCGGTGCAGCGGCTGATCGTGCCGCGCGTGCTCGCGTCGATGCTCGTCGCGTTGCTGCTCAACGGCATGGTCAGCGTCATCGGGGTGCTCGGCGGCTACTTCTTCAACGTGGTGCTGCAGGGCGGGACCCCCGGCGCGTACCTGGCGAGCTTCTCGGCGCTGGCGCAGCTGCCCGACCTGTGGGTGGGCGAGATCAAGGCGCTGATCTTCGGGTTCATCGCCGCCGTCGTCGCCGCGTACCGGGGGCTGCACCCCTCCGGCGGGCCGAAGGGCGTGGGGGACGCGGTGAACCAGTCCGTGGTCATCACGTTCCTGCTGCTGTTCGTCGTGAACTTCGTGATCACCCTGGTCTACCTGCAGATCGTGCCCGGAAAGTTGAGCTAGAGATGGCGACGTTCGGCCAGCACGCGAAACGCATCGCGAACCGGCCCCTCGAGGTGCTGGACAACTTCGGCGACCAGATGTCGTTCTACGCCAGGGCGCTGGCGTGGACCCCGCGGACGATCCGCCGCTACACCAAGGAAGTCCTGCGGCTGCTCGCCGAGGTGAGCTTCGGCTCCGGCTCGCTCGCGGTCATCGGCGGCACCGTCGGCGTGATGATCGGGCTGACGTTGTTCACCGGTGTGCTCGTCGGCCTCCAGGGCTACTCGGCGCTGAACTCGATCGGCACCTCGGCGTTCACCGGGTTCCTGACGGCGTTCTTCAACACCCGCGAGATCGCGCCGCTGGTCGCGGGCCTCGCGCTGTCGGCGACGGTCGGCGCCGGCTTCACCGCGCAGCTGGGCGCGATGCGGATCTCCGAGGAGATCGACGCGCTCGAGGTCATGGCCGTGCCGAGCCTGCCGTACCTCGTGACCACGCGGATCATCGCCGGGTTCGTCGCGGTGATCCCGCTGTACATCATCGGCCTGCTGTCGTCCTACCTCGCGTCGAGAGTCGTGGTCATCTACATCTACGGCCAGTCGGCGGGGACCTACGACCACTACTTCACCCTGTTCCTGCCACCGCAGGACGTGTTCTACTCGTTCATCAAGGTGCTGATCTTCAGCGTCGTGATCATCCTGACGCACTGCTACTTCGGCTACCGCGCCTCGGGTGGCCCCGCGGGCGTCGGTGTCGCGGTGGGCCGCGCGGTCCGGCTGAGCATCGTCACCGTGGCGATCATCAACTTCTTCATCGGCTTCGCCATCTGGGGCACTTCGACGACGGTGAGGATCGCGGGATGAGGACGCTGCGCCGCAGGCTGCTCGGCCTGCTCCTGATCGCGGTGCTCGTCGGCGGCATCACGCTGAGCATCGCGATGTACAACAGGGCGTTCACGTCCACTGTGGACGTCAAGCTGGAGGCGAGCGACATCGGCAACCAGCTGCTGGAGCAGTCCGACGTGAAGGTGCGGGGGCTGATCGTCGGCTCGGTGAAGTCGATCGCCGCGAAACCGGACGGCGCCGAGCTGACGCTCGCGCTGGACCCGGAGTCGGCGAAGATGATCCCCGCCAACGTCTCCGCGCGGTTCCTGCCGAAGACCTTGTTCGGCGAGCGGTACGTGTCGCTGGAGATCCCGAAGCAGCCCGCGACCGCCACGTTGACCAACGGCGCCGTGATCCCCGAGGACCGCACGCAGGACGCGGTGCAGCTGTCCAAGGCGCTCGACGACCTGCTGCCGGTGCTGCAGGCGGTGCAGCCGCAGAAGCTGTCGGCCACGCTCACCGCGATCTCGACGGCGTTGCAGGGCCGCGGGGACGAGCTCGGCCAGACCCTCTCGGAGCTCGGCAAGTACCTGGACGGGCTGAACCCGCACCTGCCGGAGCTGCAGCACAACCTGCAGGCGCTGGCGAAGTTCTCCGACAACCTCAGCGGCACCGCACCGGACCTGGTGCAGACGCTGGACAACCTGTCGACCACCAGCAAGACCATTGTGGACGAACAGCAGAACCTGCAGGCGTTGTACGGCAACGTGACCGCCGCGTCGCAGACGCTGGAGTCCTTCGTGGCCGCCAACGCGAACAACCTCATCCGGCTTTCGGAGACCTCCCGGCCGACCGCGGAACTGCTCGCGCGCTACTCCCCGGAGTACCCGTGCCTGCTCGGCGGGATGGCCGAGCTGGTGCCGCTGCTGGACCAGGCGTTCGGCAAGGGCACGAACCAGCCGGGCCTGCACGCGACGCTGGAGATCGTGTCGAGCCGCGGCCCGTACAAGGCCGGCCGGGACGAGCCCAAGTTCGAGGACAAGCGCGGCCCGCGCTGTTACGACATGAAGCAGTTCCCGCAGCCGTTCCCGCAGTACCCGCCGGACGGCCCGATCAAGGACGGCAGCCAGCCCGGCCCCGGTTCGCGCACCGCCAGTGACGGGCTGGTCCCGGCGAACACGAACGCGAACGCGGGCGGTTACAACGGCGGCGGCAGCACCGCGGGCAACCCCGTCAACACCCCGGCGGAGCAGGACTTCCTGAACGCGATCGTCGGCCCGCAGGTCGGCATCGCCCCGTCGGACATGCCGGGCTGGAGCGGGCTGCTCGTGGGGCCGCTGTACCGGGGAGCGGAGGTGACGATCCAGTGAGGGGGCTCGCCGCACCGCTGATCAAGCTGACGATCTTCATCGTCATCACGGTGCTGTTCACCGCGATTCTCGGGATCAGCATCGCCAACATCAACACCAGCGACACCAAGGGGTACAGCGCGCGGTTCAGCGACGCGACGCTCGTGCTGCCCGGTGACGACGTCCGCATCGCCGGGGTGCGCGTCGGCCAGGTCACCGGCGTGAAGATCGTCGACCGGCGCCAGGCGCAGGTGGACTTCGAGGTCGACTCCGGCCGCACGCTGCCCGCGAACGTTACGGCGACGATCAAGTACCGCAACCTCGTCGGCCAGCGCTACATCGCGCTCGGGCAGGGCACCGGCGGCGACACCGGCCCGCTCAAGCCGGGTGCGACCATCCCGATCGACCACACCACGCCCGCGCTCGACCTGGACGAGCTGTTCAACGGCTTCAAACCGCTGTTCGCCGCGCTCAACCCGGACGACGTGAACAAGCTGTCCTACGAGATCATCCAGGTGATGCAGGGCGAGGGCGGCACGATCGACAGCCTGCTCGCCCACACCGCGACGCTGACCACCACGATCGCGCAGAAGGACCAGGTCATCGGCCAGGTCATCGACAACCTGAACAGCGTGCTCGACACGGTCAACGCGCACACCCCGCAGCTGAACACGCTGATCGTCAACCTGCAGCAGCTCGTGACCGGGCTGGCGCAGGACCGCAAGCCCATCGGCGACGCGATCGACGCGCTGGGCGGGCTGGCGAACACCACCGCGGGGCTGCTGGACAAGGCCCGCGCCCCGCTCAAGGGCGACATCCAGGCGCTCGGGGTGCTCAGCGACAACCTCAACGACAACCAGGCGCTGGTCGAGCACTTCCTCCAGTACCTGCCGCAGAAGGTGACCACGTTGACGAGCACCGCGGACTACGGCTCCTGGTTCAACTTCTACCTCTGCTCGGCGGGCGGCACGGTCGCGCTCCCGCCGCTCGTTCCGCAGATCAGCGTGCCGCTGATGCCCGTGACGCAGGACCGGTGCAAGGGATGAAAAGCTTCTCCAGCCGCAACCCCGTGCCGATCGCCGTCGTCGGCCTCGTGCTGATGGCGCTCGGTCTCGTCGTCGCGCTCAACGCCGACGACCTGCCGCTCATCGGCGCCGGCACCACCTACAGCGCCGACTTCACCGAGGCCGCCGGGCTCAAGCCGGACGACGAGGTGCGCGTCGCCGGCGTCAAGGTCGGCAAGGTGACCGACGTCGAGCTCGACGGCGCCCAGGTCAAGGTGTCGTTCAAGGTCAAGGACACGTGGCTGGGCGACAAGACCGCGGCCGCGATCAAGATCAAGACGTTGCTCGGGCAGAAGTACCTCGCGCTGGACCCGGTGGGGGACCGGGCGCTGGACCCCGGCACGACCATCCCGAAGGAACGCACGCTCGCGCCCTACGACGTGATCGACGCCTTCCGCGACCTGTCGTCCACAGTGGACCAGATCGACACCGGGCAGCTCGCGCAGAGCTTCGACACGCTGTCGCAGACGCTGTCCGGCACGCCCGACTCCGTCAAGGGCGCGCTGTCGGGCCTGCAGCAGCTGTCGGACACCATCGCCAAACGCGACAGCCAGCTGTCCCAGCTGCTCGCGAACACCCGCCAGATCAGCCAGACGCTGGCCGACCGCGACGCCGAGCTGACCAAGCTGCTCGCGGACGGCAACCAGCTGCTGGACGAGATCGCCAAGCGGGAGCAGGCGATCTCCACGCTGCTGACCGGCTCACAGGAGCTGTCCAGGCAGCTCAAGGGCCTCATCGACGACAACGACAAGCAGCTGACCCCCGTGCTGGACTCGCTCGACCAGCTCACCTCGATGCTCCAGCGCAACCAGGACTCGCTCGCGCAGGGCATCGCGCGCTTCGCGCCCTACATCCGGGTGTTCACCAACACCGTCGGCAACGGGCACTGGTTCGACAACTACATCTGCGGGCTGCTGCTGCCGTCGATCGGCCCGCTGAACCAGGAGGGGTGCAACCAGAAATGACGGACACCCGCTTCGGACAGTCGCTCGCGCGCGGCGTCGCCATCGCGTGCGTGCTGGGGCTCGTCGTCGCCGGGGTGCTGTGGTGGACCCTCAAGGACGCCAACAAGAAGCACCTCACCGCGTACTTCCCGAGCGCCGTCGGTCTCTACGTCGGCAACAGCGTGCGCGTGCTCGGCGTCGAAATGGGCACGATCACCAGCGTCCAGCCGATGGGCAACCAGGTGCGCGTCGACATGGAGTACGACCGCTCGGTCGCGATCCCGGCCGACGCGCAGGCCGCGATCATCGCGCCCTCCCTGGTCAGCGACCGGTACGTGCAGCTCGCGCCCGCCTACACCGGCGGGAAGGTCATCGCCGAGGGCGCCACGATCCCGCTCGACCGCACCGCGGTGCCGATCGAGGTCGACGACCTGTACGCGAGCCTCAACAAGATCAGCCAGGACCTCGGGCCCAACGGCCTCAACGCCAACGGCTCGCTGTCGGACCTGCTGACGACGCTGGCGAAGAACTTCGACGGCAACGGCCAGTCCCTGCACGACACGATCACCAAGCTGAGCCAGCTGTCCACCACGTTGTCCGGCAACAAGAACGACCTGTTCGCGACGATCACCAACCTCGCGGACTTCTCGCAGACGCTGGCGAACAGCGACACCCAGGTGCGGCAGTTCGAGTCGAAGCTGGCCGACGTCAGCGGCTACCTGGCGGGGGAGAAGGACAACCTCGCCGCGACGGTGCAGCAGCTCGGCACGACGCTGGGCATGGTGCAGCAGTTCATCGACTCCCACCACGACAAGCTGCGCACCAACGTGGACAACCTGGCGAGCGTGACGAAGGTGCTCGTCGACCAGCGCAGCGCGCTCGCGCAGATCCTCGACGTCGCGCCGGTCGGCCTCGGCAACGTGATCAACGCGTACAACGGTTCCTCGGGCACGCTCGACGCGCGGCCGAACCTCAACGAGCTGACCCAGCCGCCGCTGGTGATGATCTGCGGGCTGCTCAAGCAGGCCGGGCAGGTCGGTCCCGCGATCGGCCAGCTGTGCGACCCGGTCGCGAAGATCCTCGACGGCACGCTGAAGCTGCCGTCGCTGGCGCAGACGGCGTACGCGCTGCAGCACGGCGAACTGCCGCCGCTGCCGCTGCCGTTCGTCGACCTGGTCGGATCGGGGGCGTCGCAGTGAAGCGCTTCGCACTCCTCGCCACGGGTGTGGCCGCCACGCTGACGCTCACCGGCTGCGGGTTCGGCGGGATCTACGACGTCCCGCTGCCGGGCGGCGCCGACCTCGGCGAGCACCCGTACACGGTGAAGGCGCAGTTCCAGGACGTGCTGGACCTGGTGCCCAAGTCCGGCGTGAAGGTCAACGAGGTCGCCGTCGGCCGCGTCGAGTCGATCGGGCTCACGCCGGACGGCTGGCACGCCGAGGTGACCATGCAGCTCAACGGCGACGTCAAGCTGCCCGCCAACGCGCTGGCCAACATCCGCCAGTCGAGCCTGCTCGGCGAGAAGTACGTCGAGCTGTCCTCGCCCGGTGACGACCTCGCGCAGGGCACGCTCGCGGACAACGCCGAGATCCCGCTCGCGCGCACCAACCGCAGCGTCGACGTGGAGGAGGTGCTCGGCGCGCTGTCGATGCTGCTCAACGGCGGCGGGGTCGAGCAGCTCAACACCATCACCAAGGAGCTCAACTCCGCGACCGAGGGCCGCGAGCCCGACATCCGCAACCTGCTCGACAACGCCAACCAGCTGGTCACGACGCTGGACAAGCAGTCGGGCGACATCACCCGCGCGCTGGACGGGCTCAACCGGCTGTCGGCCACCCTCGTCACGCAGAAGGACCGGCTCGCGGGAGCGATCGACAACCTCGGCCCCGGGCTCGCGGTGCTGGAGCAGCAGCGCACCCAGCTCGTCACGATGTTGCAGGCGCTGCAGAACCTGTCGGGCGTCACGGTCGACACGATCAACAAGAGCCAGGAGGACCTGGTCGCGGACCTGCGGGCGCTGCTGCCGACGCTGCAGAAGCTCGGCGAGGCGGGCGCGGACCTGCCGAAGTCCCTGGAGCTGCTGCTGACGTACCCGTTCACCGACTCGGCGGTGCAGGGCGCGAAGGGCGACTACTTCAACCTGTACGCGAAGATCGACCTGAACCTGCAGACCGTGCTGCAGAACCTCGGCCGCAGCCGGGACAACCCGCTGTCCGGGATCCTGCCGCAGAACCTCGCGGGCGGTAGTCCCTCGTCGGGCAACGCGCCGCTGCCGCTGCCACTCGACCTGGGCACGTCGTCCGGTACCACGGGTACGAGCGGTACCACCGGGAACACGGGCAGCGGCCAGCAGTCGCAGGGCGGCCTCGCCGGTCTCTTCGGCCTGCTGTCGGGAGGGGGTGCCTGATGCTGGTCCGCAGCACGAAGATCAAGCTCGTCGCGTTCCTGGTGATCTCGGTCGTCGCGGTGGTGTACGCGCTGATCCGCTTCGCCGGCCTCGGCCAGGTGTTCGGGCAGGAGGGGTACACGGTCAAGCTCGAACTCAACTCCTCGGGCGGGATCTTCACCGGAGCCGAGGTCACCTACCGCGGCTACAACATCGGCAAGGTCGGGCAGCTGCGCCTCACCGCGAGCGGGCTGGAGGCCGACCTGAACATCGACCCCAGCGCCCCCGACGTGCCCGCCGACCTCCAGGCCGTGATCGCCGACCGGTCCGCCGTGGGTGAGCAGTTCGTCGACCTGCGGCCCACCGGCACCGGCGGGCCGTACCTGCGGGCCGGCTCGGTCATCCCGGCGGAGAAGACCAAGACGCCGATCGCCACCGAACAGGTGATCGGCGACCTCGACGCGCTCGCCCGGTCGGTGCCCACCGACGCGCTGCGCACCGTCGTCGACGAGTCGTACAACGCGTTCAACGGCACCGGTGGTGACCTGCAGGTGCTGCTGGACACCCTGCGTGACTTCACGAAGTCCGCGCAGGAGAACCTGCCCCAGACCGTGCAGCTGCTCGACGCCGGCGGCAAGGTGCTCGACACCCAGAACGCCGAGGCGTCGAACATGGCCGAGTTCAGCCGCAACCTCAACCAGCTGTCGGCCACGCTCAAGTCCTCGGACGGGGACCTGCGCAAGCTGATCGAGGCCGCCCCGGGTGCGGCGCAGTCGCTCAACCAGCTCGTCACGGACACCGGCCCCGGTCTCGGTGCGCTGTTCGCGAACCTGCTCACCACGTCGAACCTGCTGCTGACCAGGCAGAACGGCATCGAGCAGGTGCTGGTGAGCTACCCGGTGCTTGCCGTGGGCGCCCGGTCCGTGGTGCCCGGCGACGGCACGGCGCACCTCGGGCTCGTGCTGAACCTGTTCGACCCGCCGGCGTGCACCAAGGGCTACCAGGACCCGGGCAAGTACCGGACGGGCGCGGACACGACCCCGCGCCAGCCGGACTGGAACGCCTACTGCGCCGAGCCGACCGGCAGCCCGATCGACGTCCGCGGCTCGCAGAACGCGCCCTACAACGGCGTGCCGGTGATCCCCACCGACCAGCAGGTCGCCGCCAACGCCGACCGGCCGGAGCAGCAGCTCGCCGAGCTGGCGGGCACGCCGGGGGTCGCGGGCTCGCCCGCGGTGTCCATCACCAGCCTGTCCTCCCTGCTCGGCCTGCCCGGCTGACCGGAACCGCACACCCGCTGTCTACTCTGGAGAGATATGAGTTCCGAGGACCAGGAGGCACCCGAGACCGGCGCCGAGGAGACCGGCGAGCCGGCCTCGCGGGACGCCGTGCCGGCCCGCTACCTGCTGTGGGGCTCGGCGGCGCTGGCCGCCGCGGCCCTGATCGTGGCCGCGGTCTTCGGCATCCAGTGGTGGTCGGCCTCCGGGGACGACGACGTCGCGCTCGCCAAGGCCCGTGACGACGTGAGCAGGCAGGGCGCGGCCGCGGTGAAGGCGTTCACCGAGCTGGACTACACGAACCCGGACGCCTACTTCCAGCGGCAGCTGGACGTCTCGACCCCGGAGTACCAGACCCAGATCAAGAACACCGAGCAGACCTACCGGCAGGCGATGACCGACGCCAAGACCAAGGTCACCACGACGGTGCAGGACATCGGCGTGGAGGAGCTCGACAACCACCAGGGCAAGGCCAGCTTCCTGGCGGCCATCGTCACGCAGGTCACCAAGGAGGGGCAGCAGCCGGTCGCCAAGCCGCTGCGGCTCGAGGTGCAGCTGACCAGGGTCGGGCAGGACTGGAAGGTGTCCCAGATCGGTTCGGTGCCGCTCGTGAGCAGCGGGCAGTAGGCAGGACCAGCAGGAACGGAGTTCGTAGTGCCATCCAGCAACCCCGGCCGTCCGCAGCCGGTGCGGCGACCCAAGGTGGCGGGCCTGCGTCGTCCTTCGCCGACCCCGCGCCCGCAGCAGGACACGCCCGAGCCCGAGGTGACGGGGCAGGAGGAGCAGGTCCGGCCCAGCCCGCGCCCGAAGGCGCGTGACGAGGGCGAGCCGAAGCCCGCCGACTACGCGCAGGCCGAGGCGGCCGTCGCGGAGCCGGAGGAACCCGAGGAACCCGAGCCCGCGCGCCGGAGCCGCAACCCGTTCGTCGTCGCCGGTGCGCTGTTCGGGCTGGCGATCGTGCTGGCCGGGTTCGCGGCGTGGTTCCGGATCGAGGACAACCGCCTGGAGGCCGTGACGGCCAACACCGCGCTGGTGGACGTGGCCCGCACCGCCCAGGTCAACCAGGCCGCCACGAACGCGGCCGAGACGCTGTTCTCCTACGACTTCAACGACATCGCGAAGACCCAGAACGCGGCGAAGGACCTGCTGATCACCGACGAGGTCCGCGCCAGGTACAACTCGCTCATGGGCGAGGTGCAGCGCCTCGCGCCGCAGCAGAAGATCGTCGTCACGGTGAAGGTGACCCGCAGCGCGGTGATCAGCCTGGAGGGCGACCGCGCGAGGGTCATGGTGTTCGTCGACCAGACCGCGACGCGCACCGACCAGAACCAGACCTCCAGCGGCAGCGCCCAGCTGTGGATGAACCTGCAGGACGTCGACGGCAAGTGGAAGGTGTCCTCGCTGGACACCTACAACTCCGAGAACCCCGCGGCGACCAGCCCGGCCCCGAGCACCTCGCCGGCACCCCCGTCACCCTCGCGCTGACGGCGGAACCGCGCCGCGCGCCGCCGCGTCGGTGATCATCGGGGCTCCGCCCGGGGCCCCGTCACCGACGAGGGGAACCTGAATGCGTACTCGCGTGCTGGGAATGCTGGGAGCGGCCGTCTTCGCCGCGGGCTTCACGGTGGTGGGGGTGGCCGCACCGGCCGCCAGTGCCGACGACTGCCGGTACCAGGCGGCGGAGTCGATCAAGATCCGCACCGCTCCGCGGACCAGCGCCACGGCCGTCGGGCTGCTGACGAAGGGCACGCACGTGTGCGTGCAGTCACTGGTCACCGGCGGCGGCTACACGGCGTGCGGCCGCACCGACGACCGCTGGATGAAGCTCGGCACCAACCGCTACGTGGCGGCCATGTGCCTCGACTTCACCGGCTGAGCCACCCCTTGCCGTGCGCCGCGTCCCGACGCGGCGCACGGCCCCGGACGGGGGCACCGGTCCTGCCCCGAACGGCCCTCGTGAGGCGTCGAATCCGCGCCCCGGGTCCCGGTCGCACCCCGCCGCCGCGTGCCGGGCGTCCCGCGAACCCGCAGCTCACCGCGACGACCTCACCCCCTGTGCACATGCCGACCACATTGCGCCAACCGGCGGGTTGAGGGCGTGGCATCTTGACTGAACGGCGCCGGGGGGTCACGCTTACTGGCGACGGCGACGCCCTGCGGGAGGGCGAGGCTGGGAGGCATACCTGAAGACGGTGTGATCGAGATCTGGGCCCCATCGGGAGCGCCCCTCGACAGAACACGTCATTCGGGCTAGACTGCTTCTTTGCGCTGCCCTCTTTCAGGCTGCCCGGGCACGGCAGTTAGGATAGTGGGCACCACGGCACCCTTGACAGTCGCAATAGTTGACGCTATGGCGGCTGCTCACCGCTCATTGTCCCCGGAAGGACGCATCTTGGCAGTCTCTCCCGCGAACCAGGCCACTGCTGCGACCACCTCTGCTGTATCCGACCCGAACCCGACGGGAATCCCCGGAGCCCCGAAGCGCGTCTCCTTCGCGAAGATCCGCGAACCGCTCGCCACGCCCAATCTGCTCGACGTGCAGATCCAGTCGTTCCAGTGGTTCACCGGTGACGAGAAGTGGTTCCAGCGCCGGGTCGAAGAGGGCGAGGAGAACCCGGTCGGCGGCCTCGAAGAGGTCTTGAACGAGATCTCACCCATCGAGGACTTCCAGGGCTCGATGTCGCTGTCCTTCTCCGACCCGCGCTTCGACGAGGTCAAGGCCTCCGTTGAGGAGTGCAAGGACAAGGACATGACCTACGCGGCTCCGCTGTTCGTCACGGCGGAGTTCGTCAACAACAACACCGGCGAGATCAAGAGCCAGACGGTCTTCATGGGTGACTTCCCCGTGATGACCGACAAGGGCACCTTCATCATCAACGGCACCGAGCGTGTCGTGGTGTCCCAGCTCGTCCGCTCGCCCGGCGTCTACTTCGACCAGGCGATCGACAAGACGACCGACAAGGACGTCTTCAGCGTCAAGATCATCCCGAGCCGCGGTGCCTGGCTGGAGTTCGACGTCGACAAGCGCGACACCGTCGGTGTCCGCATCGACCGCAAGCGCCGTCAGCCCGTCACCGTGCTGCTGAAGGCCCTCGGCTGGTCCACCGAGCAGATCCGCGAGCGCTTCTCGTTCTCCGAGACCCTGCTCGCGACGCTCGAGAAGGACCACACGGCCGGCACCGACGAGGCGCTGCTCGACATCTACCGCAAGCTGCGCCCGGGCGAGCCGCCGACGAAGGAGAGCGCCCAGGCCCTGCTGGAGAACCTGTTCTTCAAGGACAAGCGCTACGACCTGGCCAAGGTCGGCCGCTACAAGGTCAACAAGAAGCTGGGTCTCGACCTGCCGTACGAGACCGGCACGCTGACCGAAGAGGACATCGTCACCACCATCGAGTACCTGGTCCGGCTGCACGCCGGCGAGGACAAGATGGAGATCAACGGCCAGACCATCCCGGTCGAGGTCGACGACATCGACCACTTCGGCAACCGGCGCCTGCGCACCGTGGGTGAGCTGATCCAGAACCAGATCCGGGTCGGCCTCTCCCGCATGGAGCGCGTGGTCAAGGAGCGGATGACCACCCAGGACGTCGAGGCGATCACGCCGCAGACCCTGATCAACATCCGCCCCGTCGTGGCGGCGATCAAGGAGTTCTTCGGCACCTCGCAGCTGTCGCAGTTCATGGACCAGAACAACCCGCTGTCGGGCCTGACCCACAAGCGCCGCCTCTCGGCGCTCGGCCCCGGTGGTCTGTCCCGTGAGCGCGCCGGCATGGAGGTCCGCGACGTCCACCCGTCGCACTACGGCCGCATGTGCCCGATCGAGACGCCGGAAGGCCCGAACATCGGCCTCATCGGCTCGCTGTGCTCCTACGCGCGGGTCAACCCGTTCGGCTTCATCGAGACGCCGTACCGCAAGGTCGTCGAGGGCCGGGTCACCGACCAGATCGACTACCTGACGGCCGACGAGGAGGACCGGTTCGTCAAGGCGCAGGCCAACGCGCCGCTGACCGACGACGGCCACTTCGCCGAGGACCGCGTGCTGGTCCGCCGGAAGGGCGGCGAGGTCGAGCTGATCGACCCGATGGACGTGGACTACATGGACGTGTCGCCGCGCCAGATGGTGTCGGTCGCCACGGCGATGATCCCGTTCCTCGAGCACGACGACGCCAACCGCGCGCTGATGGGTGCGAACATGCAGCGCCAGGCCGTGCCGCTGCTGCGCAACTCGGCGCCGCTGGTCGGCACCGGCATGGAGCTGCGTGCCGCGATCGACGCCGGTGACGTGATCGTCGCCGAGCAGGCCGGTGTGGTGGAGGAGCTCTCCGCCGACCTGATCACGATCATGCACGACGACGGCACGCGGAAGAGCTACGGGCTGTACAAGTTCCGCCGCACCAACCACGGCACGTGCTTCAACCACCGGCCGATCGTCAACGAGGGCGACCGGGTCGAGGCGGGCCAGGTCATCGCGGACGGGCCGTCCACCGAGAACGGCGAGATGGCGCTGGGCAAGAACCTGCTCGTCGCGATCATGCCGTGGGAGGGCCACAACTACGAGGACGCGATCATCCTCTCCGAGCGGCTCGTGCAGGACGACGTGCTCACCTCGATCCACATCGAGGAGCACGAGATCGACGCGCGCGACACCAAGCTCGGTGCCGAGGAGATCACCCGGGACATCCCGAACGTCTCCGAAGAGGTGCTGGCCGACCTGGACGAGCGCGGCATCATCCGCATCGGTGCCGAGGTCCGCGACGGCGACATCCTGGTCGGCAAGGTCACGCCGAAGGGCGAGACCGAGCTGACCCCGGAGGAGCGCCTGCTCCGCGCGATCTTCGGCGAGAAGGCCCGCGAGGTCCGCGACACCTCGCTGAAGGTGCCGCACGGCGAGACCGGCAAGGTCATCGGCATCCGCGTGTTCTCCCGCGAGGACGACGACGAGCTGCCCCCGGGCGTCAACGAGCTGGTCCGCGTCTACGTGGCCCAGAAGCGGAAGATCCAGCCGGGCGACAAGCTCGCCGGCCGGCACGGCAACAAGGGTGTCATCGGCAAGATCCTGCCGGTCGAGGACATGCCGTTCATGGAGGACGGCACCCCGGTCGACATCGTGCTGAACACCCACGGTGTGCCGCGACGCATGAACATCGGCCAGATCCTCGAGCTGCACCTGGGCTGGCTGGCGTCGCAGGGCTGGAAGGTCGAGGGCAACCCCGAGTGGGCGCAGAACCTGCCCGAGGAGCTCTACGACGTCGACCCCGGCACCAACACCGCGACCCCGGTGTTCGACGGCGCGAAGGAGGAGGAGCTGACGGGCCTGCTGGCCTCGACCAAGCCGAACCGCGACGGTGAGCGCCTGGTCCAGCCGGACGGCAAGGCGGTGCTGCTGGACGGACGTTCCGGCGAGCCGTTCCCGTACCCGGTGGCGGTCGGCTACATGTACATCCTCAAGCTGCACCACCTGGTCGACGACAAGATCCACGCCCGGTCCACCGGCCCGTACTCGATGATCACCCAGCAGCCGCTGGGTGGTAAGGCGCAGTTCGGTGGCCAGCGCTTCGGTGAGATGGAGTGCTGGGCGATGCAGGCCTACGGCGCCGCCTACACGCTGCAGGAGCTGCTGACGATCAAGTCGGACGACGTGGTCGGCCGCGTGAAGGTGTACGAGGCGATCGTCAAGGGCGAGAACATCCCGGACCCGGGGATCCCGGAGTCGTTCAAGGTGCTGTTGAAGGAGCTGCAGTCGCTCTGCCTCAACGTGGAGGTCCTGTCCTCCGACGGTGCGGCGATCGAGATGCGCGACTCCGACGACGAGGACCTCGAGCGCGCCGCGGCGAACCTCGGCATCAACCTGTCCCGCAACGAGTCGCCCTCGGTGGACGACATCGCGCAATGACCCAGCCGCCTGGGGCGGGAGACACCTCCCGCGTCTCCCGCCCCAGGTAGCCGACCCCTCTAGCCACATCTACCCCAAGGGGATGCAAGGACGTGCTGGACGTCAATTTCTTCGATGAGCTCCGGATCGGCCTGGCCACCGCGGATGACATCCGCCAGTGGTCCTTCGGCGAGGTGAAGAAGCCGGAGACCATCAACTACCGCACGCTCAAGCCCGAGAAGGACGGCCTCTTCTGCGAGAAGATCTTCGGCCCCACCCGGGACTGGGAGTGCTACTGCGGTAAGTACAAGCGGGTCCGCTTCAAGGGCATCATCTGCGAGCGCTGCGGTGTCGAGGTCACCCGTGCCAAGGTGCGCCGTGAGCGGATGGGCCACATCGAGCTGGCCGCCCCGGTCACCCACATCTGGTACTTCAAGGGCGTGCCGTCGCGGCTGGGCTACCTGCTCGACCTGGCCCCGAAGGACCTCGAGAAGATCATCTACTTCGCGGCCTACGTGATCACCGGGGTGAACACGGAGCTGCGGCACAACGACCTGCCGACGCTCGAGAACGAGATCGGGGTCGAGCGCAAGAACATCGAGACCAAGCGCGACGCCGACATCGAGGCGCGGGCGCAGAAGCTCGAGGCCGACCTGGCGCAGCTCGAGGCCGAGGGCGCCAAGTCCGACGTGCGCCGCAAGGTCAAGGAGGGCGGCGAGCGTGAGATGCGCCAGCTCCGCGACCGGGCCCAGCGCGAGCTGGACCGGCTCGAGGAGATCTGGACGACCTTCACCAAGCTCGAGCCGCGGCAGCTGATCGCGGACGAGATGCTCTACCGCGAGCTGTACGACCGCTACGGCGAGTACTTCACCGGCGGCATGGGCGCGGAGGCCATCCAGAAGCTGGCCACCGAGTTCGACGTCAACGCCGAGGCCGAGAGCCTGCGCGAGACGATCCGCAGCGGCAAGGGGCAGAAGAAGCTCCGCGCCCTCAAGCGGCTCAAGGTCGTGGCGGCCTTCCAGGCCACCGGCAACGACCCGCGTGGCATGGTGCTCGACGCCGTCCCGGTGATCCCGCCGGACCTGCGCCCGATGGTGCAGCTCGACGGTGGCCGGTTCGCCACGTCCGACCTGAACGACCTGTACCGCCGGGTCATCAACCGGAACAACCGCCTCAAGAGGCTGATCGACCTCGGCGCGCCCGAGATCATCGTCAACAACGAGAAGCGGATGCTGCAGGAGGCCGTCGACGCGCTGTTCGACAACGGCCGCCGCGGCCGTCCGGTCACCGGCCCTGGCAACCGGCCGCTGAAGTCGCTGTCCGACCTGCTCAAGGGCAAGCAGGGCCGGTTCCGCCAGAACCTGCTCGGCAAGCGCGTCGACTACTCGGGCCGTTCGGTCATCATCGTCGGCCCGCAGCTGAAGCTGCACCAGTGCGGTCTGCCCAAGGACATGGCGCTGGAGCTGTTCAAGCCGTTCGTGATGAAGCGGCTGGTCGACCTGAACCACGCGCAGAACATCAAGTCCGCGAAGCGGATGGTCGAGCGGGCCCGCCCGGCCGTGTGGGACGTGCTGGAAGAGGTCATCACCGGGCACCCGGTGCTGCTCAACCGCGCGCCGACGCTGCACCGCCTCGGTATCCAGGCCTTCGAGCCGCAGCTGGTCGAGGGCAAGGCCATCCAGCTGCACCCGCTGGTCTGCGAGGCGTTCAACGCGGACTTCGACGGTGACCAGATGGCGGTGCACCTGCCGCTGTCGGCCGAGGCGCAGGCCGAGGCCCGGATCCTGATGCTGTCGGCGAACAACATCCTGTCGCCGGCGTCGGGCCGCCCGCTCGCCATGCCGCGTCTGGACATGGTCACGGGTCTGTTCCACCTGACGCGTCTCGACGAGAACGCGACCGGTGCCGGGCAGGCGTACTCCTCGCCGGCCGAGGCGATCATGGCCTTCGACCGCAAGGCGCTGGGTCTGCACGCCCCGATCAAGATCCGGATCAACGACCGGCAGCCGGGCAAGGAGGACGCCGCCAAGCTCGCCGAGTCCGGCTGGGAGCCCGGTCAGCCGTGGCTGGCCGAGACCACCCTGGGCCGGGTGCTGTTCAACGAGCTGCTGCCCGCGGACTACCCGTTCGTGAACGAGCCGATGCCGAAGAAGCGGCAGGCCGCGATCGTGAACGACCTCGCGGAGCGGTACTCGATGACGCAGGTGGCGCAGACCCTGGACCGGCTCAAGGACGCCGGCTTCTACTGGGCGACGCGGTCCGGCGTGACGGTGTCGATCACCGACGTCGTGGTGCCCAAGGAGAAGAAGGAGATCCTCGACCAGTACGAGGCCAAGGCCGACCAGGTCGAGAAGCGCTACCAGCGCGGTCAGCTCTCGCACGCCGAGCGCAACAACGAGCTGGTCAAGGTGTGGAGCCAGGCGACCGACGACGTCGCCAAGGTCATGGAGGACGCCTTCCCCGAGGACAACCCGATCTCGATGATCGTGAAGTCCGGTGCGGCGGGCAACATGACCCAGGTCCGGTCGCTCGCCGGGATGCGTGGTCTGGTGTCGAACCCGAAGGGTGAGTACATCCCGCGCCCCATCAAGGCGAACTTCCGCGAGGGCCTGTCGGTGGCCGAGTACTTCATCGCCACCCACGGTGCCCGGAAGGGTCTGGCCGACACCGCGCTGCGGACCGCCGACTCGGGTTACCTGACCCGTCGTCTGGTGGACGTCTCGCAGGACGTCATCGTCCGCGAGGTCGACTGCGGTACCCGCCGCGGCATCAACATGCCGATCGGTGAGGACCTCGGCGACGGCCGGATCGTGCGTGCCCAGCACGTCGAGACCAGCGCCTACGCCCGCACCCTTGCCACGGACGCCAAGGACGCCCAGGGCAACGTCGTGCTCAACGCCGGCGACGACCTCGGCGACCCGGCCATCGAGAAGCTGCTGTCCAGCGGCATCACGACGGTCAAGGTCCGCAGCGTGCTGACCTGCGAGTCGGCCGTCGGGGTGTGTGCGACCTGCTACGGCCGCTCGATGGCGACCGGCAAGCTGGTGGACGTGGGTGAGGCCGTCGGTATCGTCGCCGCCCAGTCGATCGGTGAGCCGGGTACGCAGCTGACGATGCGTACGTTCCACCAGGGTGGTGTCGCCGGTGACGACATCACGACGGGTCTGCCGCGTGTCACGGAGCTGTTCGAGGCCCGTGTGCCGAAGGGCAAGGCGCCGATCGCCGACGTCGATGGCCGCGTGCGCATCGAGGAGAGTGAGCGGTTCTGGAAGATCACGCTGATCCCGGACGACGGCAGCGAGGAGATCGTCTTCGACAAGCTGTCGAAGCGCCAGCGCCTCGCGAACACGCCGACCGGCCCGCTGGCGGACGGTGACCACGTCGCCGTCGGGCAGCCGCTGCTCGAGGGCACGCCGGACCCGCACGAGGTCCTGCGGGTCATGGGGCCGCGTGAGGCGCAGATGCACCTGGTGGACGAGGTCCAGAAGGTGTACCGGGCGCAGGGTGTGTCGATCCACGACAAGCACATCGAGGTCATCGTCCGGCAGATGCTGCGCCGGGTGACGATCATCGACTCCGGTTCGACGGACTTCCTGCCGGGCGAGCTGCCCGAGCGGACGAAGTTCGAGGCGACGAACCGGCAGGTCGTGGCCGAGGGCGGGCAGCCGGCCTCGGGTCGTCCGGTGCTGATGGGTATCACGAAGGCCTCGCTGACCACGGACTCGTGGCTGTCGGCGGCGTCGTTCCAGGAGACCACGCGGGTGCTGACCGATGCGGCGATCAACGGCCGCAGCGACAAGCTCGTGGGCCTCAAGGAGAACGTGATCATCGGTAAGCTGATCCCGGCCGGTACGGGCATCAACCGCTACCGCAACATCCAGGTGCAGCCGACCGAGGAGGCCAGGGTGGCGGCGTACGCCATCCCGTCCTACGACGACGGCTACTACACCCCGGACGTGTTCGGCAGCGGCACGGGTGCCGCCGTCCCGCTGGACGACTACGACTTCGGTCGCGACTTCCGCTGATCCTGTCGTAACGCGAAGCCCCCGGTTCCTGCGAAGGAGCCGGGGGCTTCGCTTTTTTACGCCCGGCGGGCGCCGGGGATGCGGTCGAGGAGCCCGAGGATGGCGTCGACGGTGGTGAGCAGGGTTCGCGGGTCGATGCGGGTGGGCCAGGTGGTGTACAGCAGTCCCGCCTCGAACGTGAGGCCCCACGGCAGGCGGCCGATGTTCTGGGAGAGCCAGTCGAGCGCCTCTGGGGTGAGCGGTGCGTCGGCGGGATCACTCGCGAACGCGACCCAGTCCGTGCTGGCGGGGTGCGGGAGGTCTACTTCCAGCCAAGGGCCTTCTCTGACCGTCGCGGGCGCTTCTCGCACCGGCTTGCCGCCGAAGGCCAGAACGCTGCCCGGTTTCACCGGGCGGCCGAGGAAGTCCGTGTGCAAGCGGCGGTGGAGTTTCATCGGCGGCAGTGGGCCGGTGGCCACGTCGATGCGGTGTTCGTAGGACGTGATCGTGCCGTTGGAGACGGCCTTACGCATCGAGGCCTCGCTGACCCGGACCGGCCAGCCGCCGTGCCGGAAGTCCAGGGCCGTCTCGAAGCGTGGCTTCCGCACGGTGCCCAGCCAGTTGATCAGGCCTGGAGTGTCGGCCTTGAATGGCGGCTGAAGTGCGGCGGACCACGCCGTGGCCTCCTCTCGTCCGGCCACCGCACCGCCGAGGGAGGCGGCGAGGGTGGCCAGCGCGTCGGCCTGCTCACGGTTCTCGCGCTGTTCCTTGCGGCGGAACCACCAGAACAAGGAGCCAAGCGGCAGCACGAGGAGAACCAGCACCGCCAGCGCGGCCCGCAGCTCGAACTCACCCACGATCAGATGTCCAGGTAGCCCTCGGTCTCACCCTTGGACTGGTCGTCTCCGACGTTGTCGACCTCCGCGGCCTTCTGCCCGCCGCTGATGTTCCGCAGCGGTTTGTCGATCCCCGCGTTCTGGCCCTTGCCCAGCCCGGCCTCCGACACCGCTGTATCGCGCGTCGTGTTCCACAGGGACTTGCCGATGCCGTCCTGCAGCCTGCCGCCGAGCAGGCCGTCCTTGCTCCACAGCTTCGTCAGCGCCGACTTGTCGCCCAGGCCCTTGCTGGCGTCGGCGAAGACGCTGCCGACCTGCTTGTTGACCATCGCCCGCTGGAAGGCCGTGCGCACGTTGCCGACCCGCGTGGCGAGGTTGCGCAGGAAGGCCATGATCTTGTCGAGGAACTCCCGCAGCTTCGCGATGATCCGCGACACCCGGCTGCCGGTCTGCGCCGCACGCACCCCGGTCGCCGTACCGGCCGCCGCCGTGGAGGCCCCGAAGCTGGGGATCGCGGCCGCGAGCGCGGGGATCCAGATCATGATCAGCCAGGTGATCAGCTCGGTGAGGATCGCCTTGATGAAGTCCTCGATCACGGTCATGATCATGCTGAAGATCTGGAGCATCCGCGCCAGCTCGCCCGCCTGCCCGGCGACGCCCTCGATGCCGTTCGCGAACTCGCCCAGCTTCGTGCTCGCCGCCTCGGCCGCGGGGCCGCCCCAGCTCGTCACCGAGTCCGCCAGCTCCTGCTCGAACCGATTGCCGAGGTCGGCGACACCCTTGCCGATCGCGTTGAAGTTCTCCGCCGCCTGCGACAGCGCGGGCCCGTCGCCGCTGACGAAGTGGATCGCGTCCTCCAGCGGCTGCACCACGCTGATCAGGAAGTTCAGCCCCTGCCCGACGAGCCAGCCGATCGGGTCGGTCGCGATGCCGTACGCGCTGGTGCCGACCGCGCCGAGCAGCGCCGTGCCCTCGGAGGCCAGGTTCGACACCTCGGAACCGTCGGCGCCGTCGCTGAACTTGCCGATCGCGTCCTTGGTCTTGAGGTAGTTCCCGTAGAAGGGGATGGCCTCCTGGACCTTCTGGCCCGTGTCCTTCTCCCCGGTGGTGATCTCGACACCACCGGCCTTCGTCTTGGTCTCAGCCATCGCGGTGCCCCTACCGGTTCTCGATCTCGATCTTCAGGCCGTCGAGGAGCTTCTTCACGGCGTCCTCCTGGGCCTGGTAGCCCTCGGCGGCGCCGCGGAACTTCTCCGCGCCCGACTGCAGCCCCTCCTGCAGGTCGCCGAACAGGTCGTTCAGGTCGCCCAGCATCTGCGTGTACTGGTTCTTCACGAACAGGCCGACCACGCCCCACGACTTGTCACCCACGTCGGCCTTGCCGACCAGGCCGGCGATCTCGCCCGCGGTGCCGTGCTGCGCGTCGAGCTTGCCGGCGTACTGCCGCAGCTCGTCGGCGTTGACGTCGAAGCCCACCGGAGTCCTCCTCGTCCTCGTCTTCCCCGTTCGACCACGCGGAGGCCGACTTGGTTCCGGACAAAGTACCTAATCGCGGCGTGACCAGGGGGAGTCTCATCCCCGGCGCCCGTTCTCGGTAGCGTGTCCGAGGAGGGGTTCACACCAGCGGAACGAGGAGGGCGCTGTGAACACTGACGAGAACGGGAGCCCGCAGGAGGCTCCGTCGACAGGGCGCCACGCGGCGCCCGAGGGGGCACCACGGCACCCCGCGATCGACCTGTCCCGGGACCCGAACCCCGGCAAGCCGGACCACGCGAAGCCGGACGAGGACTGAGGAGCGGAGGGCCCCGGACGCGAAGTCCGGGGCCCTCCGCTCACACCGGTTCCTCGCTCCGTTTCCGTTCCCGGAGCGCGAAGGCCATCAGGGCCCCGCCCGCGGCGAGACCGAAGGCCCCGAACCCGACGATCACCCAGGCGGCGGAGGTGGTCTCGATCATCACCGTCGGCCACAGCCGGGAAAGGGTGACCCGGATGGTGTCGCCCTCCTTCGGCAGCGGGGTCAGCGACATCCAGGCGCTGTCCTCGAGGTGCTCGACCTTCCCGTCGAGGACGTAGTCCCCGTCGATGGTGTCGGTGAAGCCGCGGCGGTCGCCGGGCCGCGCGTCCCGGTCGATCACCTCGGTGACCTTCAGCTCTACGGGCTGGGCGAGGCCCGTGAGGTGCATGAGCCCATCGGCGGTGGCGACCGTGCCGGGCAGCAGGCAGGCCAGCGCGAACGCGCCGATCAGGACGACGTGCCAGACCGGCTCCGTCTTCCCGCGCCGTTCCCGCAGCTTGCCGAGGCGCAGCCCGACGAAGCACACCACGAATGGCAGGAACACGAACAGGAAGACGAACATGAACACGCCGCCGGCCAGTCCACCCGACAGGGCGGCGGGCAGCAGCCACGACGTCGTGGTGACGGTGCTGACGAGCCCGGCCGAGATCCGCAGCGCGACCCCGAAGCGACGGCGTCCGCGCGACCCCGTGCGGTAGAGCCGCATCCCGGCGGCCTGCAGCACGGCGGCCAGCACGTACCCGCAGACGGCGACGACGAAGTGTTCGAGGACGCTCACGCCGCCGCCTCCGCGAGCTTGTCCAACGCGCGCACCAGCCGCCGCCGGGACAGGTGCCCGAACCAGCTCACCGACCGCATCCCCGCGTCGGACTGCACCACGTCACCGGTGTCCAGCAGCTTCCGGTTCCGCGCCCACTCGACGAAGTCCGGGTAGAACGCCATCGGGTCCCCGTTGAGCACCCTGCCGCGCCGCTCCGCGTTGAAGCCCGAGAACGGCTGGTCGGACACGGCCATGGTGACGACGGAGTAGTACCGCACCCGCCGGCGCGGCACCTGGCCGGGCAGCCGCCGCAGCCAGTACGTCACCGAGACCTCGACCCCGTGCACGGGCCGCCCGGCGTGGGTGCCGACGAACTCGCACAGCATGCCCGGCAGCGGGGTTTCCCAGTCCTGGCTGCCGTCGCCGGGCAGCTCGTCCTCCGCCTCGTACCCGGTGAACCGCCCGCGTGCCCGCCAGCCGCGCTCGCGGGCGAACGCGGGCAGCACGACGAGCCGGAACACGACGGGCCCGAGGACGGCCCACAGGGCCCACACCAGCAGCGGGACCACCACGACCAGGCCGGCGACGGCGCTCGCGTCGAAGGTCATCGGTCAGAAGTCCAGGTTCTCTTTGGTTTCCTCCGTCGAGGCCTCCTCGCCGGTGTCCCCGTACTCGACGGCCTTGCTGACGCCGTCGAAGTACCCGGGGACCTTCGACGGCTTGACCTGGTCCTTCGCGGTGTCGACGACGTTGTTCCGCAGCGACTTGCCGAGCCCGTCGGTGACGCGGCTGCCCACCATGCCCTCGGCCGAGTCGTACAGCCGGGCCGACCGGCTCGCGGTGCGGCCCGCGGCCTGCGCCGACTCGACCTCCAGGTGTGCGAGGCTCGCGTTCATCTTCTTGGTGTCCATGACCCGGCTGAAGTTCGTCCTCAGGTTCGTCATGAAGGACTTCAGGTTCGCCAGGACCTGGCGGATCTTGTCCAGCAGCTGCTGCAGCTTGCTGACCTGCCGCGTCGCGCGCGAGCCGGTCTGCGCCGCCCGCACGCCGGTCGCGGCGCCGGCCGCCGCCGTGGACCCGCCGCACGTCGGCACCGCGGCCGCGAGCGCGGGGATCCAGATCATGATCAGCCAGGTGATCAGCTCGGTGAGCAGGCCTTTGATGAACTCCTCGATGACTGTCATGATCATGCTGGAGATCTGCAGCAGCTGCGCGATGTCGCCGGCCTTCGCGGCCACCCCGTCGATCCCGCCGGCGAACTGGCCCAGCTTGTCCGCCGCGGTCTCGGCGGCCTGGCCCTCCCACTTGGCCAGCGCCTCCTGCGCGTGCCGGCCGAACTGCTCGCCGAAGTCGGCGAGGCCCTGCCCGATGTTGCCGAAGTTGCCCGCGGCGCGGGACAGCTCCTCACCGTCGCCGCTGACGAAGTGGATGGCGTCCTGCAGCGGCTGGCAGATGGCGATCAGGAAGTCGAGGCCCTTGCCGACGAGCCAGCCGATCGGGTCGGTGGCGATCTCCGTGACGTCCATGCACGACTGCACGAACCCGCCGCCCTCCGCGGCGACGCTGCGGACGTCCTCGAAGCTGACGCTGCCGTCGGCCAGCGCGTCCTTGCCGGCCTGGAACACCTTCCAGCCATCACCCGCGATGGGGATCGACTCGACGACCTGGTCGCCGTAGCTCTTCTCGTCCTCGATCTCGATGGAACCCAGTGGGTCCGACACGACTGCCCCCTCAGGCGTTCAGGTCCCTGACGACGACGTCGTCGAGTTGTTTCACGATGTCGGCCAGGCTCTGTTTGTGCTCGTCGTCCTTGTCCCGGTACGCCTTGGCCGCGCCGCCGATCTTGTCCGAGGCCGACTCGAGGCCGTCCTCCATCTCCTTCAGCAGGTCCTTGAGGTCGTTCAGCATGTCGGAGTACTTCTGCTTCACGAACAGCCCGACGATGCCCCACGACTTGTCGCTGACGTCGGTCTCGCCGACCTGCTCGGTGACCTTCGCGACGGCCTCCTTGTTGCCCTTGAGGTCGCCCGAGTACTTCGTCAGCGCGGCGATGTCGACCGCGTACCCGTCCTTCGGCGCCATCACTGGTCCTCGTTGTCGTAGAGGTTGAGGTAGCCGCCGCCCTCAGGCCGCTGCTGGGACCGCGGCGGCGGGGGAGGGGTCTGCTGCTGGTCGCGGCGCAGGAAGTTCTCCTGCGAGAAGTCGTCGGGCTCGCGAGCGTCGCGCTGCGGCCGCGGGCGCGGTCCCGCCGCGGGCGGTGCGGGCGGCTGCGGGGGCATCGGCGGGCGGCCCGCGGGCGGGGGCGGCGGTGGCACGGCGGGCCGGCCGGCGGGCGGGGGCGGCGGCGTGTCCTGCTGCGCGAGGGTGGCCTTCAGCTCCTCCGGCGTGGTGCCGAACAGCTGGGCCTGCGTCTCCAGCACCTGGTCGGTGAGGTGCATGTCGTCGCCGATGGCCTCCTCGACGATCCCCGCCTGCCGCCGCGCGGCCTCGGCGACCGCCTGCCGGAGGGTGGTCATCAGCGTGGCGGACAGCGCCTGCGGCGACTGGCGCAGCGCGAGGTCGGTCAGCCGGATGTCCTTGATCGCCCCCGACGGGCCGGCGACCACGGTCACGGCCCGGTCGGGTGAGGTGGCGACCGCCTCCAGCGCCGCCAGCTCCTGCTGCATCTGCCCGATGCTCGCGAACTGGTCGTCGACGCGCTTGAGCTTCGCCTGGAACTGTTCGAACTGGGCGACGAGCTGGTCGAACTCGGCTGACACGAGGGGACCTCCCCGGTTTGGACGACTTGAGCGGCCCCATCCTGACCGAACGAGGACCGCCGGTGGGCCGAACGGCGCAATTGACCATAAAGGCCACTCGACCGGGCCATGCGGGCGGGAATGACCTGGGCCCGGGGCGCGTTGTAACCCACGCGGGTGGCCTGCGGCTCCCCGTGTCGAAGCGCCCACACCCGCGGGTGGATCGGCTAGGGTGGAACGACGAGCCCCCGCGCCCGTTCCCCGCGTCCCGAAGCCACCCCCGATGTGACCGGTCTCGGACGGGGCGGGTATCTTTGACGACTGTGCCCGGCACGTGCTGGGCCGCTCTGCGTGCCGTCAGGCCTCGTCAGGGTGTTCCGACACCCCGGCAGGCGCCGCGGTGAAGCGGAGCTCCGCGGAAATCCGAGGAAACGTTATCGGCCGCAAGGCCTAGACGCGGGCCGACACGCCCGACCTCGGGGGCCGGGGACGGAAGACGGAACAAGCAAGACGCGACAGAAAGCTGGTCCATTGCCCACGATCCAGCAGCTGGTCCGCAAGGGCCGCCAGGACAAGGCTGCCAAGCAGAAGACCGCGGCGCTCAAGGGGAGCCCGCAGCGGCGTGGCGTGTGCACCCGCGTGTACACCACCACCCCGAAGAAGCCGAACTCGGCGCTGCGCAAGGTCGCGCGTGTGAAGCTGACCAGCGGCATCGAGGTCACCGCCTACATTCCCGGCGAGGGCCACAACCTGCAGGAGCACTCGATGGTGCTCGTGCGTGGTGGTCGTGTGAAGGACCTCCCCGGCGTCCGCTACAAGATCATCCGCGGTTCCCTGGACACCCAGGGCGTGAAGAACCGCAAGCAGGCGCGCAGCCGGTACGGCGCGAAGAAGGAGAAGAGCTGATGCCCCGCAAGGGACCGGCCCCGAAGCGGCCGTTGATCTCCGACCCGGTCTACGGCTCCCCGCTGGTCACCCAGCTGGTGAACAAGGTGCTGACCGACGGGAAGCGGTCGCTGGCCGAGCGGATCGTGTACGGCGCGCTGGAAGGCGCCCGCGAGAAGACCGGCACCGACCCGGTCGTCACCCTCAAGCGCGCGCTCGACAACGTCAAGCCCGCGATCGAGGTGAAGAGCCGCCGCGTCGGTGGTGCCACCTACCAGGTGCCGATCGAGGTCAAGCCCGGCCGCTCGACCACCCTTGCGCTGCGCTGGATCGTCGCCTTCTCCCGGCAGCGTCGTGAGAAGACCATGATCGAGCGCCTGCAGAACGAGCTGCTCGACGCGAGCAACGGCCTCGGGGCCAGCGTGAAGCGCCGCGAGGACACCCACAAGATGGCCGAGTCCAACAAGGCGTTCGCCCACTACCGGTGGTGAACGCAGCCCGGCTGCCGACGAAAGCCTGGCCGGGCCCCACGCTTCTAGACAGGGGATTTGTGCAGTGGCACGCGAAGTGCTGACCGACCTGAACAAGGTCCGCAACATCGGCATCATGGCCCACATCGACGCCGGTAAGACCACCACCACCGAGCGGATCCTGTTCTACACCGGGATCAACTACAAGATCGGCGAGGTGCACGACGGCGCCGCGACGATGGACTGGATGGAGGAGGAGCAGAAGCGGGGTATCACCATCACCTCGGCTGCGACCACCACCTTCTGGAACGACTACCAGATCAACCTGATCGACACGCCCGGTCACGTCGACTTCACCGTCGAGGTGGAGCGCAACCTGCGCGTGCTCGACGGTGCCGTCGCGGTGTTCGACGGCAAGGAAGGTGTCGAGCCCCAGTCCGAGCAGGTCTGGCGCCAGGCCGACAAGTACGACGTCCCGCGCATCTGCTTCGTCAACAAGATGGACAAGCTGGGCGCGGACTTCTACTTCACCGTCCGCACCATCTCCGACCGCCTGGGTGTCCGGCCGCTGCCCATCCAGCTGCCGATCGGCGCCGAGAACGAGTTCGAGGGTGTCATCGACCTGGTCCGGATGAAGGCCCTGGTCTGGCGCGGTGAGGTCAAGAAGGGTGACGACTACACCGTCGAGGACATCCCGGCCGAGCTCGCCGACCGCGCCGCGGAGTACCGCGAGAAGCTGGTCGAGGCCGTCGCCGAGACCGACGACACGCTGATGGAGAAGTTCCTCGAGGGCGAGGAGCTGACGGAGGCCGAGATCAAGGCCGGTATCCGCAAGCTCGTCATCACCCGCGAGGCGTTCCCGGTGCTCGCCGGTTCCGCGTTCAAGAACAAGGGCGTGCAGCCCATGCTCGACGCGGTGATCGACTACCTGCCGTCGCCGCTGGACGTGCCGGACGTCGAGGGCACGCTGCCCGACGGCGAGACCCCGGCCTCCCGCAAGGCGTCGACCTCGGAGCCGTTCTCCGCGCTCGCGTTCAAGATCGCCGCGCACCCGTTCTTCGGCAAGCTCACCTACATCCGGGTCTACTCGGGCAAGGTTTCCGCGGGCGCCCAGGTCATCAACTCGACCAAGGAGCGCAAGGAGCGCATCGGGAAGATCTTCCAGATGCACTCCAACAAGGAAAACCCGATGGACGAGGCCCAGGCCGGCCACATCTACGCGGTCATCGGCCTCAAGGACACCACCACGGGTGACACCTTGAGCGACCCGCAGCACCCCATCGTGCTCGAGTCGATGACCTTCCCGGAGCCGGTCATCAAGGTGGCCATCGAGCCGAAGACGAAGGCCGACCAGGAGAAGCTCTCCAACGCGATCCAGAAGCTCGCCGAGGAGGACCCGACCTTCCGGGTCAGCCAGGACGAGGAGACCGGCCAGACGATCATCGAGGGTATGGGCGAGCTGCACCTCGAGGTGCTGGTGAACCGCATGAAGTCCGACTACAAGGTCGAGGCGAACATCGGTAAGCCGCAGGTCGCCTACCGCGAGACGATCCGCAACGCGGTCGAGAAGTACGAGTACACGCACAAGAAGCAGACCGGTGGCTCCGGTCAGTTCGCGAAGGTGATCATCGCGCTGGAGCCGCTCGCGACTACGGACGGTGCTCTCTACGAGTTCGACAACAAGGTCACGGGTGGCCGCATCCCCCGGGAGTACATCCCCTCGGTGGACGCGGGTGCCCAGGACGCCATGCAGTACGGCGTGCTGGCCGGATACCCGCTCGTCGGGTTGAAGGTGACCCTGTTGGACGGTGCGTACCACGAGGTCGACTCTTCGGAAATGGCCTTCAAGATCGCCGGTTCGATGGCGCTCAAGGAGGCCGCGAGGAAGGCCCACCCGGTACTGCTGGAGCCGATGATGGCGGTCGAGGTGACCACGCCCGAGGACTACATGGGTGACGTCATCGGTGACCTCAACTCCCGCCGTGGCCAGATCCAGGCCATGGAGGAGCGGGCGGGCACCCGCGTCGTGAAGGCGCTGGTTCCGCTCTCGGAGATGTTCGGGTATGTCGGTGACCTGCGGTCTCGCACCCAGGGTCGCGCGAACTACACGATGACCTTCGACTCCTACGCCGAGGTTCCGGCGAACGTCGCGAAGGAGATCATCGCGAAGGCGACGGGGGAGTAATCCCTTAAGCACCCAACGCGGGCGCCGTCGGGGGACTCCCCTAAGGTCCGCACAACGAACCAGATCGAGTCGCTGTCCGACTAAGCCACGTCGGCCGGTGAGCAAGCAACAGTCCAGGAGGACATTCCAGTGGCGAAGGCGAAGTTCGAGCGGAGCAAGCCGCACGTCAACATCGGAACCATCGGTCACGTCGACCACGGGAAGACCACTCTGACCGCGGCGATCACCAAGGTTCTGCACGACAAGTACCCGGACCTGAACGAGTCCCGGGCGTTCGACCAGATCGACAACGCGCCGGAAGAGAAGCAGCGCGGTATCACGATCAACATCTCGCACGTCGAGTACCAGACCGAGAAGCGCCACTACGCGCACGTGGACGCCCCCGGTCACGCGGACTACATCAAGAACATGATCACCGGTGCCGCCCAGATGGACGGCGCGATCCTGGTGGTCGCCGCGACCGACGGCCCGATGCCGCAGACCCGTGAGCACGTGCTGCTCGCCCGCCAGGTCGGTGTGCCCTACATCGTCGTGGCGCTGAACAAGGCCGACATGGTCGACGACGAGGAGATCCTCGAGCTCGTCGAGCTGGAGGTCCGCGAGCTGCTGTCCTCGCAGGAGTTCCCCGGCGACGACGCCCCCGTGGTCAAGGTCTCCGGCCTCAAGGCCCTCGAGGGTGACCCGAAGTGGGCGGAGTCGGTCCTGGAGCTCATGCAGGCCGTCGACGACAACGTGCCGGACCCGGTGCGTGACCTCGACAAGCCCTTCCTGATGCCGATCGAGGACGTCTTCACCATCACCGGCCGCGGCACCGTCGTGACCGGTCGTGTGGAGCGCGGCCAGATCAACGTCAACGAAGAGGTCGAGATCGTCGGCATCAAGGAGAAGTCGCAGAAGACGACTGTCACCGGTGTCGAGATGTTCCGCAAGCTGCTCGACTCGGGCCAGGCCGGTGACAACGTCGGCCTGCTGCTGCGTGGCATCAAGCGTGAGGACGTCGAGCGCGGCCAGGTCGTCGTGAAGCCCGGCACCACGACTCCGCACACGGAGTTCGAGGGTTCGGTCTACATCCTGTCCAAGGACGAGGGTGGCCGTCACACGCCGTTCTTCAACAACTACCGCCCGCAGTTCTACTTCCGCACCACCGACGTGACCGGCGTCGTGACCCTCCCCGAGGGCACCGAGATGGTCATGCCGGGCGACAACACCGAGATCAAGGTGCAGCTGATCCAGCCGGTCGCCATGGACGAGGGTCTGCGGTTCGCCATCCGTGAGGGTGGCCGGACCGTCGGCGCGGGCCAGGTCACCAAGATCATCAAGTGATTCCCTCCCGGCCCCGGGGCGCTTATAGCACCCCGGGGCCGGGTTGCGAAATCACGTGTGCGACACTATTCGGGTTGCTCGTCGCAGGGCGGCCGATTCTCGTTGAGGATCCGGCCGCCCTTGCGTGAGCGGCCTGGGGCCGGCTAGCCCGGCGAAGACTCAGACCAACCGGCACGACAACTCTTCCTACGGGATCAGTCTGCGTTCGGCAGGGCGACACGCCCGACCGCGTGGACCGGGCGAAAGCCAGTTGACGTGCGGAAATAGCGGCACAAGACGGTAAGGACGAGCTGCAACCATGGCGGGACAGAAGATCCGCATCAGGCTCAAGGCCTATGACCACGAGGCGATCGACGCCAGCGCGCGCAAGATCGTGGAGACGGTGACGCGCACCGGAGCCTCGGTCGTCGGACCTGTGCCGCTGCCCACCGAGAAGAACGTTTACTGCGTCATCCGCTCGCCGCACAAGTACAAGGACTCGCGCGAGCACTTCGAGATGCGCACGCACAAGCGTCTGATCGACATCCTCGACCCGACGCCGAAGACGGTCGACGCGCTCATGCGCATCGACCTGCCGGCGAGCGTCGACGTCAACATCCAGTAAGCGTTGGGCGAGCGGCGGAGATAAGAGACTCATGTCTGACAGGGAAGTGAAGGGCATCCTGGGCACCAAGCTCGGCATGACCCAGGTCTTCGGCGAGGACAACCGGATCATCCCGGTGACCGTCGTGCAGGCCGGGCCGAATGTCGTCACCCAGGTGCGCACCAAGGACAACGACGGCTACGAGGCCGTGCAGCTGGCGTTCGGCGCCATCGACCCGCGCAAGGTCAACAAGCCGCGCACCGGGCACTTCGACAAGGCCGGCGTGACCCCGCGCCGCCACCTCGTCGAGCTGCGCACGGCCGACGCCGGCAGCTACGAGGTCGGCCAGGAGATCACCGCCGAGGTGTTCTCCGCCGGTTCGCGCGTCGACGTCACCGGCACCAGCAAGGGCAAGGGCTACGCCGGTGTCATGAAGCGCCACGGCTTCAAGGGCCAGGGCGCGAGCCACGGTAACCAGGCCAAGCACCGCGCGCCGGGCTCGATCGGTGGCTGCGCCACCCCGGGCCGCGTGTTCAAGGGGCTGCGCATGGCCGGCCGGATGGGTGGCGTCCGCACCACGACGCAGGGCCTGACCGTGCACGACGTGCGCGCCGAGGACGGCCTGCTGCTCATCAAGGGTGCCGTTCCCGGCCCCAAGGGCAGCCTCGTGTTCGTCAAGACCGCCGCGAAGGGTGGTGCGACCGCATGACCGCGACGATCGAGCTGAAGACCCCCGAGGGCAGCGCTCAGGGCACCGTCGAGCTCCCCGCGGAGATCTTCGACGTGCAGGCCAACGTGCCGCTGATGCACCAGGTCGTGGTGGCCCAGCAGGCCGCCGCCCGCCAGGGCACGCACGACACCAAGACCCGCGGTGAGGTCTCCGGTGGCGGCAAGAAGCCGTACCGGCAGAAGGGCACCGGCCGCGCCCGCCAGGGTTCGACCCGTGCGCCGCAGTTCGCCGGTGGTGGCACCGTCCACGGCCCCACGCCGCGCGACTACGCCCAGCGCACCCCGAAGAAGATGAAGGCCGCCGCCCTGCGTGGCGCCCTCTCCGACCGGGCGCGCGCGGGCCAGGTGCACGTGGTGACCGAGCTGGTGACCGGCGAGAAGCCGTCCACCAAGGCGGCGCTGAAGACGCTGGCCGCGGTGACGCAGGCCAAGCGCATCCTCGTGGTGCTGCACCGCGGCGACGACGTGGCGTGGCTGTCGGCCCGCAACCTGCCGAACGTGCACCTGCTCTGGTTCGACCAGCTGAACACGTACGACGTGCTGGTCAACGACGACGTGGTGTTCACGAAGGCCGCGTACGACGCCTTCGTCGAGGGCCCCGCGAAGGGCAAGTCCGTCAAGGCGTCCGCGACGTCGAGCGAGCTGGAAGGGAGTGACCAGTGAGCAGCGTGGCGATTCCCGACCCGCGTGACATCCTGCTCGCGCCGGTGATCTCCGAGAAGTCCTACGGGCTGCTCGAGGACCACAAGTACACGTTCATCGTCCGGCCGGACGCCAACAAGACCCAGATCAAGATCGCGGTCGAGCAGGTCTTCGGCGTCAAGGTGGTCAGCGTGAACACGCTGAACCGGACCGGCAAGCGCAAGCGGACCCGCACTGGCTTTGGCAAGCGCAAGGACACCAAGCGCGCCATCGTGACGCTGTCCGCCGAGAGCAAGCCGATCGAGATCTTCGGCGGACCCGCCGCGTAAGGGACGGAAGCTGTCATGGGTATTCGTAAGTACAAGCCGACGACCCCGGGCCGTCGTGGCTCGAGCGTCTCGGACTTCGCCGAGATCACCCGGTCGACCCCGGAGAAGTCGCTGCTGCGCCCGCTGAGCAAGAGCGGTGGCCGCAACGCCTCCGGCAAGATCACCACCCGGCACAAGGGCGGCGGTCACAAGCGTGCGTACCGGCTGATCGACTTCCGGCGCAACGACAAGGACGGCATCCCGGCCAAGGTCGCGCACATCGAGTACGACCCGAACCGGTCCGCCCGCATCGCGCTACTGCACTACGTCGACGGCGAGAAGCGCTACATCATCGCCCCCGACAAGCTCCGCCAGGGCGACACGGTGGAGTCCGGCCCGCGTGCCGACATCAAGCCGGGCAACAACCTGCCGCTGCGCAACATCCCGGTCGGCACCGTGGTGCACGCGATCGAGCTCCGTCCCGGTGGCGGCGCGAAGATCGCCCGCTCCGCCGGTGCCCGCGTGCAGCTCGTCGCCAAGGACGGCCCGTACGCCCAGCTGCGGATGCCCTCGGGCGAAATCCGCAACGTGGACGTGCGCAACCGCGCCACCGTCGGCGAGGTCGGCAACTCCGAGCACCAGAACATCAACTGGGGCAAGGCGGGCCGCAACCGCTGGCGTGGCAAGCGCCCGACCGTCCGTGGTGTCGTGATGAACCCGGTCGACCACCCGCACGGTGGTGGTGAGGGCAAGACGTCCGGTGGTCGCCACCCGGTGAACCCGAACGGCAAGCCCGAGGGCCGCACGCGTCGCCGCAAGCCGTCCGACCAACTGATCGTCCGCCGCCGGCGTACCGGCAAGAAGCGCTGAGCAGGGAGGTAGAAGCACATGCCGCGCAGCCTGAAGAAGGGCCCGTTCGTGGACGACCACCTGCTCAAGAAGGTGGACGCGCTCAACGAGTCCGGTAAGAAGACGGTGATCAAGACGTGGTCCCGCCGGTCCACGATCATCCCCGACATGCTGGGGCACACGATCGCCGTGCACGACGGCCGCAAGCACGTCCCGGTGTTCGTCACCGAGGCGATGGTGGGTCACAAGCTGGGCGAGTTCGCCCCGACGCGGACCTTCAAGGGCCACATCAAGGACGACCGCAAGTCGCGCCGCCGCTGAGCGCGCACCGAGAAGAGGAACTAACGAATGAGTGCCCAGACTGACGCTACGGCCGAGGCTTTGCCGACGGCTTACGCGCGGGCTCGCTTCGTCCGGGACTCGCCGATGAAGGTGCGCCGGGTGATCGAGCTGATCAAGGGTCGCAACGCCCAGGAGGCGCTGGCGATCCTGCGGTTCGCCCCGCAGGCGGCGAGCCAGCCGGTGGCGAAGGTGCTCGCGAGCGCCATCGCCAACGCGGAGAACAACCTGGACCTGGACCCCGAGACGCTGTGGGTGAAGAACGCCTACGCCGACGAGGGCCCGACGCTCAAGCGCATCCGCCCGCGGGCCCAGGGCCGCGCGTACCGGATCCGCAAGCGGACCAGCCACATCACGGTCGAGGTCGAGTCCCGGCCTGAGAAGAAGAGCGGTAAGAAGAAGGGTGGCCGGTAGTGGGCCAGAAGATCAACCCGCACGGCTTCCGGCTCGGGATCACCACGGACTGGAAGTCCCGCTGGTACGCCGACAAGCAGTACGCGGAGTACGTGGCCGAGGACGTCAAGATCCGCAAGCTGCTGTCCACCGGCATGGAGCGCGCCGGCATCTCCAAGGTCGAGATCGAGCGCACCCGTGACCGCGTCCGCGTCGACATCCACACCGCCCGGCCCGGCATCGTCATCGGCCGCCGCGGCGCGGAGGCCGACCGGATCCGCGGCGCGCTGGAGAAGCTGACCGGCAAGCAGGTCCAGCTGAACATCCTCGAGGTCAAGAACCCCGAGGCCGACGCCCAGCTCGTCGCGCAGAGCGTCGCGGAGCAGCTGTCCAACCGCGTGGCGTTCCGCCGTGCGATGCGGAAGGCGATCCAGACCTCGATGCGCTCGCCGCAGGTCAAGGGCATCCGCGTGCAGTGCGGTGGCCGCCTCGGCGGTGCCGAGATGTCGCGCTCGGAGCACTACCGCGACGGCCGCGTGCCGCTGCACACGCTGCGTGCCGACATCGACTACGGCTTCTTCGAGGCCCGCACCACCTTCGGCCGCATCGGCGTCAAGGTGTGGATCTACAAGGGCGACATCGTCGGTGGCCTGAAGGCCAAGAACGAGCGGGACGCCGCCGCGGCCGCCGAGCGCGCGCCGCGTCGCGACCGTCCGTCCCGTCCGCGCCGCTCCGGCGCGTCGGGCACCACGCCGACCTCCACCGAGGCCGGCCGGGCCGCGGCTCAGGAGCGCAGCGGTGGCGCCAAGACTGACATGGACGTCGCGACCAGCGAGGCCCCTGCGCAGGGCAAGCCGGACGCGGCCGAGAAGACGGAGGGCTGAGGCGTGCTCGTCCCACGCAAGGTCAAGCACCGCAAGCAGCACCACCCGAAGCGCACCGGTGCCGCCAGTGGCGGCACGAAGGTGACCTTCGGCGAGTACGGCATTCAGGCGCTTGAACCCGCTTACGTGACCAACCGGCAGATCGAGTCCGCTCGTATCGCCATGACCCGGCACATCAAGCGTGGCGGCAAGATCTGGATCAACATCTTCCCGGACCGCCCGCTGACCAAGAAGCCCGCCGAAACCCGCATGGGTTCCGGTAAGGGTTCGCCGGAGTGGTGGGTCGCCAACGTCAAGCCGGGCCGCGTCATGTTCGAGATGAGCTTCCCGAACGAGGCGACCGCCCGCGAGGCGCTCCGCCGCGCGATCCACAAGCTGCCGATGAAGTGCCGAATCGTGACCCGTGAAGGTGGTGAGTTCTGATGGCGAAAGCCGGAGTCGCTCCCTCGGAGCTGCGTGAGCTCACCAACGAGGAGCTGGTGCTGCGTCTGAAGGAGGCCAAGGAGGAGCTGTTCAACCTCCGCTTCCAGATGGCCACCGGGCAGCTGGACAACAACCGTCGGCTGCGCACCGTGCGCACCGACATCGCGCGGATCTACACGATCATGCGCGAGCGGGAGCTGGGCCTGTCGGTCGCTCCCGACGGTGAGAACGAGGAAGGTGCGGCATGAGCGAGACCGAACAGCTCGCGGCGCAGCCGGTGCAGAAGCGGGACTCGGGTCGTAACTACCGCAAGGTTCGCGAGGGTTACGTCGTCTCGGACAAGATGGACAAGACCATCGTGGTCGAGCTCGAGGACCGCAAGAAGCACCCGAAGTACCCGAAGGTCGTCCGCACCACCAGCAAGGTGAAGGCGCACGACGAGGAGAACAGCGCCGGCATCGGCGACCGCGTGATTCTCATGGAGACCCGCCCGCTGTCGGCCACCAAGCGGTGGCGGCTCGTGCGGATCGTGGAGAAGGCCAAGTAAGTAGGGGTTCGCGCCCCTATCCGTTCCGCCAGGCTCGCGCGAGCGAGAACCGGCGAGACATACAGGAGTTGACGTGATCCAGCAGGAGTCGCGGCTGCGAGTCGCCGACAACACGGGTGCCAAGGAGATCCTCTGCATCCGCGTGCTCGGTGGATCGGGGCGGCGCTACGCGGGCATCGGCGACATCATCGTCGCCACCGTTAAGGACGCCATCCCGGCTGCCGGGGTGAAGAAGGGTGACGTGGTCAAGGCCGTCGTCGTCCGCACGGTGAAGGAGCGGCGTCGCCCGGACGGCTCCTACATCCGGTTCGACGAGAACGCCGCGGTGCTCATCAAGAACGACAACGAGCCGCGGGGTACCCGCATCTTCGGCCCGGTCGGCCGTGAGCTGCGCGACCGCAAGTTCATGAAGATCATCTCGCTGGCTCCGGAGGTGCTCTGACATGAAGGTCAAGAAGGGTGACACGGTCGTCGTCATCTCGGGCAAGGACAAGGGCGCCAAGGGCAAGGTCATCCAGGCCTACCCGGACCGCCAGCGCGTGCTGGTCGAGGGCGTGAACCGGATCAAGAAGCACACCCGGATCACCCAGACCCAGCGCGGCGCCCAGTCCGGCGGCATCGTCACGCAGGAAGCGCCCATCCACGTCTCGAACGTGATGGTCGTGGACTCGGACGGCAAGCCGACCCGGGTGGGCTACCGCATCGGCGAGGACGGCAAGAAGGTTCGCATCTCGCGCCGGACCGGTAAGGACATCTGATGACGACCGCAGAGAAGATCCAGCCGCGGTTGAAGACCCGCTACCGCGAGCAGATCAAGAACGAGCTCCAGCAGGAGTTCACCTACGCCAACGTGCACCAGATCCCGGGCGTGGTGAAGGTCGTCGTCAACATGGGTGTCGGCGACGCCGCGCGGGACAGCAAGCTCATCGAGGGCGCCGTCCGCGACCTGACGCTCATCACCGGGCAGAAGCCCGAGGTGCGCAGGGCGCGCAAGTCCATCGCGCAGTTCAAGCTGCGCGAGGGTCAGCCGATCGGCGCCCGCGTGACGCTGCGCGGTGACCGCATGTGGGAGTTCCTGGACCGGCTGCTGAGCATCGCGCTGCCGCGCATCCGGGACTTCCGCGGGCTTTCGCCCAAGCAGTTCGACGGCAACGGCAACTACACGTTCGGTCTCAACGAGCAGTCGATGTTCCACGAGATCGACCCCGACTCCATCGACCGCCCCCGCGGCATGGACGTCACCGTTGTCACCACCGCTACCACCGATGACGAGGGCCGCGCGCTGCTCCGCAAGCTCGGCTTCCCGTTCAAGGAGGCGTAAGCCATGGCCAAGAAGGCTCTCATCGCCAAGGCCGCGCGCAAGCCGAAGTTCAAGGTGCGCGCCTACACCCGCTGCAACCGCTGCGGCCGGCCGCACTCGGTCTTCCGCAAGTTCGGCCTGTGCCGGGTGTGCCTGCGCGAGATGGCGCACGCGGGCGAACTGCCGGGCGTGTCCAAGTCCAGCTGGTAATACCGGAATCAGGCTCCCACTTCGCCACAGGCCCTCGCGATCGTCGGGGGAACCAGGCGAGAAAGGTTGACAGGTCACCATGACGATGACCGACCCCATCGCAGACTTCTTGACTCGTCTGCGCAACGCCAACTCGGCGTACCACGACGAGGTCGTGCTGCCCCACTCGAAGCTCAAGCAGAACATCGCGGAGATCCTCAAGCGCGAGGGTTACATCGCGGGTTACCGCTCCGAGCCGGGTGAGAAGCACAAGAACCTCGTCGTCGAACTGAAGTACGGCCGCAACCGCGAGCGCAGCATCGCGGGTCTGCGCCGTGTGTCGAAGCCTGGTTTGCGGGTGTACGCCAAGTCGACCGAGCTGCCCAGCGTGCTCGGCGGCCTCGGCATCGCGATCATCTCGACGTCGGGCGGTCTCCAGACCGACCGGCAGGCCAAGCGCAACGGAGTGGGCGGGGAAGTCCTCGCCTACGTCTGGTGAGGAAGGGAGTTCAGGCATGTCGCGTATCGGAAAGCTGCCGATTCCCGTCCCGGCCGGGGTCGAGGTGACCATCGACGGCCAGACCATCTCGGTCAAGGGCCCCAAGGGCACGCTGTCGCACACCATCGCCGAGCCGATCACCGTCGAGCGCGGTGAGGACGGCGTCCTGCAGGTCAAGCGCCCCGACGACGAGCGGGAGAGCAAGGCGCTGCACGGTCTCACCCGGACCCTGGTGAACAACCTGGTGGTCGGCGTGACCGAGGGCTACGAGAAGAAGCTCGAAATCCACGGCGTCGGTTACCGCGTGCAGGCCAAGGGCAAGGACCTCGAGTTCGCCCTCGGCTACAGCCACCCGGTGCTGATCGAGGCCCCGGACGGCATCACCTTCAAGGTGGAGACCCCGACCCGGTTCTCGGTGTCCGGCATCGACAAGCAGAAGGTCGGCCAGACGGCCGCGGTGATCCGTCGCCTGCGTCGCCCTGACCCGTACAAGGGCAAGGGGCTGCGTTACGAGGGTGAGCGCATCCGTCGCAAGGTCGGAAAGACGGGTAAGTGATCATGAGCGAAACTGCTACGAAGCGGAAGCCGATCGGCAAGGACGTGTCGACCCGGCGCCGCGTCGCGAAGACGCGCCGTCACTTCCGGCTCCGCAAGAAGATCAGCGGCACCGCGCAGCGCCCGCGGATGTCGGTGAAGCGGTCCTCCCGGCACATCTACGTCCAGGTGATCGACGACCTGACGGGCCACACGCTGGCCGCGGCGTCCACCATGGAGGCGGACGTGCGCGCGCTGGAGGGCGACAAGAAGGCCAAGGCCGCCAAGGTCGGCGAGCTGGTGGCCGCCCGCGCCAAGAACGCGGGCATCTCGGGTGTCGTCTTCGACCACGGTGGCAACGGCTACCACGGTCGCATCGCGGCGCTCGCCGACGCCGCCCGCGAGGGTGGGTTGGAGTTCTAGTGATGCACAACCTCGAGAACGGAAGGAACGCCTGATGCCGGGACGTACACGGCAATTCGGCGGCGGACAGGGCGGACCGGGTGGCCAGGGCGGCAACGACCGCGGCGACCGTCGTGACCGCAGGGACCGCCGCGACGGTGGCCGTGGCGGGGCCGGCCAGGAGAAGACCCCGCACCTCGAAAAGGTCGTGACGATCAACCGCGTCGCCAAGGTCGTCAAGGGTGGTCGTCGCTTCAGCTTCACCGCTCTCGTCGTCGTCGGTGACGGTGACGGCCAGGTCGGCGTCGGCTACGGCAAGGCCAAGGAGGTGCCCGCGGCGATCGCCAAGGGTGTCGAGGAGGCGAAGAAGAACTTCTTCCGCGTGCCTCGGATCGCCGGCACCATCCCGCACCCGGTCCAGGGTGAGGACGCCGCCGGTGTGGTCCTGCTCCGCCCCGCCAGCTCCGGTACCGGTGTCATCGCCGGTGGCCCGGTGCGTGCGGTGCTGGAGTGCGCGGGTGTGCACGACGTGCTGTCGAAGTCCCTGGGCTCCGACAACGCGATCAACATCGTGCACGCGACCGTGGCGGCGCTGAAGGCCCTGCAGCGTCCGGAGGAGGTGGCGGCCCGCCGTGGCCTGCCGCTCGAGGACGTGGCGCCGGCTCGCATGCTCCGCCAGCGCGCGGGACAGGGGGTCTGACATGGCTCAGCTGAAGGTCACCCAGGTCAAGAGCAAGATCGGCACCAAGCGGAACCACCGGGACTCGCTGCGGACCCTCGGTCTGCGCAAGATCCGGCAGTCCGTGGTGCGGGAGGACACTCCTGAGGTGCGTGGCCTGATCCACACGGTCCGCCACCTCGTGAGCGTCGAGGAGGTCCAGTCATGACCGCCATCAAGATCCACCACCTCCGGCCGGCTCCTGGCGCCAAGCGCGACAAGATCCGCGTCGGCCGTGGTGAGGGCTCGAAGGGCAAGACCGCGGGCCGCGGTACCAAGGGCACCAAGGCCCGGAAGAACGTGCCCGCCGGGTTCGAGGGTGGGCAGATGCCCATCCACATGCGGCTGCCGAAGCTGCGTGGCTTCAAGAACCGGTTCCGCACGGAGTACCAGCCGGTGAACGTGGGCGACATCGCCCGCGTGTTCACCGACGGTGGCAGCGTGTCGAAGGAGGACCTGGCCGCCCGCGGTCTCGTCCGCAAGGGCAAGCTGGTGAAGGTGCTGGGCAACGGCGACGTCAGCGTCAAGCTGGACGTCACCGCCGACGCCTTCTCCAACTCGGCCAAGGAGAAGCTCGAAGCCGCGGGTGGTTCCGCCACCACGGCCTGACGCTTTCCCCCAGGAACGGCCCGCCGGATCACCGGCGGGCCGTTTCGCCGTTTTCGTGACCTCAGCCTGTCACCATCGACGGATGGCGGCTGGGGAGCTGGAACAGCCCGGCTGGGACCGGCGACGGCTGCTGGGCGCCCTGCTGTGCCTGGTCGCCTCGGTCGCGGCCTTCACCGCGCCGTTCCTCACGCTCTACTCGTCCGGGGTGCTGTCGGTCACCGGCTGGGGCGCGGAGCCCTCCTCCACCGGGGTGGCCCGCAACGGTTTCCCCCTCGCCGTCGCGGGCGCTCTGCTGGCCGTGGCGGCCCTGTTCGCCGTCGTCGCGGCTCCCCGCCCGGCTCCCGCCGTCGTGCGCTGGGCCGCCGTGCTCGCCGCCGCTGTCGCCGCGGCCTTCCTGGCCGGGGTGCTGGTCACCGCCGCCGCGCAGACCGTGCGGGCGACGCCGGGGCCGGGGTTCTGGCTCGTGCTGGCGGCGGCCGTGCTGGCACTCGCGGGGACCGTACTGGCCGCTCTGCCCGCCGAAGGTCGGGTAAAGGCCACCTGACGTGTAGCGCCACCCTGCGTGGCTGTTAGAGTCGGCAGCACGCTGCGGGACAAGTCTGTCCTGGAGCGCTCCTGGCTTGCCCAGGAGGTTGTGTTCCCGCCGGCCCCGTGCCGGCCAAGCCGATCGCCGGCGACAAGCGCCGGCGACGCCGAGGAGGTCCCCCGCGTGCTCAGCGCCTTCCGCTCGGCTCTCGCCACGCCGGACCTGCGCAAGAAGATCCTGTTCACGCTGTTGATCGTGGCCGTCTACCGGATCGGTGCGGTCACTCCGGCGCCCGGGGTCTCCTACCCGAACGTGCAGACGTGCGGTGCGCAGGCCGACTCATCGGGCATCTACTCGCTGCTGAACCTGTTCAGCGGCGGTGCGCTCCTGCAGCTGTCGATCTTCTCGACCGGCATCATGCCGTACATCACCGCGAGCATCATCATCCAGCTGCTCACGGTGGTGATCCCGCGGTTCGAGGAGCTGAAGAAGGAAGGCCAGTCCGGCCAGAACAAGCTGACGCAGTACACCCGGTACCTGACGATCGCGCTGGCGATCCTGCAGGCGACCGGTGTGGTGGCGCTCGCCGACCGCGGTCAGCTGTTCCCGAACTGCACCGAGTCGATCATCCCGGACAACAGCATCTTCTCGCTGGCGATCATCGTCATCACCATGACCGCCGGTACCGCCGTGATGATGTGGCTGGGCGAGCTGATCACCGAGCGCGGCGTCGGCAACGGCATGTCCGTGCTGATCTTCCTGAACATCGCGGCCCGCATCCCCGCCGAGGGCATGAACATCCTGAACAGCCAGGGTGGCCTCGTGTTCGCGCTGGTGTGCGTGTTCGGCCTCGTCATCATCGCGAGCGTCATCTTCGTCGAGCAGGGCCAGCGCCGGATCCCCGTGCAGTACGCCAAGCGCATGATCGGCAGGCGGATGTACGGCGGGACGTCGACCTACCTGCCGATCAAGGTCAACCAGGCCGGTGTCATCCCGGTCATCTTCGCCTCTTCGCTGCTGTACCTGCCCGACCTCATCAGCCGGCTCATCGGCAACCCCACGAGCGCGTCGGGCTGGCAGGTTTTCCTGCAGAACTACGTGGTCAACCAGGGCAGCTGGGTGCACATCCTGCTGTACTTCGCCCTGATCATCTTCTTCACGTACTTCTACATCACGATCACGTTCAACGTGGACGAGCGTGCGGAGGAGATGAAGAAGTTCGGCGGCTTCATCCCGGGCATCCGCCCGGGCAGGCCGACGGCCGAGTACCTGAGCTTCGTGCTGGGCCGGATCACCCTGCCGGGGTCGATCTACCTCGGCATCATCGCGATCCTGCCGAACTTCTTCCTGTCGATGACCCAGCAGGGGAACAACCAGAGCTTCCCGTTCGGGGGGACGGCTGTGCTGATCATGGTCGGTGTCGGTCTCGACACCGTCAAGCAGATCGAAAGCCAGCTGATGCAGCGTAACTACGAAGGGTTCTTGCGATGACTCGCCTGGTTCTTGTCGGTCCCCCAGGAGCGGGGAAGGGTACCCAGGCGACGGCGCTCTCGCAGAAGCTCTCCGTGCCGCACATCTCGACGGGTGAGCTGTTCCGCGCCCACGTCTCCGAGCGCACCCCGCTCGGCGAGGAGGCCAAGCGCTACCTGGACTCGGGCGAGCTGGTGCCGGACAAGGTGACCAACGAGATGGTGCGTGAGCGCCTCGCCGAGGCCGACACGAAGGCCGGTTTCCTGCTCGACGGTTTCCCGCGCAACACCAAGCAGGCCGAGGTGCTGGGCGAGCTGCTCGCCGAGTCGGACCAGGCGCTCGACGCGGTCATCCAGCTCGAGGTGCCCGAGGACGTCGTCGTGGCCCGGCTGCTGTCGCGCGGCCGCACGGACGACACCGAGGAGGTCATCCGGCGGCGCCAGCAGGTGTACCTGTCGGAGACGGCTCCGCTGCTGGAGTACTACGCGGACATCCTGATCAAGGTCGACGGCGTCGGCGACGTCGACGAGGTCTCGGGCCGCGTGCTCGCGGCGTTGCGCGAGCGGCAGTGAGCCGGGAAGCGGTCGGATTTTGAGGTTGCGGAAGCGCAGCTCGATCGAGCTGAAGAGCCCCGGTGAGCTGCAGGCGATGCGTGCCGCCGGGCTCGTCGTGCGGCGCTCGCTGGGGCTGCTGGCGGAGGCCGCGAAGCCGGGTGTGAGCACGGGTGAGCTCGACGAGCTGGCCGAGCAGACGATCCGGGAGGCCGGGGCGGTGCCCTCGTTCAAGGGCTACCACGGCTTCCCGGGCTCGATCTGCGCGTCGGTGAACGAGCAGATCGTCCACGGCATCCCCTCGCCGCAGACGGTGCTCGCCGATGGCGACCTCATCTCGATCGACTGCGGCGCGATCCTCGACGGCTGGCACGGCGACTCGGCCGTGACGCTGGCCATCGGCGAGGTCTCGGAGGCCGACCGCAAGCTGTCGGCGGCCACCGAGGCCGCCATGTGGGCCGGGATCAAGGCGGCCGTGGCCGGCGCGAAGCTGACCGACATCTCGTTCGCGGTGCAGAGCGCCGCCGACGCCGCCTCGGTGGCCGACGGGGTGTCCTACGGGCAGATCGTGGAGTACGGCGGGCACGGCATCGGCCGTGAGATGCACATGGACCCGTTCCTGCCCAACGTCGGCAAGCCGGGCAAGGGCCCGCGGCTGGAGGTCGGCATGGCGCTGGCCATCGAGCCCATGCTGACCGGCGGCACCAGCGAGACCGTCGAGCTGGAGGACGGCTGGACGGTCGTCACCGCCGACGGTTCGCGCGCCGCCCACTGGGAGCACACGGTCGCCATCACCGGCGACGGCCCCTGGGTGCTGACCGGCCCCGAAGAGGCCTGACCGACCGCGCCGGCGGCCTCGAGTGGCCGCCTGGTGGCGAGACGCTTAACACACCTCCCCCCGCCTCGCACGACGCGACACGGGGTGCGTACACTGTCTAGTCGGCGTACTCATCACGCCGGGTCCAGCGTGCTCGTGAAACTTTTTGCGGCTTTGGAGTCGGGGTGGCGTGTGTGCCGGCACCACCAAGGCAGGCATTCGGTGCTCAACCAATATCACGAAACGCGGAGGACATGGCTAAGAAAGACGGGGCCATCGAGGTCGAGGGTCGCGTGGTCGAGCCACTCCCCAACGCGATGTTTCGAGTCGAGTTGGAGAACGGCCACAAGGTCCTGGCGCACATCAGCGGCAAGATGCGGCAGCACTACATCCGCATCCTGCCGGAGGACCGGGTCGTCGTGGAGCTTTCGCCCTACGACTTGTCCCGTGGTCGCATCGTCTACCGCTACAAGTGATGACGGTGAGCAACGCATAAGGAAGCAGGAGACGTGAAGGTTCAGCCGAGCGTCAAGAAGATCTGCGACAAGTGCAAGGTGATCCGCCGCCACGGCCGGATCATGGTGATCTGCGAGAACCTGCGGCACAAGCAGCGTCAGGGCTGATCGCGCGCACTCCGCGCAGGGCGGATTGACAGCGAGATAACCCTCCCCGCGCCTGCGGGACCGCGGACAGCGGTTCCGCCCACCCCCGGATTCCAGGCCGGGGCCGGGACACCAGCCGCGCAAGCGGGTGGCACGACAGCGAGTCGGTCCCGGAACCGGGCGGGGAGAAACCTGGAGCGGAAGAAACCACTGAAGGAGCACCAGCCGACATGGCACGACTCGCCGGCGTAGACCTCCCCCGCGAAAAGCGGTTGGAGATCGCGCTGACCTACATCTACGGGATCGGCCGTACCCGGTCCAAGGAGCTGATCGCGGCCGCGGCCCTGAACCCGGACACCCGGGTGCGGGACCTGACCGACGACGACCTCGTCAAGCTCCGCGACTACATCGAAGAGAACTACAAGGTCGAGGGTGACCTCCGCCGCGAGGTGAACGCCGACATCCGGCGCAAGATCGAGATCGGCACCTACCAGGGTCTGCGGTGGCGCCGCGGGCTGCCGGTCCGCGGTCAGCGGACCAAGACCAACGCCCGTACCCGCAAGGGCCCGAAGAAGACGGTCGCCGGCAAGAAGAAGGCTGGCAAGAAGTGAGCGTCCAGGGCAGGAAGGTCGTGCGGATGGGCGGTCAGCGCCTGGTCCGCACGTCGTGCGTGTCGCCGAAGGCTCTCTACGCCCGTCCGATGGCCCTCCGCCAGCTGTACACCGACGCCGGTTCGCTGATCCGGCGCGGCCAGCAGGAGGCCCGCATCGCCGCCGCCGCGGCTGCCGCCGAGCAGCCCGAAAACTCGCGCTAAGAGGAGAAACACCCCCACATGCCACCGAAGTCTCGTACCGCCGGGGCCAAGAAGGTCCGGCGGAAGGAAAAGAAGAACGTCGCGCACGGTCACGCGCACATCAAGAGCACGTTCAACAACACCATCGTGTCGATCACCGACCCGACCGGCGCCGTGATCTCGTGGGCGTCGTCCGGGCACGTCGGGTTCAAGGGCTCCCGCAAGTCCACCCCGTTCGCCGCCCAGATGGCCGCCGAGAACGCCGCCCGCAAGGCCGCCGAGCACGGCATGAAGAAGGTCGACGTGTTCGTCAAGGGCCCGGGCTCCGGCCGTGAGACGGCGATCCGCTCGCTGCAGGCCGCCGGGCTCGAGGTCGGCACCATCCAGGACGTGACCCCGCAGCCCCACAACGGCTGCCGCCCGCCCAAGCGGCGCCGGGTCTGAGGAACGGGGAGGAGTAAGAACACATGGCTCGCTACACCGGCCCCGCGACTCGTATCTCGCGGCGTCTCAAGGTCGACCTCATCGGCGGCGACCAGGCTTTCGAGCGTCGCCCCTACCCGCCCGGCCAGCACGGCCGCGGCCGGGTCAAGGAGTCCGAGTACCTGCTCCAGCTGCAGGAGAAGCAGAAGGCTCGCCACACCTACGGCATCCTCGAGCGGCAGTTCAGCCGCTACTACAAGGAGGCTGCGCGCCGTCAGGGCAAGACCGGTGAGAACCTGCTGCAGATCCTCGAGTCCCGGCTGGACAACGTGATCTACCGCGCCGGCATCGCCCGCACGCGCCGTCAGGCGCGCCAGCTGGTCAGCCACGGGCACTTCCTGGTCAACGGCCAGAAGGTGAACATCCCCAGCTACCAGGTGGAGAAGTGGGACATCATCGATGTCCGGCCGAAGTCGCTGCAGATGCTGCCCTTCGTGGCCGCCAAGGAGGAGTTCGGGCAGCGCCCCGTCCCCGCCTGGCTGCAGGTCGTGCCGTCCAACCTCCGTGTCCTGGTGCACCAGCTCCCCGAGCGGGCCCAGATCGAGGTTCCGGTGCAGGAACAGCTGATCGTCGAGTTCTACTCGAAGTGATCGACGGCGGGGGCCGCATCCCGGCGGCCCCCGCTTCGCCACCCCTTTCGGCGTCATATGGCGGGCGCCGGCAGGAAAGGAAACCCAGAAAGTGCTGATTTCACAGCGACCGGCCCTCGGCGAGGAGCCGATCAACGAGACCCGGTCCCGGTTCACCATCGAGCCGCTGGAGCCGGGCTTCGGCTACACCCTCGGCAACTCGCTGCGGCGCACGCTGCTGTCGTCCATCCCGGGCGCGGCGGTCACCAGCATCCGCATCGACGGGGTGCTGCACGAGTTCACCACCGTCCCCGGGGTGAAGGAAGACGTCACCGACATCATCCTGAACCTCAAGGAGCTCGTCGTCTCCTCCGAGGAGGACGAGCCGGTCACCATGTACCTGCGCAAGCAGGGCCCTGGTGAGGTCACCGCGGCCGACATCGTGCCGCCGGCCGGTGTCACCGTGCACAACCCCGATCTGCACATCGCCTCGCTGAACGGCAAGGGCAAGCTGGAGATCGAGCTGGTCGTCGAGCGCGGCCGCGGCTACGTGCCCGCCCTGCAGAACAAGCAGGCGGGTGCGGAGATCGGCCGGATCCCGGTCGACTCGATCTACTCGCCGGTCCTCAAGGTCACCTACAAGGTCGAGGCGACCCGTGTCGAGCAGCGCACCGACTTCGACAAGCTGATCCTGGACGTGGAGACCAAGCCGTCGATCACGCCCCGGGACGCCGTCGCTTCGGCGGGCAAGACGCTGGTGGAGCTGTTCGGTCTCGCCCGCGAGCTGAACGTCGACGCGGAGGGCATCGAGATCGGCCCGTCGCCGCAGGAGGCGGACACCATCGCCGCCTACGCGATGCCGATCGAGGACCTGGACCTGACCGTCCGGTCGTACAACTGCCTCAAGCGCGAGGGCATCCACACGGTGGGCGAGCTGGTTTCGCGCAGCGAGGCCGACCTGCTGGACATCCGCAACTTCGGCGCCAAGTCGATCGACGAGGTCAAGCTGAAGCTGGTCGGTCTGGGCCTGTCCCTCAAGGACAGCCCGCCCGGGTTCGACCCGACCGCTGCCGCCGCCAGCTACGACGGTGAGGGCTGGTCCTCGCCCGAGGGTGTCGACGGCATTTCCGACGCTGGCCACGACGACGGCCAGGACTACGCAGAGACGGAGCAGCTGTAGGCGGTTGACGGCTGGTCCACTGTGGACCAGCCGCCGTCGTCAGCTGTGAAGCTGAACGAGGAGAAGCAATGCCCACCCCCACGAAGGGCCCCCGTCTCGGTGGATCGCCGGCCCACGAGCGGCTGATTCTGGCGAACCTGGCCACGTCGCTCTTCGAGCACGGCAAGATCACCACCACCGAGGCCAAGGCTCGCCGGGTCCGTCCGCTCGCCGAGAAGCTGATCACCAAGGCGAAGCGCGGCGACCTGCACAACCGGCGCCAGATCCAGCGGGTCATCCGCGACAAGGATGTGGTGCACAAGCTGATCGCCGAGATCGGCCCGTTCTTCGAGGACCGTCCGGGCGGCTACGTCCGGATCACCAAGACGATCCCGCGCAAGGGCGACAACGCCCCGATGGCGGTCATCGAACTGGTGTCGGAGAAGACGGTGACGTCGGAGGCCGAGCGCGCCCGCAAGAGCCGCTTCGCCAAGGACGAGGCCAAGACCGAGGCTCCCGCCGAGACCACGGACGCCGCCGAGGTCGCCGACCAGGACGCCGAGGCCCCGGCTTCGGCGACCAAGGAGGCCACCGCGGAGCCCGCCGAGGGCGCGGCGGAGGAGACCCCGCAGGCCGAGGCGAAGTCCGAGGAGGCTGCCGAGGAGTCCGCGGACGAGTCCAAGAAGGACGAGTCCTGACGACCGGATCCCCGCGACGCGACGAGCCCGCTTTCCCCACCGGGGAGGGCGGGCTCGTTCGTCTGCGCCTGGACGTCAGCTACGACGGCACGGACTTCTCCGGCTGGGCGCGGCAGCCAGGCCGCCGCACCGTACAGGGGCTGCTGGAAGACGCGCTGGCGAAGCAGCCGCCGGGTGCGGAGGTGCCGCGTTCGGTCGTGGTTGCCGGGCGGACGGACGCGGGGGTGCACGCCACGGGTCAGGTCGTGCACGTCGACGTCGTCCCGTTGCGCGGGCCGTCCGGGCGGCTGCCGGTGGACGAGCACGGGATCCCGGACCTGGAGCGGATGTGCCACCGCTGGAACCGGTACCTGCCGGGTGACGTCCGGGTGCTGTCCGCGCGCGTGGCGCCTGCCGGGTTCGACGCGCGCTTCTCGGCGGTGCGCAGGCACTACCGTTACCGGGTCTCAGACGCTCGTTGGGGCGTGGATCCGTTGCTGCGGCGGGACACACTGGCCTGGGGGCGTCCGCTGTCCGTGACGGCGCTGAACGAGGCGTCAGAGGCTTTGCTGGGGCTGCGGGACTTCGCGTCGTTCTGCAAGTTCCGCGAGGGCAGCACGACGATCCGGGAGCTGCAGCAGTTCGCGTGGCAGCGGCTCGACGCGCACCTCATCGAAGCCCGCGTGTCCGCGGACGCGTTCTGCCACTCGATGGTCCGCAGCCTGGTCGGTGCCCTGCTGCTGGTCGGCGACGGCCGTCGCCCCATCGGCTGGCCCGCCGAGGTGCTGCGCAGCAAGACGCGGGACAGCGCCGTCGCCCCGGCACACGGCCTCACGCTGATCGGCGTGGACTACCCGCCGGACGACGAGCTGGCGGCGCGAGCCGAGCAGACCCGCGCCCTCCGCCAGCCCACGGAAGCTTCCTAGCCCCGCTCAGTCGCCGCGGCGGACGGGGCCGAGGAGCTGCTGCTCCTTGGCCGTCGTGACGAGCCGGAGCGGCCGCCACAGGTTCGCGCCCAGCGCGACCACCTGGTCGTCCTTCAGCGTGGTCAGCTGCCGCATCATCTGCGGCGGCAGCCGCCAGATGCGTGCGGCCAGCTCGGCCTGGCCCACGGGCAGCCGCTGCATCAGCACGATGTCCGCCGCGTTCGCGATCGTCGTCGCCTGCGGGTGCAGGTACGGCAGCACGTACACGGTCGTCTGCCAGGGGGAGCGCGGCGGGAACAGGTCCTGCGGCGTCGGGCCGCCGTCCGTCACCACGAGCAGCGGCGCGTCCTCCGACGGCCGCGGCAGCTCGACGGGCGACAGGCGGCGGATCTGCGCCAGCGGCGAGGGCTGCCCGTTCGGGCCGGTGCCCGCGGCCTTCGGCAGCACCTGCCACGCGGCGGGACGCCCGGTCGCGATGACCACCCACGCACCCACCGCCATGGCCCGCAACGCCACCTGCCGGGCGAGGTACAGCCCGCCGACGAGCACGATGCGCGTCGGCACCGCCCGCAGCGCCGAGATCGTCAGGGGTTCCCCGTTGAGCCCGGAACCGACCACGATGCCGCCGCGGTCGCCGGAGGGGCTGATCGCGTCCAGCAGTTTCGGGTCCACGGTGAACTCCGGGGCCACCCCGTTGTTCCGCCCCGGATCACGCAGTCGCAGGCTCACGCCGTTCCTCCCATCGGCAGGGTCGCCGCCAGGCCCTCGATCTGCAGGCCCCGTAACGGCGTCAGCGACACGCCCACCTTGTCGGCCAAAGTGGACAGCCGGTCGTCGGCCGCGTCGAGCTCACGCGGGTTGCGCGCGCTCATCCGGACGACGCCACGCAGCCCGATCTGGCCCTCGTCGTCGGCGGGGGAGATCGACAGCGCGACGGTCGCCGACAGCGCACGCACGCTCGTCAACGCGTTGAGGCTGTTGGTGATCCGGCCCTTCGGCCAGCTCGTGATCGCGTAGCTGGCGTGCCCGATGCCGGCGGCGGTGACGCTCGTCCAGTGCTCCCGCATGCTCGTCCGCGCGTCGCTGCCGGCGACGGCGGTGAGCTCCGCGGCGGAGATCCCGGCCCGCAGCAGCTCGTCCGGGTCCAGCGGCCGCGTCGGCACGCCCTGCGACTCGAGTGCGTTGCGCACCCGGGACAGGGCACCGATCAGCGCCCGGTGCGCACCGACGACGCCGCCCCCGCGTTCCCGCACCGCCGTGGGGCAGCGACGGGGGTCGAGCCGGATGGCGACCCACGTCGTGCGCCGCGCGGCGGCGGGCAGCGGGCCCAGGACCTCCATGTAGGACGTCAGCGCGGGCGACTCGGACGGCAGCGCGGCGCTGCCCGGGTACGTGTGCCAGATGACCTGGATGGAGTCGAGCACGACGCCGCGGTCCTCCAGCGTGGACGCGAGCGCCGACAGCGGGAGGCTCGGCGCGCCACCGGCCTGGGTGATCAACGCGGGGGTGGGCTCGACGAGCAGCACGGCGGTCCAGGTGCCGTCGTGCCAGGCGAGGCCGACCTGCTGGCGTTCGTGGTCGATGCTGTGGGCCACGACGAGGTCCGGGACGACGAGCCGCAGCAGGCTGACGCGGGCGTCCTCGGGGCCGGTGACCGCCTCGTCCTGGTTGGGTTCCACGTTCGGCGGGGGCGGGGTCGCCACCCGGTCGTGTGAGCGGAACGAGTAGCGCAGCGTCAGGCCGAACCACTGCGTGAACCACTTGCCACGCCACCGGATGATCGCGACGAGCAGCGCCGCGCCGACCACCCCGACGGCGACGTACAGCATCGAGGTGTTGATCGCGAGCAGGACCAGCCCGATCGCGAGCCCCACCTCGAGCACGACGAGGTTCGCGACGGGGAACGGGCCGAGGCTCGCGTTGGCGCGCCGGGGCCGCGCGGGCGGCGCGACGGGCGCCGGAGTGGCGCCGCCGGAGGGCGGGCCCTGCCGTCCAGGGGGAGGACCGCCGGGGCCACCGCCACCGGGTCCACCGGGGCCGCCGGGGCCCCCGCCGCCGGGGCCGCCAGGTCCACCGCCGCCAGGTCCACCCGGGCCGCCGGGGCCACCACCCCCGGGGCCACCAGGCCCGCCTGGACCACCGGGGCCGCCACCGCCCGGACCACCCGGGCCGCCGGGACCGCCGGGACCGCCAGGCCCGGGGCCACCAGGCCCACCGGGTCGACCGCTACCGGGCCCGCCAGGACCCCCCGGACCGCCGGGCACAGGGCCCACAGGCCCGCCGGGCACAGGACCGCCGGGCCCGGGAGCGGGCACGCCGGGCCCACCCGGTCCGGGCACACCCGGCCCGCCCGGGCCGGTGGGGACGAGGGGCGGCTGGCCCGGCCTTCCGTGCCGGGGCGGCGGACCCGCCGGGCGCCGGGGCGGCGGCGAGCCAGGAGGCCCACCCGGTCGTGGCGGCGTGGTGACGGACATCCGCGCTTTCTCTTCCCCTCGTCGTACTGCTGCCGAAAGCGAACCCGACCCTAGCGCGGTCGGCCCAGCTCCAGTTGCCCGAAACCCGCACCAGTACGGTTCTCCTACGGTTATCCTGCGGAACCGTACCGCGACTCGGGGAGCTGTAGGTCCAGAATGCCGTCAACACCGACAACCAAATCTCAGGTCCAGGCGTACCGCTTCGTGCTGCGCCGGATGCAGTCGGCCCTGGTACGGCGTGACTCGGTCATGCTGCACGACCCGATGCGCACGCACGGGCGCGCGACGATCGTCGGGTTCATCCTCGGGCTGCTCGGCATCGTCGGGTTCGTGATCTACGGCCTGATCAGCCCGTCCCCCGCGGTCCCGGATTCGGGCATCGTGATCGGGAAGGACTCCGGCACCATCTACGTGGTTTCGGGCAACCCCAAGTCGCTGACGCCCACGTTCAACCTCGCCTCGGCGCGGCTGCTGCTGCTCGCCCAGTCCAAGGGTGCGGCGGGGCAGGTCGTGGAACCGACTGTGGTACCGGACAATTCCCTGAAGGACATCCCGCACAACCGCCGCACCGGCATCGTGGACGGGCCGCAGTTGCTGCCGACCGCGGACCAGCGCATCAGCGACGCGTGGGGCGTCTGCGACAACCTGATCATCAACACCAAGCTGCCGGAGTCGCTCCAGCTGCAGCAGGCCGGGCGGGAGACCACCGTCTTCGCGGGGGTTTCCGATCTGGGCAAGGAACTCGCGCTCGACTCGGCGGTGTACGCCAAGGCGGACAACGGGAAGTACTACCTGATCTACCGCCTGCCCAACAACCCGAACGACCCCAACGCCAACACCGTCCGCGCGCAGGTCGACCCGAACGACCCCGCGGTCGCGTCGCTGTTCCGGCTCGCCACTCCGGCCCGGCAGATGTCGATCGGCCTGCTGGGCGCGATCCCGGAGGTGCCGAGGCTCACCGCTCCCACGATTCCGGGACTGGGCACCGGGTCGAACTTCCCGCAACTGGCCGGTGAAGGTCTGCGGAACGGCAGTGTGTTCGCGGTGAACAGCGTGACCGGGGCGCGGGACGTGTACGTGCTGCTGCCGACCGGCATCCAGAAGGTCGAACCCGCGGTCGGCGACCTGATCCGCGCCGCGCAGTCCAGCAGCCGCGACATCCCCGAGGTCAGCCCCAACGAGATCAACGGCATCCACCAGATCCAGCCGGCCGACCCGGACGCGCTGCCGGTGACCACCATGCCGTCGGTGGTCCCGACCATCCTCGACCCGACGAAGTTCCCGTCGACGTGTCTGAGTTGGACGGTCGTGAACAACCAGCCGCACACGGTCGTCTCGGTCGGGGAGACGCTGCCCAAGCCCGCCGACGCCAAGCTGATCGACATCGGCAAGCCCGACCCGGACGGGCTCAAGATCGACCACTTCTACATGCCGCCGGGCCGCGCCGCGGTGGTCCAGTCCGCGACGGGGGCGGACTCGTTCGGCAAGGGCCCGATGAGCCTGGTGACCGACAACGGCCTGCGGTACGGCATCCCGGACGCCAACACGCTCAAGGCGCTGGGGCTCGACAACCCGGCTCCGCGCCCCGCGCCCGAGACGATCCTGAAGCTGCTGCCCGCGGGCACGTCCCTCAACGTCAGCGACGCACAGCGCAGTTACGACGACATCCCGGTGAGCCCCAACGCCGGCACGTTCCCGACGCAGCAGGGCGACGCGGCCGCGGGCAGCGGCCAGTCCAACGGCGGGAACTGACCGAACGCGCGACGACAACGGGCCCGGCAGCCTCACCTGGCTGCCGGGCCCGTTGTTCGTGGGGGAGGTTCAGTGCCGGTACAAGCCGGACCGGCGACCCGGGTGAGGTAGCCGCCGGGCGCCGTTCTTCGCGCGATCCGGGCCGCATGCGGACGGGCCCGGCGACCTAGCGATCGAGGCTGCTGGGCACGTTTCCGCCGGAGGACTACTACTGCGCCGGGCGGTTGCGCCGGATGGTGTGGACCACGAACAGCGTGATCAGCAGGACGAGGATCCCGCCGCCGGTGCCGGCGAGCGCCACCGCCGCGGGCGTCCAGTTCTTGTGCGCCGCGGGCGGCAGACCGGACGGCAGCTGCTCGGCCCGCGCGGGCGTGATGCCTTCCTCCGAGGGCACGATCGCGGTCAGCGCCGCCACCGGGTTCACCACGCCGAAGCCGATGTAGTTGTCCCGGCCGCCGGGCGCACCGGGGTGCTGCGCGGTCGCCTCGATGCGGTGCATCACCTGGCGCGCGTTCAGGTTCGGGTACTGCGCCCGCACCAGCGCCGCGACACCGGCGACGTACGGCGCCGCGAAGCTCGTGCCCTGGATGTCCTGCAGCTTCCCGTCTTCGACGACCTGGTTCGCCAGCGCGCTCGTGCCCTTCGACGGGTCGAGCGAGGTGATCTTCGTGCCGGGCGCGGCCACGCTCACCCACGGCCCGTTCATGCTGAACGACGCCACCCCGCCGGTCTCGTCGATCGCCGCGACCGAGAGCACGTCGTCGGCGAACCACGGCGGGCTCACGATCGACTGGGGCCGGTTCGGGTCGGGCTGGTTGTTCTGCTTGCAGCTCTCCGAGGTGTTCCCCGCGGCCGCGACGACCACGACGTCCTTCACCGTCACGGCGTAGTGGATCGCGGCCTGGAGCTCCCGCTCACCGGAGTTGATCGTGCCGTCGGCGGGACGGCAGTTGTCCACCGACATGTTGATGACGTTGACGCCGAGGTTCGCGGCCCGCACGACCGCCTGCGCCAGCGTGTGCGTGTTCCCCGCGCCCTGCCCCTGTTCACGGCTGCCGCCGCCGGTCTGCCCGCCACCACCGGAGCCCGAGGGCTGGCTGGGCTGCGAGTAGTTCTGGCTGGACTGCCGGATGGACACGATCTGCGCGTCCGGCGCGACGCCCTTGAAACCCGTGTCCGCCGGGGTGTTCGCGGCGATGATGCCGGCGACCTCGGTGCCGTGGCCGTCGCAGTCCTCGAGGCCCTGGTTGGCGGCGTTGACGTAGTCACCGCCGCCCTGCACCGGGAACCGGAAGTACGGGTGCTGCGTGACGCCCGTGTCGATGACCGCGACCTTCATGCCGCCACCGGCGCTGCCGCGGGCGGAGACCGCCAGCTTCTGGGCCTGCTCGATCTGCAGGTACTGCTGGCCCCACGGCTTTTCCCGCAGCACGATGTTGTTGTCGAGGTCGCGCGTCACGCACTCCTTCGACTTCTGGTACGGGATGTCGCTCTGCTGCCCGTTGCCGTCGTCCGGATGACCGACGCTCACCGGCGGCGGCGCCCACGGCTGCCCCGCGGTGGCCGACGACTCCTGGGCGGACGCGCTCAGCGGGCCGAAGACCCCGAGGGCCCCCGCCAGGAGCACGACCGCGGACCGGCCGGGAACCCCCAAGGTACGCACGAAATCCCTCTCAGCCGAACGAGACGTGGCGCAGCGTCGTGTACAGGTCCATCACGGCGAGCGCGAGCGGCAGCACCGTCGCGATGCAGATGGCCTCGAACACCTCGACCGTCCGCCGCAGCGGCGGCGAGAAGCGCTGGTTCGGGAAGATCACGCCGACGACGAGCGAGCCCGCCGCGACGAGCACCAGCGTCCCGAAGACCCACATCAGCCGTCCGGCCGGGCTCTGCGTGAAGATCCAGCCGATCAGGATCCCCGCGCCCGACACCATGCCGGTGGTCAGCAGGGCCACGGCCTGCGCGCCGTTGGCGTAGGACCGGGCGCGCAGCAGCAGGACCAGCGTCGCCACCACCGCGGTGATGATGCCGAAGACACCAGGGGCGGTCGCGGTGATGATCGCCGCCACCGCCGTCGCGCTGCCGCAGCCGATGAGCAGGCCGGTCATGTAGTTGTGCGCCACCGCGGTGCGCCGCTCGATGGCGGTGTAGTCCGGGTAGGAATCGTCCTCTTTGAGCTCCTCCGCCGTGCCCGGCACGTGCGGCAGCGGGAGTTTCGCCAGCCAGATCGTGGCCCTCGGCAGCACCGAGATCGCCGCCAGCGACACCGCCGCGGTCCCCGCCGCGATGCCGGGCGCCGGGTGCGCGATGAGGGTGGCGACGGTGAACGCCAGCACGCCGATGACCCCGGCGGTGGCGGCCGCGATGAACGTCGTGATGCCCGCGCCCATGACCAGGATCGCGACGGCCGCGAGGATCACCACGAGACCGCTGCCCAGCAACAGGTTGGCCCGCAGGGTCAGCCCCGGCACCGCGTAGAACCCCGCGACGAACGCGAACGGCAGCCCGCCCGCGGCGGCGATCACGACGCCCGTGCTCTCGGCCTGGTAGGCGTTGGCGATGGTGGCGCCGACCGCGAGGCACGCGATGGCGGCGACCCCGGCGGCGACCGCGGTGGCCAGCCCGTTGCCGCCGAACAGCGGGCCCGCGGTGAACAGGGCCACGGCCGCGGTGATCAGCGCTAGCCCGCCCGCGATGTGGCCGATGCGCTGCGCGGTCTCCTTCGTCCACGGCCGGAAGCTGTCCGGGTCGGCGTCGGCGATCGCGTCGACGACGTCGTCGTACAGCGGCGGGGGCGGGTTCTCGTTGCGGCGGCGCAGCTGGAGCAGCTCACCGTCCACAACGCCCAGTGACGCGAGGGTGCGGCTGGGGTCCAGCGGTGCGTCGCCGAGCTTGGCCAGCGCCCAGCCGCCGTGGCGGGCGCCGCCGTCGGGCGACGTCTCCTTCGCCATCTCCAGCAGCATCGGCAGCAGGTCGGCGACCGCGACGTCGGCAGGCAGTGCGACGTCGATCCGGGTGCGCGGTGCGACCACCGTGACCCTGCTGAATACCGTCGTGCCCGTTGCCACGTGCGTGCCCCCTAAGAAAGAGAATGGTGCGGGCTACTTATACCCGGCCGGCGCCGCTGCTCGTACCCCGCCACCCGCCGGAGAAGTCCCGGACTGTCGGTGGCCGGTCCTAGTATGGGCGCACCTGGGGTCGCCGTGGGGCGTTTTCAGCGGAAACGGGTCCGGTTCGCGCGGTATCGCCCCGCCGGAGGGCCGGGGTTCGCTAACGTGTGGGACGGCCCTGGACCTGGCAGGAAGTCCGGGCGTCGAGTTGAAGAGGGGTCCTTCGGTGAGCACGCTGCAGTTCCGGAAAACGCCGCGCATGGCGGCGCCGCGCCCACCGGGTGGAGAGGTGCACCTCGAACCGCCGCCCGAGGTGCCGCGCACGATCCCGGGCAACATCGTGCAGAAGATGATGCCCGTGGTCATGATCGTGGCCACGATGGGCATGGTCGTGCTGCTGTTCACGACCGGCGGCTCGGCGGCCCGCAACCCGCTGACCCTGATGTTCCCGCTGATGATGGTCATGTCGATGGGCGGCATGTTCGCCGGCGGCGGGAAGTCCGGCGGGGCCAAGAAGGCCGAGATGAACGAGGACCGCAAGGACTACCTGCGGTACCTCGGCCAGATGCGTGAGCGCGCCCGCGAGGCGATGGCGGAGCAGCGCGCGTCGCTGGAGTGGGTGCACCCGGATCCGCAGGCGCTGTGGTCGCTGGCCGCGAGCCGCCGCATGTGGGAGCGCCGCCAGAACGACCAGGACTTCCTGCACCTGCGCGTGGGCCGCAGCTCGCACCGGCTGGCCACCCGGCTCGTCCCGCCGCAGACCGGTCCCGTGGACGAGCTGGAGCCGATCGCGACGCTGGCGCTGCGCCGGTTCGTGCGCGCGCACTCGATCGTGCCGGACCTGCCGACGCAGATCACGTTGCGCGGGTTCGCCGCGGTGAGCCTGCAGGGCGACCGCGAGCTGACGCGCGGGCTGACGCGCGCGATGCTGGCCCAGCTGGTCACGTTCCACAGCTGTGACGACGTGCTGATCGCCGTCGCCACCGCGGGCCGGGCGAAGGCCGAGTGGGAGTGGGCGAAGTGGCTGCCGCACGTGCAGCACCCGGAGTTGTCCGACGGCATCGGCCAGATGCGGATGATGGCGGGGTCGCTCGCGCAGATCGAGCAGTGGCTGGACGCCGAGCTGCGGGACAGGCCGCGGTTCTCGCGCAACGCGACGCCGAACCCGGACCAGCCGCACGTGGTGATCGTGATCGACGACGCGGAGGTCACGCGTGAGGAGCAGATCATCCTGGAGGAGGGTCTGGTCGGGGTCACGCTGATCGACCTGTCCGACTCGCTGGGCAACCTGGCCGCCCGCCGTGGTCTGCGGCTGGTGGTGGAGGAGACGCGGGTCGGCGCGCGCAGCGCGGGTGGTGTGGAGTGGTTCGGCAAGCCGGACTTCCTGAGCGTGGTCGAGGCGGAAGCCCTGGCCCGCAAGATTTCGCCCTATCGGGTCGGTTCCGCGGCCGAAGAAGCCAGTTCGGACGAACCGCTGCTGTCGAACCCGACGTTGCTGGAGCTGCTCGGGATCCCCGGCGACCCGATGACGTTCGACGTGCAGCAGGCGTGGCGGCCGCGGCCGGTGCGCGACCGCTACCGCGTGCCCTTCGGGGTCGGCGAGTTCGGGCAGCCGGTGGAGCTGGACATCAAGGAAGCCGCGATGGAGGGCATGGGCCCGCACGGCCTGTGCATCGGGGCGACCGGTTCCGGTAAGTCGGAGTTCCTGCGCACGCTCGTCCTGGGCCTGCTGGCCACGCACTCGTCCACCACGTTGAACATGATCCTGGTGGACTTCAAGGGTGGCGCGACGTTCCTCGGTCTGGACAAGGCGCCGCACGTCGCCGCGACGATCACCAACCTGGCCGGCGACCTGACGCTGGTCGACCGCATGAAGGACGCGATCGCCGGCGAGGTCGCCCGGCGCCAGGAGGTGCTGGCGAAGGGCAACTACAAGAACGTCTGGGACTACGAGAAGGCGCGGGAGAACGGCGCCGACCTCGACCCGCTGCCGGCGTTGTTCATCTGCATCGACGAGTTCTCCGAGATGCTGACGGCGAAGCCGGACTTCATCGACATCTTCCTCCAGATCGGCCGTGTCGGCCGGTCGCTGCAGATGCACATGCTGCTGGCCTCGCAGCGCCTGGAGGAGGGCAAGCTGCGTGGTCTGGACACGTTCCTGTCCTACCGGATCGGTCTGAAGACGTTCTCCGCGGCGGAGTCCCGCGCGGCGATCGGCGTGCCGGACGCGTTCGAGCTGCCGTCGATCCCGGGTTCGGGCTACCTCAAGTACGACACGTCGACGATGGTGCGGTTCAAGGCGTCCTACGTGTCCGGTCCGTACCGGCCCGCGGGCATCAAGACGGCGGGCCCGGTGTCCACGGTGGTGCGCGCGGACAAACGCCCGCAGCTGTTCGTGCCCGACTTCGTGGAGTTGCCGCCGGAGCCGGAACCCGAGCCGGAGCCCGTCGCGGCGGCGCCGGTGAAGGAGTCCGACGAGGCCACCGAGCCCACCGAGCTGGAGGTGATCGTCGACCGGCTGGTCGGGCAGGGCCCGCCCGCGCACGAGGTGTGGCTGCCGCCGCTGGACGAGCCGAACTCGCTGGACACCCTGCTGCCCAACCTGAACCCGACCGAGGACCGCGGCCTGTCGCCGGTCGGCTTCTTCGGCAACGGGAAGCTGCAGGTGCCGATCGGGATCGTGGACCGGCCCTTCGAGCAGCGGCGTGACCCGCTGTGGGCGGACTTCTCCGGTGCGGCGGGGCACGGTGTCGTGGTGGGCGGCCCGCAGTCGGGCAAGTCGACGCTGCTGCGGACGCTGATCATGTCGCTGTCGCTGGCGAACACCCCGGAGGAGGTGCAGTTCTACTGCGTCGACCTCGGCGGTGGGACGCTCGCCGGGCTCTCCGGCCTGCCGCACGTCGGCGGGGTCGCGGTCGCGCGGCGCGAGCCGGACAAGGCCCGCCGCATCATCGCCGAGCTGAACACCCTCGCGAACGAGCGGGAAGGCCGGTTCGGGGCGATGGGCATCGACTCGATGGCCGACTTCCGCAACCGCAAGCGCCGCGGTGAGATCACCGCGGAGCAGGACCCGTTCGGTGACGCGTTCCTGATCGTGGACGGCTGGCGCGCCATCCGTGACGACTTCGAGGAGCTGGAGCCGCAGATCACCGCGCTCGCGCAGCGCGGTCTGGCGTACGGCATCCACGTGATCATCTCGGCGAACCGGTGGGCCGACATCCGCCCCGCGATCAAGGACATGCTGGGTACCCGGTTCGAGCTGCGGCTGGGTGACCCGAGCGAGTCCGACATCGACCGCCGGGTCGCGGTGAACGTGCCCGAAGGCCGCCCCGGCCGCGGGCTGACGCGGGACCGGCTGCACATGCTCACCGGGCTGCCGCGCATCGACGGCAGCAGTGACACCGAAACGCTCGCGCAGGGTGTGGCGGACGCGGTGGGCAAGATCGCCTCGGCGTGGCAGGGGCGGATCGCGCCGCAGGTGCGGCTGCTGCCCGAAACCATCACGTACGACGAGATCCTGTCGATGGACAAGCAGCGGCACACGAAGCTGGTGCCGATCGGCATCAACGAGGACGAGCTGGCGCCGGTGTACCTGGACTTCGACGCCGACCCGCACTTCCTCGCCTTCGCCGACGGCGAGTCCGGCAAGACGAACCTGCTGCGGCAGATCGCCCGCGGGATCACCGAGCGCTACACCGCCAAGGAAGCCGTCATCGTGCTGGTGGACTACCGGCGCACCATGCTCGGCTTCATCGAGGGCGCGCACCTGCTCGGGTACGCGGTGTCGTCGAACCAGCTCGAAGGGATGATCAAGGACATCCACGGGTCGATGACCCGCCGCCTGCCCGGTCCGGACGTCACGCAGGAGCAGCTGCGCAACCGGTCCTGGTGGAAGGGGCCGGAGCTGTTCGTCCTGGTCGACGACTACGACCTGGTGGCCACCCAGACCAGCAACCCGCTCAAGCCGCTGTCGGAGTTCCTGGCGCAGGCCAAGGACGTCGGCCTGCACCTGGTCGTCGTGCGGCGCACGGGTGGCGCGTCGCGGGCGTCGTACGACCCGATCATCGGCAAGCTGAAGGAGATCGCGGCGCCGGGCATCGTGATGAACGGCAGCAAGGACGAAGGCCAGCTGCTGGGCAACGTCAAGCCGGGCCCGATGCCGCCCGGCCGCGGCATCCTGGTCAGCCGCAAGGTCGGCAAGCAGCTCATGCAGGTGTCGTGGATCCAGCCGGAGTGAGCCCCGCGGCCCCGACCGCGCAGCCGCGCCCAGCGCCCGCCCCCGTGCGGCCGCTGGGCGTCGGCCGTGCCGGGGTGGCTCTCCGGTGTGGAGGTGGGCGGTGACGCTCCGGGTCGCGGTCGATTTCGGGACCTCCAGCACGTGCGTCGTGGCGGCGCTCAACGGGCGTGAGCCGCAGGTCGCCGTCATCGACGGGCATCCGTTGATGTCCTCGGCCGTCTACGCCGCGGCCGACGGCACGCTGTTCGTCGGGCAGGAGGCCGAGCGCCAGGCCGCGGTGGACCCGTCCCGCTACGAGCCCCACCCGAAGCGCCGGATCGACGAGGGCGAGCTGCTGCTCGGCGACACGGTCCTGCGGGTGACCGACGTGGTCCGGGCCGTCCTGTCCCGTGCGGTGTCCGAAGCCCGGCGCCTGGCGAGCGGTGCCGAGGTGGACCTGCTCGTGCTGACCCACCCCGCCGACTGGGGCGCGGTGCGCACGCGCCTGCTGCGGCAGGCCGCCGGCGGGCTCGCCCGCGAGGTCACCCTCGTGCCGGAACCCGTGGCGGCGGCGGTGTTCCACGCCGCGACGTTCCCGCCGCTGGAGGTCAACCGCGACCGCACGGTGGAGATGAGCAAACGGCCGGGGGAGACGCTGGCCGTGCTCGACCTGGGCGGCGGGACGGTCGACGTGAGCGTCGTCAGCCGTCCCCCGGCGAACGGCAACCGCGGCCGGTTCCAGGTGCTCGCGACCCGCGGCGATCCGAGTTTCGGCGGCGCGGACGTGGACCAGGCGCTGCTGGAACACGTCGGGAGCCTGGTGTCCTCGGCGGACCCGGCCGCCTGGCGGGAGCTCGTGGAGGGCCGCGAGCTGGTGGACCGGCGCCGCCGCCGGGTGTTGCGGCAGGACGTGCGGGGCGCCAAGGAAACGCTCTCCCGGCACGCGTACACCGACATCCCGCTGCCCCCGCCGTTCCCCGACGCGCACGTGACGCGTGAGGACCTGGAAAAGCTGATCGCCGCACCGTTGAGCCGCACGGTCGAGCTGACGTGCGCCGCGATCGAGGAGGCGGGGTTGCGGCCGAAGCAGCTCACCGCGATCTTCCTCGTCGGCGGGTCGAGCCGGATCCCGATGATCTCCCGGCTCGTGCACGAACGCACCGGGGTCGTACCGACCACTTTGGACCAACCGGAAACCGTGGTGGCCCGCGGTGCGCTGCTCGCCGTCCGGCAGGAGCAGGCACGTCCGCCCGCGCCGCGCCCGCTGGCAGAGCAGCGCACGGAACTGGTGCGGGGGCCGAACGCGCCGCGTCCCGGGTTCGCCTCGCGGCCACCGGTGCGCCCGCCCGCAGCGTTCGCCCCGCCCCGCCCGCCGGCGCCGCCGGTGTCGCCGCCGCACGGCATCCCGGCCGCGCAGGCCCCGGAAGCGCCACGCCGCAAGCGGAAGCTCCTGTGGCTCGGCGGCGGCGCGGTGGTCGTCGTCGCGGCCGTGGTGGCGGGGTTGCTGGTGTGGCTGGGCGGCGGGGACGAGCCGCCGCAGGGCAAGGTCGTCGCGCAGTACCACTACCAGTTCTCCGCACCGCAGGACTGGACGCAGACCGGTGGGCAGCCGCAGTTCCGCGAGACGCTGATCAAACCGGCCGACGCCACCACGCAGAACGACGCGATTTCGGTGCAGGAGTACGAACTCGCCTACGACGCGACGGCGGATCCCCGCCAGCTCGCGGACAACCTGCGGAAGCAGGCCGAACAGGCGGGGGATGAGTACTCCGGTTTCGACGCCGCCGCGACGTTCGGCGGGCGCCAGGTCATCTACTACCGGCAGGCGGGGAAGTTCGGCCCGATCGACTGGTACGTGCTCGCGCAGGGGCGCGTCCAGGTGAACGTCGCGTGCCAGTACGCCGGCCAGCAGGTGCACGATCGGGTGGCGGCGGCGTGCGACCAGGTCGTGCGCTCACTGCAGATCACCGGTTAGCAGCTGCGAATCCGTGCTGTTTTCCGAGGTGGGGGACGGTTTTTCGGATCGGTTGCCCGTTCGGGCATTCACTCTCGCAACTACTTCGGGGCAATCCGCGACAAGCGGGAACCGATTCTGGCAAGGTCTTCGTCGTAGGTTCGTACCCACCAAGCAGTACGGACAAACCACGAGCGAAGGGGGCACCCTCTCATGGCAGGCGGTTTCACTGGGGATCCGGCACAGTTCGCGGACGCCCACACGAAGGTGAACGAGACCAAGCTTCAGATGGACCAGAACCTGAAGCAGCTGGCGAGCAACATCGAGGCCACGCGCGCGGGCTGGGACGGTCCGGCGGCCAAGGTTTTCCAGCAGGTCATGGACGCTTTCGGGGAGAAGTCCATGAAGCTGAACGACGCGCTCGAGCACATCGCCGAGATGCTGAAGTCCTCCGGTGTCCAGTACGAGACGCAGGACCAGGACGTGCAGCAGCAGATCAGCTCGCTGCAGGCCGCCCTCGAAGGCCTGTAAGTCGTTTCCGGAAATCCACAGAACTTTTTAGACTCGGAGGGAAGAAATGCCTGACGGCGCCATGAAGGTCGATTACGCCACGATTCACCAGGCGGCGGACGACTGCAAGAAGACCGGTGGGGAGATCGAGTCGCTGTTCGACAAGCTCAAGTCGGACATCGCCCCGCTGACCGACAGCTGGACCGGTGACGCGCAGGAAGCGTGGCGCCAGCGCCAGGACGAGTGGAACCGCGCGCTCGAGGACATGAAGGGCCTGCTGGCTCGCATCGCGACCGCGCTGCCGCAGATCGCCGACGGTTACCAGTCCACGGACCAGGGCATCACCAAGATGTTCGGCGGCTGACCTTTCCGGTCTGTCCGAAAAAGGGTCCCGGTATCGCACCGGGACCCTTTTTTCGTGCTCTATTTCGGCGCGCCGACCTCGTACTGGGCTTCGTCGTTGAGCACCCGCACGGTGATCTTCTTCGGCTGCCCCGCGACGGTGGCGGAACAGTCGAACGTCGTTCCGGTGCGGACCGGCTGGTCCTCGGGGCAGCTCACGTTCGCGACGTCACGCTCGCCGAAGTCGTCGCGCAGCACGCGGGCGACACCGTCCTGAACGGACTGCCGGTCCAGCGTGGGCCCGTCGAACACCCCGAGCCCCCACGCCGCCCCCGCACCCCCGGCCACCACGAGCACGACGACCGCCCCGATGAGCCACGGCTTGCGGGAACGGCGTGTCTTCGGCTCGAAGGCGCCGAAGCCCCCGTACGTCGCCCCCGGCACCCCGTACTGCGCCGCGGGCGGTGTGGGCGGTGCGGAGGGGTAGGCCGGGGCTGGCGCGGTGGGCTGGGGTCCGGTGGCGTGGGCTTGCTGGCCGGTGAAGGGCTGGACCGGCTGTGGTCCGGTGGCGTGCGCCGGGTGCGGCCCGGAGGGCTGGGCTTGCGGGCCGGTGAGGTGCTGGACCGGCTGGGGTCCGGTGGCGTGCGCCGGGTGCGGCCCGGAGGCCTGCGCTTGCGGACCCGTGAAGGGCTGGACCGGCTGGGGGCCGGAGGTCTGCACGGGGTGCGATCCCGGGGGCTGTACCGGTTGGGCACCGGTTGCGTTTCCCGGCTGCGTCCAGGGCTGTGCCGGAGGAGGCCAACCCTGGGAAGTCCATCCTTGCCGAGGGTCCGGCTGCCCCGGCCATCCAGGGCCGCCGGGTGCTCGTCCCTGCCACGGTCCGGCGGGCTGGCCTGACGGGGGAGCGGCGAACGGTGCGCTCTGCTGCGCCGTCGCTCCGCCGGGCTGCCACCACCCTGCCTGGCGAATGGGCGGCTGTCCGGCCGGAGGCGCCGACGGCCCGGCCTGCGCGGACCCCGGCTGCCCCTGCTGAGTTCCCGACGCCACGCTGAACGTCGACTGGTGGCCTGGTGCCACGTCACCTCGCGTGAGCCCCGACCCGACGGCCGGTGCGGCTTCGGCCGCAAACTGACCCGGCGCCGCTCCGGGGGCGGAACCTTCCTCCTGCCGCACCGCGCCTTCCGGCTCCGATGCTGCCGCCCTCTGCGGCTCCGGCGTTGCCGCGCCGGGTGCCGCACTCGGCACCGACCCCGCCCGCTCCGCCGCTACCGTGCCCGGCGCTGTCCCGCCCGGCTCCGCTGCCGCGCCTGGCCGCGGCATCGCGCTCTCCGGCTCCGGCGCTACCGCGCCCGGCTCCGCTGCCCTGCCGGGCGCCGCGCCCTCCGGCGCTGTCGCGCCCCGCTCCGCACCCTCCGGCCCCGGCCCCTCCGCGCCCTCCGGCCGCGCCCCATCCCCGGGCAACCGCTCCTCCGCCATCCGCCTCACCGGCCCTGGATCTCGCCCATGCGGGCGTAGAAGTCGCTCACCGCGGTGCTGTCCGCGAGGACCGTCACATCGGCCGGGTCCGGGAGTTTCGGCAGGTCGTTCTCCGTCGGGGTGCCGTCGAGGCGGTAGTGCGTCCTCAGCTCGACCTCGTGCCCGCCGCCCGCCACGGTGCCCTCCAGCTGCAGCTCCGCCAGCTTCCCCCGCGCGTCGATCACGATCCGGGCCCGCAGGGTCTGCGCCTTCAGCTCCGCGCCGATCTGGTCCAGGATCGACTGCGGGAACACCACCACCCGGTTCTGCAGCACCGCGCCGAGCGTCACATCCGCCGTCAGCTCGACACCGCCGTCCGCCTTGCTCGTCGCCGTCTTCGCCCGACCCTGGTCGACCGAGTCGGACACCGCCCCCAGCAGCTTGCACACCCCCTGCCCGCCGGCCCAGAAGCACTCGTTCAAATCACCCGCCGTATACGGCATCGACACCCAGTGTGTGGGCGCGAGGCTCGCGTACACCGGCCCCAGCAGCATGTACTCCACGGGACTGTTCGCCGGGTGGTACATGTCCAGGTACTCGTTGGAGTCGAGGTTCGAGTGGTTCTTCGCGAGCCTCGCCGGCGGATCACCGAGCTGCACGGCGCTCACGGTGCTGTTGATCTTCTTCGTGTCGAACCGGGCGAACGTGTCGAGCACGCTCTTGCGGCTGTCGGTCCCGTCGAGCCGGTCGGCGAGCTTGTCGAGCGTCGCCGAGAACTTGGCGCTCACGTAGGCCGCGGCCTCGGCGCCGTTGGGCACCGCGGTCCCCGCCCTCGCGCCACCGCACGCGCTCACGAGCAGCGCCACCGCGGCCACGAGAGCGGCCATCTTCGTCCTCGGTGGGCAGGCGGTCACCGGCTCACAGTAGTATGGGCCAGGCTCGGGTACCCCCGCTTTCCAGAGCACCGGAGTGAGGGGGTATCTTCATATGTCGTTGTGCGCTGCGGCGCTATAAGCGCTCGGCCCGCACTCGACCCCACACGCAAGTTGACGACGAGGTAGACCCTTGCCCACGTACAGCCCCAAGCCTGGCGATGTCACCCGTGCCTGGCACGTGATCGACGCCGAGAATGTCGTGCTCGGCCGGCTCGCGACCGAGGTCGCCACGCTGCTGCGCGGCAAGCACAAGCCGACCTTTGCCCCTCATGTGGACACCGGTGACTTCGTCATCATCGTGAACGCCGAGAAGGTCGCTCTCACCGGTAACAAGCGCGAGCAGAAGTTCGCGTACCGGCACAGCGGCTACCCCGGTGGTCTGCGCAAGCGCTCGTTCGGCGAGCTGCTGGACACCCGGCCCGAGCGGCTGCTGGAGAAGGTCGTCAAGGGCATGCTGCCGAAGAACAAGCTCGGCCGCGCGCAGGCGAAGAAGCTCAAGGTCTACGCAGGCCCGGAGCACCCGCACAGCGCCCAGCAGCCGCAGCCGTACGAGATCACCAAGATCGCGCAGGTCGCCCAGTGAGTGAGGAAACGTTCGTGACCAGCACCGAGACCGAGGCCACGGACGTCGAGGCCCCCGAGGCCGTCGACGGCGTCGTGACCAGCGAGACCCCGGCCGCCCCGCGTCCGTCGCGCGCCGCCGGCGGGTCCGCCCAGACGGTCGGCCGCCGCAAGGAGGCCGTCGTCCGCGTGCGGCTCGTCCCCGGCACCGGCGAGTTCAAGCTCAACGGCCGCAGCCTCGAGGAGTACTTCCCCAACAAGGTGCACCAGCAGCTCATCCGTGAGCCCCTGGTGACCGTCGACAAGCCGGACTCGTTCGACATCTTCGGCAACCTCAAGGGTGGCGGCATCTCCGGCCAGGCCGGTGCGCTGCGCCTGGCGATCGCCCGCGCGCTCGTCGAGGTCGACGCCGACGACCGGCCCGCGCTGAAGAAGGCCGGCTTCCTGACCCGGGACGCCCGGGCCACCGAGCGCAAGAAGTACGGCCTCAAGAAGGCCCGCAAGGCTCCGCAGTACAGCAAGCGCTGATTGCCGCTGCCTCCGCGAAGGCGCCCGTCCACACCAGGATGGGCGCCTTCGTCGTTTTCCGCGCCGGCGACGTCAGGTCCCGGCCCTCGCGCAGGTCCGGTGGGGCAGAAGGCACTCCCCACGGCACTGCCCGAGCCAGGGGTTAACGTCGGAAGCGGGGGCGCTAGGTTGTCCGCGTCGCACAGAGGTTCGAGGAGAGAAAACACATGGCTCGCCTGTTCGGCACCGACGGGGTTCGTGGTCTCGCGAACGGGGACCTGACGCCGGAACTGGCGCTCTCCGTCGCGGCCAGTGCCGCCAGGGTGCTCGCCGCGCACGACCGCTCGCACCGCCCCGTCGCCGTCGTCGGCCGGGACCCGCGGGCGAGCGGCGAGATGCTGGAGGCGGCCGTCGTCGCGGGGCTCGCCTCCGCGGGCGCCGACGTGCTGCGGGTCGGCGTGCAGCCGACGCCCGCCGTGGCGCACCTCGTGGGCGCGCTGGACGCCGACCTCGGCGTGATGATCTCCGCGTCCCACAACCCCATGCCCGACAACGGGATCAAGCTGTTCGCCGCCGGCGGGCACAAGCTGCCCGACGGCATCGAGGACGAGATCGAGGCGGGCCTGTCCGGCAACGGCAGCCGCCCCACCGGCGCCGAGATCGGCCGCGTCACCGACGTGCCCGACGCGCTCGACCGCTACACCCAGCACCTGCTCGACTCCCTGCCGCACCCGCTGACCGGGCTGCGGATCGTGGTCGACTGCGCCAACGGCGCCGCCTCCTTCGCCGCGCCCGAGGTGTACCGCAAGGCCGGGGCCGAGGTCGTCGCGATCTCCGCGGAGCCCGACGGCATCAACATCAACGAGGACTGCGGCTCCACGCACATGGACAAGCTGCAGGCCGCCGTCCGCGAGCACGGCGCGGACCTCGGCATCGCGCACGACGGCGACGCCGACCGCTGCCTCGCCGTCGACGCCTCCGGTGAGCTCGTCGACGGGGACCAGATCATGGCCGTCCTCGCGCTCGCGATGGCCGAGGCGGGTGAGCTGACGCACGGCACCCTCGTCGCGACCGTGATGAGCAACCTGGGCCTGCACCTGGCGATGCGCGAACACGGCGTGCAGCTGCGCACCACCGCCGTCGGCGACCGCTACGTGCTGGAGGAGCTGCGGGCCGGCGGGTTCGCGCTGGGCGGCGAGCAGTCCGGGCACGTCGTGTTCCCCGCGCTCGCCACCACCGGGGACGGCCTGCTGACCGCGCTGCGCCTGATGAGCAGGGTCGCCGCCACCGGGAAGCCGCTCGCCGACCTGGCGTCGGTCATGCGGCGGCTGCCGCAGGTCCTGATCAACGTGCGCGTGGCGGACAAGGCGGCCGTGGTGAACTCGGACGCGGTCCGTGACGCCGTGCAGGCCGTCGAGACCGAGCTGGGTGAGCAGGGCCGCGTGCTGCTGCGGCAGTCCGGCACCGAGCAGCTGGTGCGGGTCATGGTCGAGGCGCCGACGCACGACGTCGCGCAGACCGCCGCCGACCGGCTCGCCGGCGTGGTTTCGTCAGTTTCCTAGCCACACCACGGCCCGTTCGAGGCCGTGGAACACCGGGTGTGTGCTGTATTCCACTTCGCGCACCCGGTGCCCGGGCCGCAGGACCCGCGCGAGCGCGGACAGCGCCACGTCGGCTTCGGCGAGCGCGACCCCCGCGCCGGGGCAGGTGTGCGGACCGGCGCCGAACGGCAGGCCGTCGTCGAGCCGGACGGCGACCGTCTGCCCGGCACGCACCGGGTGCCCGGCCAGCTCGACGTCTTCCGTGGCCCGCCGGTAGACCAGCCGGGCCGGGACGATTTCGTTCGCGAGCGACCGCGCGTCCTCCGGCCGGCGTTCCACAACGAGCCGCAACCCGGCCAGCGCCAGGAAGTTCCGCGAGTTCTCGAACGCCGCGTGCGCCAGCATCACCGGGGTGACGAGGCGTTCCTCCTCGGTCACGTCCGCCTCCGGTAACACCCCGGCACGCGCGAAGAACATCGCCAGCCGCAACGCCGCGGTGTCGGCGGCACCGCCCCGGCCGAACCACGCGTCGAGGTTCGCCGTCACGGCCTCGATGTCGGCGATCACCCGCGGCGGCAGGTCGACCCCCAGCACGACGGCCGTCACCGCCGCGGCGACGGGGCGCGCGAAGTCCGCGACGAGGTCGAACTCGTCGCCGAGCCCACCGGCTATGCCTTCGATCCGCGCACGCACGTCCGGCGGCAGCGGTTCGGCGCGCGCGATCATGCCGCGCACCACCTCGCGCAGCCGCGTGTGGGCGGGGCCGTCCATGAACAGCAGGTTCGCCTGCGCCGAGCCCGGGTTCGAGCTGAGTGCGGAACTTCGCAGAGCGGCCAGACAGGCGGCCCGCGTGCTCAGTACCGTGTGGTCATGTGCCATGGCGGATCCCACGGTAGAACGCGATGACGGTGCCCGAGGACGTTTTGCGCGGCTCACTGCTCGATCGGCTGTTCGCGAGGGCCGGGGACGACCGGCCGGTGTTCACGTTCCTCGACTACCGGGGCGGCGGCGAGCACAGCCTGACGTGGGCGCAGCTCGCCGAACGCGTGCGGGTGGTGGCGCACCGGCTGCGGGAGATCGCGGAGCCGGGTGACCGCGTCGCGATCGTCGCGCCGCAGGACCTCACGTATCCCGTGGCGTTCTACGGCGTGCTCGCCGCCGGGATGGTGGCGGTGCCGCTGTTCGACCCGTCGCTGCGCGCCCACCGCGGCAGGCTGCTCGGCGCGCTGGAGGACTGCGGGGCGGAGGTCTGGCTGACGTCGTCGTCCACGCTCGAGCGCGTGCGGGAGCTCGGCGAGCCGCGGCACGTGCTGGCGGTCGACGAGCTGGACGGCCCCGGCGCCGATCCGGTCCCCGTCGACCCCGAAGCGCCCGCGTACCTGCAGTACACCTCCGGCTCCACGCGGAAACCCGCCGGGGCGATCATCCCGCACCGGGCCGTGGTCGCGAGCTGCTGGCAGGCGAGCCTGGCGTACGAAGTGGACAGTGGGACGACGTGTGCGGGCTGGATCCCGTTCTTCCACGACATGGGGCTCGTCCAGCTGGTGTGCCTGCCGGTGTTCCTGGGGTCGCGGTCGGTGTTCATGGCGCCCGTGGAGTTCGTGCGGCGGCCCGAACGGTGGCTGCGGCAGCTGTCGGACTACCCCGACGTCTTCACCGCCGCGCCGAACTTCGCCTACGACCTGGCCGTCGAGGCGGCGCCCCGCGAAGGTCTGGACCTGTCGGGCGTGCGGATCGCGCTCAACGGAGCCGAAACCGTGCGCCCGCAGACGGTCGAGGAGTTCCAGAAGGCGTTCGGGCCGTACGGGTTCCGCCGCGAGGCGCACCGTCCGTCGTACGGGCTCGCCGAAGCCACGGTGTACGTGACGAGTGCGGGTCCAGAGGGGCCGACGATCACCGCGTTCGACCGCGACGCGCTCGCGGAGGGGCGGGCGGTCGAAGTGGGGCCGGACTTCCCGCAGCGGCGGGAGCTGGTGTCCGTGGGCAGGCCGGTGGGGCAGCTGGTCCGGATCGTCCACGACGGGCGCGTGCAGCCGGACGGGGTGCTCGGCGAGGTGTGGGTGCACGGTCCCCACGTCGCGGCCGGGTACTGGCGGCGCGAGAACGACGCGTTCGGCAACCACCTCGAAGGGCTCGACGGGTGGCTGCGGACGGGGGACCTCGGCGTGCTGCACCGCGGCGACCTGTACCTCACCGGGCGGCTCAAGGACCTCATCGTCATCGACGGCCGCAACCACTACCCGCAGGACATCGAGGGCACGGTGGCGCAGGCGCATCCCGCGATCCGCCGGGACCGCGTCGCCGCGTTCGCAGTCGAGGACGACCGCGGTGAAGGTGTCGCCGTCGTGGCGGAGCGGCTGCGGGACGCGGAGCCGGACGAGGCGGAGGTGGCGCGGGCGGTGCGGCGCGCGGTGGCGCAGGAGCACGACCTCGCCCTGCGTGCGTTCCACCTGGTCGGGCCCGGTGAGCTGCCGCGCACTTCCAGCGGGAAGGTGTCCAGGTCGGCGGCCAGGGCGCAGTACGGTGGTCCCCATGTCTGATCACGTCGCCGAGGTCCGCAAGCTCGTGTGCGACACCTTCCTGCTCGACCCCGAGCGCGTGCGGCCGGACACCCCGCTCGAGGAGCTGGGCATCGACTCCAAGGGGCGCATCCGGCTGCTCGCCACGCTGGAGGTCTTCTTCGAGGTCACCATCGACCTCGACGAGCGCGACCAGCTGACCGACGTCGAGTCCGTCGCGCGGATCCTGACCGAGGCACTGCGGAACAAACCAGGTGAAACGGCTGCGCGGTGACGCGGCGGGTGAGTACATTCTTTGCACGGGCAACGGCACCGCGCGCCGGGGACGTGCGTCGGAACTGCCGTAAGCACACCTGGTGAGGGGGACTCGGACATGAGCGGCGGCTACACCGCGAGCACCGACGCGATGGCCTCGGCGTCGAAGAAGATCACACAGGTGGCCGAGGACCTGCCGGACAAGAACACCGACCTCGCCAGCTCCCCCGTGACGGCGCAGGGCTTCGGCCAGGCCCACGGCGACCACGCCCAGAAGTACACCACCGGCGTGCAGACCCTGTGGCAGGCCGTGAGCGGGTACAGCAACACGCTCAACGCGTTCGGCGCCAACATCGGCTCCGGCGGCCGCAGCTACGCCGAGAACGACCACGCGCAGGGCAACGCGATCTCGAATGCGGGGACCGTCTGATGGCCAAGAAGTGGTCCGAGGTCAAGGCGCTGCTCGACGACCCGAGCGTGCCGCCCGAGCAGAAGACGATGCTGATCAGCGCGTGGCAGCAGGAGAACCAGGCGCCGCTGTTCGAGGGCATGCCGTCGTCCTCCACGAAGGAGGAGCGTGACGAGGCGGCGCGGTACGCGGAGGCGTACAACGCGACCCCGATGCTCGGGTTCCAGGGCACCGACGCGGCCTACGACGCCGCGAAGAAGGCCGGGGACCAGGCGAGCTACAACGAGCGCGAAGAGAAGAAGGCCGTCGACGAGGGCAAGACGCAGCTCGACGGCAAGCAGGCGCCCGCGCCGGGCGGCACCGGCACCAAGACGTCGGACGAGCTGTTCGACGCCGCCGAGCCCGCGCTCAAGGTGTTCCAGACCTTCGGCTCGCTGCTCGCGAAGATCCCGGACGACTGCCGGGGCAACACACGGCCACTGGACTTCAACAACGACATCAAGAAGCGCTTCGACGAGCAGCGCGGCATCAGCTTCGAGAACTTCCTCGCCGACGCCGACCACTTCAAGACCGGCGCCACCACGGTGGACCAGGCCGTCAAGGACACCGGCACCACGCTGAGCACGCTGTTCCAGACGTGGAGCGGCGCGGGCGCGGACGCGGCATCGGACCACTACAACGACCAGATCCTCCCCAAGGCGAACAAGCTCGCGCAGACCCTCGAGGACGCGCACGAGGCGACCACGACGGCGGTGCACACGGTCTTCCAGCTGTGCAAGGGCAAGGCCGACGCGGTCGTCGCGATGTACACCGACCAGGTCGGCAAGGCCGACTACGCCATGGCGCAGAAGGTCGTCGCGGTCGCGAACGGGGAGCACGCCGAGAAGGACGACCTGAAGGCGATCGCCGGCTGGATGGACCTCAACTTCGGCACCAACCTCGTCGAGACGCTCAACGACGACGGCTGCTGCGACGACGACGACATCAAGAAGCACGGCCAGGACCTGGCCAAGCAGTGGATCCAGAACCAGTTCAACCCGGACATGTGGGACCGGCTGTACAAGGGGTTCGACAAGACCTGCAAGGACACGCTGGACCTGGTGAACCAGGCCTACGACGCCCTCGACGACGTCATGGGCAAGATCAAGAACGAGTTCGAGGGCGCCAAGCAGCCCACCGGTGAGACGAAGCCGAGCGGTACCGGCGACCACAACGGGAACACCGGTGGCGGCGGGACCGGGACCGGGACCGGCGGTGGGGGAACGGGAAGCGGCGGTGGCGGGAGCACGACGCCGCCGTCCGCCACGGTGCCATCGACACCGTCGACACCGTCCACACCGGACCCGTCGGCGACCGCGGACGCGGCGAAGCAGGAAGCGCAGCAGGGGATCAACCCGTACACGGGCAAGCCGATGGAGGTCGACCCGGAGACCGGCGAGCCGTACCCGATCGACCCGAAGACGGGCGAGGCGATCAAGGACGCGGGCGACGAGCCGGAGACGCTGACCGTCGAGCAGGGCGACAAGAAGATCGAGATGTCCGAGCCGGACGCCGACGGCAAGATGGGCATCTCGGTCGACGACGGCACCGGGAAGCCGAAGGACTACCAGCTCGACTGGGGCGACGGCAAGGAAACCGGGACCGGGCAGCCGTCTTTCGGCCCGCAGGGTCCTGGTGCGACGCCGGGTCAGCCGGGGCCGGACGGCGCGTACCGGCCGGGTCCCGATGGCAAGATCCACATCGAGGACGGCAACCTCAAGATCACCGCGGAACGTCCCGAGGGGCCGGACGGCCCGACCGTCGTCACGATCGACGACGGCACCGGCGAGCCGACGAAGTACACCCTCGGCGAGGAGAAGCCTGGGGCGGAGAGCCTGGTCGGGAAGGACGACGGCTCGGTGCCGCGGCCCGTCAGCGGCGACGTGCCGCAGGGTTCGGGTGCTTCCGTCGGTGGTGGTGCTTCCGTCGGCGGTGCGCACTCGGACATCTCGATCCAGCCCGCCGCGGCTTCGGGTCCGGTGCCGGACGGCGGTTTCGGTGGTGGGCAGTCGGATGTCTCGATCCAGCCTGCGGCGGCTTCGGGGCCTGTGCCGGACGGCGCGGGTGGTTTCGAGCAGACGGTGCCCGCCACGAGCGAGCCGATCGGTGCCGGGGTCGCGGGCGTGACGAGCGGTGGTTCGCTGGGTGATGCGTCCTCGCTGGCGCCGGGGGAGCAGACCGGTGCGTCGATGCAGCAGCACGCGACGCCCGGGGTGCAGCCGATCGGGACCGAGGCGCTGGCGACGCAGCAGCAGGGCGGTGGTGCGGCTGGGTCCGGCGGGCTCGGCAGCCTGGGTTCGCTGGGCGGCATGATGGGTGGCATGGGTGCCGCCGGCGGTGGTGGCGAGGACCAGGAGCGCAGTTCCCGGGCGTACCGCATCGACGGCGGGATCTTCAACTCCGGTGGGGCGGGCGGCCGCATCAGCGGTTCGCTCGACGACGAGGGCGACCGGTCGGTCACCCAGCGGTAGGGCCGCGGGACGAGGAGGGGCGCATGGTCTCGGACGAGATCCGGCGGTTGAAGGCCAGGATGGACGGCCTGGTCCGCGAGCAGGCGGACCGGCGGGCGTTGCTGGACCGGCAGGGGCAGGAGATCCAGGCCCGGTCGCAGGAGTACATGACCAAGCAGGTGAAGGCGGCGGAGCGGTACGTCCAGCACCGCCGCGAGCTGGGCAGGCGGGAGCGCGAGGCCGGGGGCTGGGCCACGGAGAAGGCGCTGGGGGACAAGAGCACGGAGATGAAGTTCGGCCCGCAGGAGGACGACTTCGGCCCGGCGGGAACCGAGTCCTTCACCCCGCGCCAGCCACCCCCCGCCGACCCGCAGCCACGCCGAGGCCGCCACTCCCGAGACGACTTCGACGAGGACGACTTGTCCAACCGCAGCTGGCTGCGCTGACGCCCTTCGCCGGGGCGGTGGGGTTGGTGGGGCCTGGCTGGGGGCTTGGGGTGCCTGGCAGGGGCGCCTTGGGTCGCGGCCTGGCAGGGGGCGGCTTGGGGGCCGGTTGCCGTGGCGGCCCCGCCGACGCACCGCTGCGGTCGAGACGGGGAGTGCGCCTTCACCTGGGACATCCCCGGCCACCTGGCACATCTCGGCGGTTTCGCGTGCGGAATCCGCTGCCAGGTCACCGGCCGCTGCCTTGTGCAGCCACCGGTCACTCGCTCAGCGCCCGGCCGCCGTGCAGCGCCCGGGCGGTCGCTCAGCATCAGCCACTCCGGACCGCGCCCGGCCGCGCCCCTCAGCCCGCGGTCGCGCCGCGCCCGGCCATCCCCGCAGCTCCCGGCCGCGCAGCACTGCGGCGACCCCGCGGTGCCCGACCGCCTCCGCAGCGCGCCGCAGCACCCGGCCGGGCCGCCCCGCTCCGCAGTGGCCTCCGGCCGCG
>NZ_BAABIB010000018.1:0-195674 GCF_039542405.1 Amycolatopsis dongchuanensis
CCGCCCGGATGTCCACGCGACACGGTTACCACGTCAACGTTCCTTGAAGAGGCACTAGGAAGGTCGCGGAACTGCTCGCCGCACACGCCGATCCCGCGTTGCCGTACGAGGTCGAACTCGGCGAAGCACTGATCGTCGACCCACCCGGTGAGGTAACGCATCTGTCGCCCGTGAGCGTGCGCCGGACTGGGATCGCCCAGATGCACGACGTGAGTGACATGTCCAGTGACGGGCATCCACCGTGGATGTCGGAGTGAAGCCGTGAACGACGCCCCTGGTGCTCCCCGGGAACGACGATTCTCGATCTACGAGATGCGTCCGCCCGAACTGCACGCTGCCCTGAGAGTGCTCCAGGCTGTAGTTGGACCGTCAGAGCATGGCCACGCGCGTCTGTTGAACGACCTGGCCCGACGGACAGGAAGGCGTGTCGTCGACGTCTCGGGAGGCCGAGTCACGCTGGGCTGGCTTCCGGAAGCCGACGGCGTCTGGTTGGGGGACGGTATCGACGGGATTCGTTCGGCCCGTCCTGCACCTCCGCGGCTGTTGCGAACTTTTGCCGCGTGCGTGCGCTGTTGCTGGCGGGATCCGGCGACGCCGCTCTACCCGTCGGCCGTAGCCAAAATACAGGACGTGCTCGCTGTAGTCGTGGCCCTTGGAGCCACGAGCGATGAAGAAGAGCCCCGGCGGGCGACGGAAATGCACGCCAAGGGAGCGCTGACCACGCTCGAAGCCGCCGGTCTCATCGAGATCGACCGTGCGGCCGGTGCACTGACGATGGGGCCGGCCGTAGCGACGTGGACCGATCAGGAGGTCGCCGTGCTCAGGCAGACATGGTCTCGTTTGCCTGAACCACCGGCCTCGGATCCATCTTCGTCTCATGCCAGACGACCACCAGTCTCGGCTGTTTCCCTCACTTATCAGAACACCTCTAGTTCCACGAAGGATCCCGCGACGCGCTCGATGGAGCGCGGGTTGTCTCTGACGGCATTGGACCAGAAGGGTAGGGAACATGTGCTCGTCGCGGTCCGTGCCATCGAGGAAGCAGAACAACCCGTGCCCAAGAACGCGTTCCGGGCGCTTTCCGACGAAGCCCTGCGTGCCAGCGTGGAGCGGATCCTCGCTGAATCCGGCCGGGTCTTGCTCGAGACCCGTGAGGGTTTCCTGTCGGGATACTCCGACGCGGTGGCGCACGCGTTGACGACGACAGGCTTGGGCGTACTGCCCCCTGACGACCGGGCCGTCCTTGCTCTCGTGCTGCTGCACGCCGTGGCAATCCCGCGTGCCCGCGGCATCATCCCCCCGAACTCGGATTGGACGGTGTCCGAATCGGTGCCTCCGCGGATCCTGACCAACTCCAAGCTGCCGGAGGCAACGATCAAGAACAGCCTGCGTCGCCTGCGGGATGCCAAGATCCTCGGCTACGGACGGAACCACGGCGTGGTACCGGGACCCCAGTTCAACCGGCTGACACCGCAGGCCACCGAATCGATCTTCGAAGAACTCGTGTTGCTCAGCGAACCTCACGGTTTGCTGGCGGAATCCATCCGCCTTCGTCGCCAGGCACGCGCTACCTGAAGGGAACCCCGACCTGTCTATGAACCAGCACTCGGTGGGGCAGCACCACCAGACCAGGGGTGTGGTGGGCACTCGCGAACTCGTGGCCGTACAGACCTTCGACGTCGCCCGACTCACCACACACGCGATACCCATCGTCGCCGGGACCTTCATCGCGGTGTCGGGTGTAGGGCCGAAGAGCGACAGCAACGGTTCTGGCAAGACCAGTTTCCTGGCCGCCGTCACCGTCCTGCTCGCCGATCCACAGTGGCGGCTCGATGTCAACGGCGGCCAGCTCGCATCTGGCCTCCTCTTCAAGCCGGACGCGGCCGGAGTGGACGAGGCACGTTTCGCGGCCCCGGGCCACGGTTACATCGTCGGTCTCTTCGCCGAACCTCACGACCCTGCCGGCACCGACATTCCCCTCCTGACAGTGTGGGTGAAACTGGCAAGCCGGTCTCCTTACCTCCAGGTTCGCTGGTGCTACGGCATGCACGTGGCGGACGGTGAAACCGACGAGATCCGCTACAGCCAGGCTGACGAGATCTGGGCTTCCCTCGGGGCGGTCAACCAGTCGTCGGCACGCCAGATGCAGGAGACGCTCTATGGCGATGCGCCACGTTGCATGGCGTACCTCGACACCACGTTGCGACGAGCGAGCGTGTCCTTGCTCTCCCAGCAAATGACCGAGATGACCACCGATGCCATAGGCAGCTCGCTCATCGAGCTCGCCGGACTGCACCACTTCCTCGAGGACGAGCAGGCGCAACGCAACGCGCTCGCCGAACAACAACGCGGCGCCGAACAGGCGCAAGCCGATCACCACCGACGTTGGCAGGAGGAGGAAGCGGAGCTGGCGGGCATTTCGAACCGGAAGAAGTCACGGGAGCGATTGGCCTACGGCAGGGAGATGTGGCGGCTTCACTTCGCCCGGCGGTACGTGGACCTCGTACCGGAGCACGTGGCGGCGAAACAGGCGGTCAAGGCCGCGGAAGAATCTGTACAACAGACTGATGGGGCGCGTCGCGCAGCAGAGGAAACTCATCGTATTCTCGCGCTGCGTCGTGATCTGGCCGACACTGAACGGGTCGCCCGGGAGGAATGGTCTGCCCGAACAGAAGCGAGAGAGACCAACGACACGGAACACGCTGTCCTCTCGAACAATCTCGCGAACGTGAACAACCAGCGAACGGCACTGCTCGTGGTGGCCGACGGGTGGGATGGAACAAGCGTTCAAGATGCCGAACTCATCCTGCGCGAGGCGAGCGGCCGTGAGGCAGGAGCGAAGTCGGACTTGGGGATCGCCCAATCCGCGCACGCGGCGCGGGTGACGGAACTTCGCCAAGCGGAAGAGGGCGTCAGCACGGACACAGTGTCCATTCTCGAGCGCCTTACCGACGAAGGTCTCTCCGGCGCCGCGTTCGCAGACGTCGTCACGATCGAGGACCACGCCCGGGAAAAGTGGGAACCACTGCTGTGGTCACTTCGGTCGGCGGTGGTCATCGAGCACGGCGACGAGGAACGCGCCGCCGCAGCGGTCAGCACACTGCCAGGAAGCGTGTTCGTGTCCGCGGACGACCCAGACTCCCCGAACCCGTTACCGGACGGCGTCACCGCCACACTCCCGGTCGGTGGTTTACTCGCCGTTCTGGCTGACCGCCACGAGCACCACCTGGAGCCGGACCGAGCGGTCGACGCACACGCCGCTATCGCGACCATTGGCGGCTTCGAAGCCTCGTTCCTGGGGCGTGCATCGCGTATCGCAGCCGCTCGTCTCAAGGTCGACGCGGCTGACAGAGTGGTCCGTCAAGAGCGGGAAAAATTCGGCGCCAGCCAACGAGCCGTGCGATCGGCCGACGCTGCTTTGGAGCGCGCCAAGGCGGCCGCACGGTTGAGCGAGCTCGACGCCGAACGAGCCAGGCTTTCGACACTCGTTGAAGAACGCGTCGCCCGTGCCGACGTCCTCGGCGCCGAGGAGGAGGCCGCCTTCACGAACTGGCAAGCAGCTCACGACCTTGCCCAAAACCACAGCACGAGTGTCGCTCTGGCCAAGAGTGTCGCGGACAAGGCGAATCGTGAGTTCGAGATGGCCAAGAGGGAACAGAAATCGGCTCAACAAGCTCTCGAGGATCTGCGTCTGCCCTATTGGGAGACCGGGTGGGGGGCCACGCTCGAAGAAGCGCACGACTTGCTGAGCCGCCAAGACGAGCAAACCCGGCGACTGACGTCCAAGCGGTTGCGCAACAGAGCTCAGGAGGCCCTCAAGGAAGCGCTCGACGCCTACTGTGCCGACGCCCCCGAGGTACCGGCTGACATCAAAAGGGTCATCGAGCGGCGCGAGGACCTCGCCGATGGCGAGGACGCCACCTCTGGGTCCGTGTCGTTCGAAGAGTTGTCCCAGCCGTTGCACAACCGTCTATTGGGTTCTAGTGAACGGGACCTCATCACTGAGAACACGATCCGCCGTGAGAGATCGCGACGGGACGCGACGATCAGGGACCTCGGGCGGGAGGTCGACGAACGCACCGGCGCACTTCAGGCATTGCAGGACATGATCGAAAGCAGTATTGAAGGGCACTTCGCCAGCATGAGTCAGGCCCTCAACCGGCTCGATCTGGTCCGCGGGGGCGCGGGCGCGGAGCTGGAGGTGGTGTCAAGACGACCCGAGACCGCCACGGGCAGATGGCACTGGGAGGTCTCGCCCCGCTGGCGACGCTCCCCTGGCGGGAAGATGATCAGTTACCGCGAGGTTGCCAACGGTGCGCAGGTGAAGGTCTACGCGGTCCAGGTGACGCTTGCCGCGTTGCTAGCGGCCGAGGATCCCGGCGCTCGCGTCCTCGTGATCGACGAACTGGGAAACTCTCTTGGCGAGGTGAACCGGAAAGACGTTCTTCGCGCACTCCGGCAGGTAGCGGAGGAGCAGGGCGTGACCATCTTCGGTACCTGCCAAGACTCGGTACTGCACGATGCAGCCGAGGCCTGCCAGGAGATTCTCTGGTTCACTCACGCCGCCCTGACCGATGCTTACAACCAGCCGGTGCGGATCTGGGCTCACGACGCGGAACAACGGCGAGTCGAGGTGACGGCCGACTGGGTACGATCCGGTCGACCTTGGGTGTGAGTGATAGGTCGTTGCAGTTCCGACTCAGGTCGCCGACAAGCCCTCGAGTATGCCGGGGAGCACTGGAAGTATCTGCTGGTGCAGGGTCTGTTGCTCGACCGACTTTCCCGTCTGCATGATGCCCACCGCGACCTCCCGCAGCGACGCCGGCAATCGCTCGATGAGCTTCGCGGCGAGCGCTTTGTCTTCGCGGATGGCTTTGTCGTTCTCCTCCGGTATGCGGCGCGTTCGCGGACGCCCGGCTTCCCACAACTCGAAATCCATTCCCACCGGAATGACTTCGCAGGAGACGCGCTCGGCCAGCATGGCGAAGATCTCGAGGCCCGCCGCGTCGAGGTCCAGCCAGGTAACGACCCTGGTCACCTGCAGGGCGTTGATGAGTTCCGCCGCGGTCACGATGGCCTTGCCTTTGCCCCAGATGCAGAGCCACTTGCCCGAGATCTGAGGGTCCGCACAGACCTCCTGGAAGCTGGCTGCGTTCTCGACCAGCAAGACCCCTACACCTGAGTACTCCAGCTCACCGGCCAGTCGCATCCCGTCCCTGGGAAGCCCAATCCAGGGATGCGCACGCCTTGCGTCTGCGATGGCGCTGCCTTGACGCCAGATCAGCGGTCCGCGCATTCTGATATCGATGTCGGCTCTTTTGACAGCAGTCGCAAAATCCTGCTCGATCAACTGGCTGAAGACTATCGAGCGAGCCGTCGACCACGTGATGTGAGTGTCACCCCAGGCAAGCCCCGCCAATTCCGTCAGGTCGGGAACATGGTCCAGCGCAACCCACGCGGCAGCAGCCAACAAGGACGCCTCATACGTCACCCAGCTCTTGGCTGCTGTGAAAGTTCCCGCCGGGACCGTCAACGGCGAGCCGGCGGGTACCGCACGGAGGAGTTCCCGCTCGGCCACCAGGGTGGCAGGACCTTCGACCCCATCGAGAAGTCGCATCAATTCCTTTCTGACCTCGTCAGGATCGCGTCGTGGGCGCAACTCGGCGAGCACGTCGGCGGATTGTTCTCGCCACGCGCGGGACAACGACCAGCCTTCGGGCGAACCAAGGCGAAGCTGGTCACGGTCGACGGCACATCGAAGCACGATTCCCCCCTGCCTGACCAGCCCAGCAGCCACCTCGCCACTGCGGTTGCCGAACCTCCGGGCCACCGATCCCCAGCGCCTTGAATTTTTCGACAACACCCAGATGAGATCTGCCTTGGAGAGAGAGTCAGGAGGTTCGAAGAGGGCAGGCTGTGTAGCTGCGACCAGATCAACGCGGACCGGTTTGATACGCCCGCGACGGTCGCGGGGAACACGCGTCTCCCCATCCCTCTTGACAGGCACCGTCACGGCGCGCATGCCGGCAGGCACATCGGTCAGAGGGACGACAGATCGCCCCGCGAGTTCGCCCAGGATCGGAACGTAGTCTTCGCCCAAGCCGTCCGCCGTTCGTTCGACATTTCGCGTCGTCATCATCATAAGCAGCCGCGCTCTGACAGGTGATCTTCACGCCCACGAGCTGGCCGGGAGCGGGCGGACGATCGGGAAGACCGTGATCACCGTCTGAGCCGTCCGTGTTCGCTGGCATGGGTTACCTCATCTCTGCCAGGCCCTTCTCCAGGGTCACGTCAGGCGAGTAGCCCAGTTCGGTCCTCGCGGCGGTGATGTCGTAGGACCGGTCGCGGCCGGTCCAGCTGACGAGCCAGTTCGTCAGCGGGGGTGCCGTCTTCCGGCGGAGCAGGCGTGCGGTGCGGTCCATCATCGCCGCCAGGGGCGCCGCGATCGCCCTGGGCACGCTGCGGCTGCCGGACAAGTCCACGCCACGCGTGGCCAGCAAGGGGGTGAGGAAGTCCCGGATCGGCATCGGGGTGCCGTCGGTGACGTGGTAGACGCCCCCGTGACGACCCCGCGTGAGCGCGAGAACCATTGCGCTGACCAGATTTCCGACGTGCACGAAGTCGACGGTGTGCCTGCCGTCGTCGATCCAGGCGAACCGTCCGGCCTCGGCGGTCTCGGTGAGTTGGCCGAGGGTCGCCATCCCGCGGCCCCAGATGAACGGCGGCCGGAGCACCACCAGATCGGTCTGCCCGCCGCGGGCGTTCAGCAGTGCGCGCTCGGTGGCCAGCTTGACCCGGCTGTAGGCGAGGTTCGGCCGGCCTTCCGGAGTTCGTTCGTCGACGACGGGACGGCGTTGGCTGCCCGTGGAGACGGACGCGGCACTGACGAGCACGAACCGTCGCACCCCGGCGGCGACGCTCGCCGCGTGCAGGGCCACGGTCGGCACGAGGTTGGCCTGTTCGAAGAGGGAGTCGGGTCCCCAGAACTCCATGTGGGCCGCGACGTGCACGACCGCGTCGGCTTCCCGCAGTCTCGCGAGCCACGGCCGTGCAGTGGGATCGGTCCTGCCCAGGTCGGCGAGATCGCCGGGGACCGGGTCGGCCCCGGCCGCCCGCACGCGCTCGATGCTCGCGCCCGACCTGGCGAGCGCCAGGACCTCATGTCCCTCGGTGACGAGGCGATCGACGAGAGCGCTGCCGACGAAACCGCTGCCGCCGGTGACGAAGATCTTCATGCTTCCACTCCTTTTGCGCGCATTTCTCGTGCGCTGCCCGCCCAGCAAGAGCATCGCCGTCGAATAGTTTGGCATCGATGTATCTGTCTCTATGTAACCTGCTGCAGGAAGGTCCGTCAAGCAGGAGGTGGAGATGTCCGGCGCGAGGGAACGCGTGCCCGCGGCGCGGGTGGCCGACGAGTTCAGCCGTGCGGCGAAGGTCCTCGTGCGTCAATTCAACGAGCGCCTGGGTGAGCACGGCGTGTCGACGCCGAGGTCCCGCCTGGTGGTCGAGGTGGCACGGTCACAACCGGTTCGTGTCACCGAGCTCGCGCTCGCGGTCGGCATCACCCAGGGGACCGCTTCGTCCCTCGTCGACGCGCTCGTCCGCGACGGACTGCTCGAACGCCAGGCCAGTGCGGACGACCGCCGGTCCGTGCTCCTCCGGGTGACCCCGCAAGGAGCCGCGCTGGCCCAGGACTGGACGAGCAGCTACGAACTGGCGGCGGAAGAGCTGTTCCGCCCACTGACCGCGGAACAGCTGTCCACATTGGTCGAGATCCTGGGGGTGCTCACCGCCGACGAGGGGTGAGCGGGTTCGCCGGGGAACTACCCTTCGCCGGCTGGGCCCCTTCGTCCTTCTTCCGCCGTGAGGAGCCGGGTGAGGTAGTCGAGGTCCTGCTGGAGCAGTGCGACCGCCCCGAGTGGCGTCGGCGTGTCCGGGGTGCGCCCGGGTTCCCGCGCCACCATCGCCACCGCGTTGTCCGCGATCTGGTCGGCCACGGGTTCCGCGGGATGCGCCGGGGACGGGTGGAACCACCAGGCCACCCAGTTGCCCATGCCGATGATCGACAGGGCCGTGACGCGCACGTCGATGGGGCGGAAGAGGCCTGCGGTGACCCCCTCCTCGAGGACGGCCATGATCTCGCCGAGGACGGCCCGCCTGCTTTCCAGGTGTTTCTTCGCGATCTCCGGCGGGAGCGCCTGGTCGCTGCGGTCGAGTGTGCGGAACTGCTCGGGGCGTTCGGCGCGCTGCAGGACCAGGGTGCGCACGAGCAGGCGCAGCTTCCCGGCCGGGTCGAGGTCCGTGCGCTGCCGGACCTCCCGCAACGAGTTCGCCGCGCTCTGCGCCGTCGCCTCGACCATCGCGACGAGCAGCTCTTCCTTGCTCTTGACGTAGTTGTAGAGGTTGGGGCGGCTCAACCCGACCGCGTCCGCGACGTCCTGCAGGGTCGTCCCGTCGTAGCCGCGTTCCGCGAACAGTCGCATCGCCTGGTCGACGATCTCGCTCATGAGCAGTTTGCGCCGGGGCGCCGCACCTCGACGGGACTCCGGGCGCCCACCTGAACGCCCCCGCGCCCCGGAGCCCTCCGCGGTCACCACATCCACCCCTCGGTCGCGATCCGTCGCGTGCGATTGCCGGGCCATCCTAGTCGCCGGCCGCCGGAACCCGCGTCGCACACTCGCACGCGAAGGCCAGCTGCCGCAGGTGCAGAGCACGGGAGAGCCGGTGGTGGTCGAGGTTGTGCCCGGCGCCGGCCTGCAGCCTCGCGTCCACCCACGGGGCGGAGGTGAAGTACCCGGCGAACGTCTCGACCCGGTTCTCGTCGACGACCCACAGGCCGTCGTACTCGGCGAGCGTGTACTGCACCGGAACGGTGACCGCGGCGGCCAGTCCGGCCACGTCCTCCGGCCATTCCCCGACGATTTCCAGCATTTCCGCGAGCGGGAGTGGTTCCACCGAGGCCTTCGCCGCTTCCACGACGCCGGCGTCGACCGTTCCCGCCGGGCCGTACAACAGGGCGCGCCGTTGTTCCGCCGGGAGTTCCATCGGAGCGCCCGCGGGGATGGCGTGCCAGGCGTCGACGATGTGCGCGGGGGACCGGTCTCCGATGCCGTGCAGCGAAATGCCCAGCAACGGCCAGCGCGGGTGGCGTGCGGCGAGGTGCACCGCGATGGCCGAGCCGATGGAGTGTGCGATCAGGACCACGCCGGGGCGCCCCCGGCCGTGTTCTGTCCACAATGTATCGATCGCCGCGTCGAGCACTTCGGCGCTGCCCGCGAAACTCGCCTCGCCGAGCAACGGGTCGCTCCCGCCGTAGCCGGGGCGGTCGAGCGCGAAAACGGCGAACCCGGCCGCCGCGCCGAGGTCGAGCAGCGAGTGACCGGGCACGTCGAAGTATCCGGAGTGGTATCCACCCCCGTGCAGGGCTACGACCAGTGGCGTTCCCGCTTCGCCGTCCGTGGTGAGCCCGGTGATCCTGCCCCGGCCCACCGGGACGTCGATTCGTGTCGTCATGCGTCGAACGATACTCGATCGTCAGAATATTGACGAGCTAGACAGGATCGGCTTACGCTCGCGTCACCCACCCAGTCCGAAAGGAGTACGGAGATGTCATCCCCGGAACGGGACCGGCCCGCGCACACGGTGCGGGGCGTCGACCACGCGGCGTTCCCGACCTTCGACCCGCGAGCGACCATCACCTTCTACCGGGACGTCCTCGGCTTCCCGGTCGTCCACGCGACCTGCGCCCTCGGCTGGGGGCCCGGCGACCACCCGGACTTCATCCACTTCTTCTTCGACATCGGCAACGGCGACCGGCTCGCGTTCTTCTACTACTTCGGGGTCGAGCCGTACCGCGACACCGGAATTCCCGATCTGCTGCACCGGGCCCGCCACCTCGCGATCCACGTGGACAGCGAGGAGGACCTCCTGGAGTACCGGCGCCGGCTGGACGTGAGCGACTGGCCTTGTGAGCTGCAGGTGCGGCACGAAACCGTCGAGTCGATCTACGTGACCGACCCCAACGGGTACCTGATGGAGATCACCCGGCCGCTGCGCGCGATCACCACCGAGGACGACCTCGACGCCAACCTGAGCGTCGACGCGCTCATGGACGTGGCGGGGGAGCCCGAGCCGTCACTGGAGAAGTTCTACGCGCGCAAGGCGGAGCTGATCGCCGAGCGGTACGAGGGCGAGCCGGAGCCGGTGACGTTCGCATGACCACGTTGTTCGTCCTCGACATCGACGACTTCCGCCCGCTCGCCGAAGTCGCGGCGAAGGACCCGGACGTGACCGTCCGCCGCCGCGGCCCCTATCTCGAAGTCGCCGCCCCCGGCCCGATCCGCGTCGAACGCGGCGCGACCGGCTGCCGCAACGCCGTCTGGTACAGCTCGGTCGCGGCCGTCCGCGACGGCAGGGTGAGCCGCTGGGACAAGGCGGAACTGGTGGTCGTGCCCGCCGGTGGCGGCGAATGAGCACCACGGCGGTGGACCGGCTCGGTGCGGGCCGGGACGTCCACACCGAGGACGCGCCACCCGGCGTCACGGTGAGCGCCCACCAGCTCACCACCTTCGACGGCGCGAAGGTCGAGGGCGTGCTGCACGCTCTCGACGGTGCGACGACGGTGGTGACCCTCATGCACCCGCGTCAGTCGGTGACGCACCACCCGATGATCCCGCTGTTGCTGCGAAGCGGGGTCTCGGTCTGGACGCAGGGTTCACGCTCGCCGAACAACGACATCGCACTGGTGCACGAGCAGGCTCTGCTGGACGCGGCGGCGGGCCACGTTTTCCTCCGGGACAACGGGTTCGAGGCGGTGGTGACCTTCGGCCACTCCGGGGGCGGCACCCTGTCGGCCTTCTACATCGAGCAGGCGTCCCTCGAACCCGAACTACGGCTGGACGTGACACCCGCCGGGCGGCCGATCGCCTTGGCGGGCGCGCGGATGCCGGTGCCGGACGGCGCGATCTTCCTCGCCCCGCACCCGGGCCAGGGGCAGGTCCTGCTGCACTGCGTCGACCCCTCCGTCACCGCCGAAGCGGACCCGATGTCGGTGGATCCCGCGCTGGACATGTACTGCCCGCGCAACGGGTTCGCCGCGCCGCCGGAGCCGAGCCACTACAGCGCGGACTTCCTGCAGGCGTACCGGGCGGCTCAGCGGGACCGGATCGCCAGGATCGACGCCCGTGCCGCCGAACTCGCGGCCGAAGTCGCGCAGGCCCGCGCCCGCTACGCCCGCACCGGTGACGCCGCGGACCGGCGGGCCGGTCTCGCGCCCAGGATCATCACCACCTACCGCACCGACGCCGACCCGTGCTACACCGACCTGTCGATCGATCCGAACGACCGGCATTACGGTTCCCTGTTCGGGCACCGGCCGGACCTGACCAACTACGGGCTGGTCGGCTTCGGCAGGCTCACCACGCCGGACTCGTGGTTGTCGACCTGGTCGGCGAACCACACCAACGCGGACTTCGCGCGGTGCGCCCCCGGCGTCGCGCTGCCGACGCTCTACCTGGAGTTCAGCGGCGACCAGGCCGCGCTCCCCGCCGTCAGCGCCCGCATGTTCGCGGCGCTGGCCGCCGGGGACAAGACCCGCCACGTCGTGCGCGGACAGCACTTCGGTCAGCCCATCGCGGAAGGCGAACCCACGGGGTACGCCGCCGCGTCCGTCCACATCGGACGCTGGCTGGCCGATCGGTTCGCCACCGCGGCGCCACGGAGAACGAGGTGAAGGAAGTGGGCTCCATCGGAGTCGTCTACGACAGCGGTTACGGCCACACCGCCGCGCAAGCGAGGGCGGTCGGCGAAGGCGCGGCGTCGCTCCCGGGCGTCGACGTCGCCCTGTACTTCGCCGAGGAGGTCGCCGCCGACCCCCGGCAGCTCGACCACTGCGACGCGCTGGTCTTCGGCACCCCGACCTACATGGGCAGCGGTTCCGCGGTGTTCAAGGGGTTCATGGAGAGCAGCGCGAAGATCTGGCTCCGGCAGGGCTGGAAGGGCAAGCTCGCGGCGGGCTTCACCAACTCCAGCGGCCACTCCGGGGACAAGCTCAGCACGCTCACGCAGCTCTGGCTGTTCGCCATGCAGCACGGCATGGTCTGGATCGGGCTCGGGCTGCTCGACGGCAACGGCCGCAGCACGGGGTCCGACGCCGAGCTGAACCGGCTCGGCGCGTACGCCGGGGCGATGGCACAGTCCAATTCGGACCAGGGGCTGGAAGGCATGCGGGACAGCGACCTGCGGACCGCGGCGGCACTGGGTGAGCGCGTGGCACGTCAGGTCGCGCTGTGGCAGGGAGGTGGACAGTGAAGTCCGGGAAAGCCATGAAGATCCTCGTGATCGGCGGCGGCCCCGCCGGCCTGTTCTTCTCGATCATCGCCGGACGGGCACTGCCCTCCGCCGTGATCCACGTCAGGGAGCGGAACCCGCGAGGGGTGACCTACGGCTGGGGAGTGGCGTTCAGCGAGAGCGCGGCCGGGGCGCTCCGGCCCGCCGCGCCCGACGTGATCGACGCGCTGACCACCAACACCAGCCACGACGAGATGGTCCTCAGCCTCGACGGCGCCGGGGTGCCGGTCAAAGTCGGGCGCAGCCACCTCAACGCCCGCTGGTCACTGCTGGCGACGCTGGAGCGGTTTGCCGTCGGCGCCGGGGTCACCGTCGAGCACGACTGCGACGCGAACGTGACCGGAAGCGATCTCGACGACTGGGACCTGGTGATCGGCGCCGACGGCGTCAACAGCCAGACCCGCGAGCATTTCGCCGAGCACTTCCAGCCCAGTGTGGAACTCGGTACCAACTGGCTGGCCTGGTACGGCACCCCGAAGCACTACCCGCCGTCGATCATCCTGCGCAACAGCGAGTACGGGGTGCTGATGGCCCACGCCTCGCGGTTCTCGGCCGAGCTGAGCAACTTCACCGTCGAAGTCGGCCAGGAGACGTTCGACCGGCTCGGGTTCGCCGAGCTGACCGAAGACGGGTCCCGCGAGTTGTGCGAGCGGCTGTTCGCCGACTCGCTGGACGGTGCGCCACTGCGCAGCGACCACTCCCCGTGGTTCCAGACGAAGTTCGTCAGCTGTGCCCGGTGGACCCACCGGAACCTCGTGCTGATCGGGGACGCCCTGCACACCGTGCACCCGTCGATCGGATCCGGCACCCGGTTCGCGATGCGGGACGCCGTCTACCTGACCGAAGCGCTCACCCGCGCGGGGTGGGACGTCGAAGTGGGGCTCAAGGAGTTCGAGCGCGTGCGCAAGCCCGTCGCGGACGCCTTCCAGGCCGCCGCGAAACGCAGCATCGCCTGGTACGAGGGACTGCCGTCCCGCACCATCACCCACCCGACGAAGTTCGCGCTCGAGTACCTGATGCGCACGGGACGGGTCTCCTACCGGGACTTCCGGCGGGAGAACCGCGACGTAGTCCTCGGCTACGAACGCGACCTGCGTTGACCACCTCCGGCGCTGCGAAGGAGAGACACGCGATGCCGCTTGCTCCCGACACGAAGCTCGTCCGCTATCCCGCCGGGGACGAGGCGCGGTACGTCCGCGACGGGCTGTGGGAACCGCTCACCATCGCCAAGCACCTGCACGCCATCGCGCGGGAACACGGTGACCGGGACGCGCTGATCTGCGGCGGCACCCGGCTGACGTTCGCCGAACTGGACCGCGTCACCGACCGGCGCGCCGCCGGGCTCCACCGCCTCGGGCTGGCGCCAGGCGGGGCGGTGCTGTTGCAGGTGCACAACACGGCCAACACCGTGATCGCCTGGTACGCCCTGCTCAAGGCCGGGCTCGTGCCGGTGTGCACGCTGCCGCTGCACCGGGGGCACGAGATCAGCGAGATCGCACGGCAGACCCGTCCGGTCGCACACCTCGTCGCGGCCCGCGATCCCCGGTTCGACCTCGTCCGTTTCGCCTTCCAGCAGGCGGAGGCGGCCGGGGTCGGGCGCACGGTCCTGGTCTCGGACGGACCGGCCGACGACCCGCGGGCCGTGGAGCTGGACGGTCTCGGCGACGACATCGACGACGCCGGGGCCCGCCGGATCGTCGAAGACATCCAGGCCGGGCTCGGCATGCAGTCGCTCGCGGTGTTCCAGCTCTCCGGGGGCACCACCGGGGTGCCGAAGGTGATCCCGTGCCTGCAGGCCCCCTACTGGCACTACGGTGCGAGTCTCGCCAAGGCGATGGGCTGGGGGCCGGGCGACCGCATCGCGTTCATGATGCCGATCGTGCACAACGCGGGCATCATCATCGGCCTGCAGGGCCCGCACAGCGTCGGCGCGACCCTCGTGCTCGGCACCCCCGACGCCTCGGCCGCGCTCGACCTGGTCGTCGGCAACGGGGCGACCGACGTCCTGCTCGGCCCCTTCGCCTTCGACCTGGCGCTCCACCCGGACCTGGCCACCGCGACCACCCTGCGACGGGTTCTGTTCAGCGGCAAGAAGGTACCACGCCGGACCATGGACGCGCTGGCGGAACTCGGGATCTGGGGCGGCCAGATCTTCGGGATGAGCGAAGGGCTCTGCCTCACCACCCCGCTCGACTTCCCGTTGGAGGCCCGCGCGGCGAGCGTCGGCGTCCCGATCTCCCCGGCCGACGAGATCCGGCTGTACGAACCGGGAACCGAGCGGGAGGTGGCGCCCGGCGAGGTGGGAGAGCTGTGTGCCCGTGGCCCCTACACCTTGCACGGCTACTACGACGCGGCCGAGCACAACCGGCGCGCGTTCACGGCGGACGGCTTCTACCGCACCGGCGACCTGATGGCGGAACGGACGATCGGCGGCGTCCGCTGCTACACCGTCGAGGGCCGGATCAAGAACATGATCAGCCGCGGTGGCGAGAAGATCAACACCGAAGAGGTCGAGCTCCTCCTCGGTTCCCACGACGCGGTCGCCGAGGCGGCGCTCGTGCCGATGCCGGATGCGCGGCTGGGCGAGCGGGCCTGCGCGTTCGTCGTGACGCGGCAGGGTGCGCGGATCGACCTGGCCGAGGTCCGCGCCCACTTCGAACGGCTGGAGGTCGCGAAGTACAAGTGGCCGGAGCGGGTGGTCGTGCTGCCCGAGATGCCGCGCGTCAGCCAGGTCGGCAAGATCGACCGCCGCCGCCTGCGGAAGCTCGCCGAAACGCTGGGGGACGAGCCGTGACGGCGCCCCCGGTACCCCTGTGCCGGCACGCGCGGCTGCGCACCACCGACCGCGACGAGGCCGAGGTCACCGCCGGGCGCGTGATGTCCTCGCACCGGCTCCGGGTGCGACGGCCCCGGGAGTTCGGCGCCCGGCTCAACGCGGTCACGATCGGCTCGTCGACACTGCTGTACGCCGTGTACGACGGCGAGGCCGAAGTGACAGCGCTGGCGCCCATGGAGTACTACACCCTGCAGCTCATCCTCGACGGAGTCCTCGACGCGACCACCGGCCTCGGCCGCCGCCGCGCCGGCCGCGGACAGGCGTGCGTCATTTCGCCCGGCGAGCGGTTGCACCTGCGGTTCGCGCCCGGGACCGTGCAACTCGCCGCCAAGGTGCCGGGGGACGTGGTCGAGCGGGCGTACTCCGGACTCGGGGCCGAGCCCGCGGGCCACCTGGTGTTCGGGCAGGAGGTGCCCGCCGGCTCACCGTGGCCGGATCTGCTGCGACTCGCCGTGTCCACGGTGGACCGGTTCGACACCGGTGTCCTGCCGGCGGCCGCCGGTGTCGAACTGGAACGCATGCTGGTGACGGCGCTGCTGCTCGCGCAACCCCACGACCACGCCCGCGCGATGTTCCGCGGCGGCGGCACCCGCGGGTACCGCGCCGCGGGTGTCGCGGCCGAGGTCCTCCTGGCGCAACCCTCGACGCCGCCCGCGGAACTGGCACGCGCGGCCGGGGTGAGCCTCCGCACCCTGCAGGAGGGTTTCCGTTCGCGGTTCGGCACCACCGTGACCCATTACCAGCGCGAGCTGCGGCTGGAGCGCGCCCACCGGATGCTGTCCGCCGCCGGGCCCACCTCCTCGGTCGCCGAGATCGCGCTGGCTTGCGGCTTCCTTCACTTCGGCCGGTTCTCACGCGATTACCGGCTGCGCTACGGAATCACGCCGTCCACGACGCTGCGCGCCTCGCGCACGGCGGACAGTCCCGCGCGGACCGGATAGACCACTCCGGCCCGCGCCCGCAGACTGGGCACACCGTCAGTGCAGACGAAGGAGTCCCATGGCCAACGAAACCCCCGCCTTCGACCACCTCGACGGGTCACTGTCCACAACGGACGTCCGTCGGGCGCACGCGGAGCTGCGCGAGGCCTGCCCGGTGGTGCACAGCGACCGCCACGGCGGGTTCGACTTCCTGACCCGCTACGAAGACATCCGTGCCGCGTTGACCGACACGGCGTCGTTTTCCTCGGCGGACGGGGTGCACATCCCGCCGAGCGGGCTGCTGCCGCCGGTCCCCGCACTGGAGTTCGACGAGCCCGAACATGCCGAGTGGCGCCGGGTTCTCGACGGCCCGCTGACCCCGCGCGCCGTGCGCGAGTTCGAACCGGTCATCACCGAGGTCGTCGACCTCCTGATCGACGAGTTCGCCGCGGCCGGCACGGCCGACCTGGTCGGCGGGCTCACCGAGCCGCTGCCCGCGATCGTGATCGGCCGGATGATCGGCCTCGGCCAGGCCGAGGCGGTGCGCGCCCGCGGTATCGCCGCGGCGTTGTTCGCGGCCATGGGCTCGGAGGAGTTCCCGGCGCGGTTCGCGGAGTTCTCCGAGCACACCCAGCGCTGGCTCGCCGACCGCCGGGAAAACCCCCGCGACGACCTGCTCACCGAGATGGCGAGCGGAGTCGTGCGGGGCAAGGAAATCGACGGGGCCGGCGCGACCGGCCTGCTGCTGGCCTACATCGTCGGTGGCCACCACTCGACCGGCTCGGCACTCGCGGGCCTGATCCGGCACGTGCTGACCGTGCCCGGCCTGCGGGACGACCTCCTCGCCGACCGGCGCGGGCTGGCGCGGGTGATCGAGGAGAGCCTGCGGCTGACCACCCCGCTCCAGCTGTTCGCGCGCACGCTCCGCTGCCCGGTCCGGATCGGTGACCACGAGCTCGCCGAGGGCGGCCGCGTCCTGCTCGACCTCGCGGCCGCCAACCGGGATCCACGCGAGTTCCCCGAGCCGGAGGAGTTCGACCCGCGCCGGACCCGGAACCGCCACGTCAGCTTCGGGGCGGGACCGCACGTCTGCCAGGGGCAGCACCTCGCCCGCGCCGAGCTGCGGATCGCGATGGGCCGCCTGCTCGACCGGCTGCCGGACCTCCGCCTGGACGGCGAACCGGTCGAAAGCGGTCTGGTCGGCGGGTCGCTGATGACCCATTTCGCGCTGCCCGTGGCCTTCACCCCGGAGAAGGTGGCATGACCGGATTCGACGTCGTGGTCGGCGGGCGGACGACGGTCGCGCTCGACGTGGTCGAGTTCGAGCTGCGGCCGGCCGGTGGCGGTGAGCTGCCGGCGTGGGAGCCGGGTGCGCACATCGACGTCGTGGCAGGGGCGGGGATCGTCCGCCAGTACTCGCTGTGCGGTGACCCCGCCGACCGCACGAGCTACCGGATCGCCGTGCTGCGGCAGCCCGGCGGCCGAGGCGGCTCGACGTGGTTGCACGAGCGGCTCCACGAAGGTGACCGCGTCGTGATCAGCGGTCCCCGCAACCGCTTTCCGCTGGAAACGGGTGCGCGCTCTGTGTTCATCGCGGGCGGGATCGGGATCACGCCGCTGCTGACCATGATCCGGCGGGTGGCCGCGGACGGTGCCGACTGGTCGCTGCACTACGGGGGCCGGACCAGGGCGTCCATGGCCTACGCCGAGGCGCTGCGGTCGGTCGACGCGAGCAGGGTGCACCTGCTGCCGTTCGACGAATGCGGGCTGATCGACCTCGCGGCCGCGCTCGACGAGGCGGGCCCGGAGGCGCGCGTGTATTGCTGCGGCCCCGAGCCGCTGATCACCGCGGCCGAAGCGGAGTGCGCACGCCGCGGACTGCGCCTGCACACGGAACGGTTCACGCCCAGGCAATCCGGATCCCTTGTGGACAGTTCGTTCACGGTCCGGATCGCCTCCACTGGAGCGCAACTGGTGGTGCCGCCCGGCCGGACGATCGTCGACGTCCTGATCGAGGCGGGTGTCGATGTGCTGACCTCGTGCGAAGAAGGCACGTGCGGCACCTGTGAGACGGCGGTACTCGGCGGCGTGCCGGACCACCGCGACTCGGTGCTGTCCGAGGAGGAGCAGGCAGCAGGCGACCGGATCCTGCCCTGCGTGTCCCGCTCCCACACGGCCGAACTCGTGCTCGACCTGTGACGTCTTCGCCGGTGTTGGTGTTCGATTGGCTCAGGAAGTTGTTCGGGCGCCTGTGATGCGGCCAGGCGACCTCGAACGGAGAGCCGGATGCGGTTCCAGCCGGCAGCGACCTCCAGGTCTGTGGGGTCTGCGCTGTGGTAGGTGTCTGCGTTCCGCAGAGCACCGCGACCCAGTTGTCCTCACCGACGAACAGGCCGTCCTGGCTGCCCGGCCACATGTTGTCGACGCCTGGTAGTGAGCGGCGTGCCGGGCACCGCGGCAAAGCGACTGCCTGCTCACGGCCCTGAAGTCGATCGGCTCTCGCTCATGCGCAGGATCAAGGCGACCGCGTCCTCCGAAGGGACTGCTGGTGTCAGAACGGCCTGCAGGAGCAGGCCACGAATCGCGGCGACGGTGACGGTGGCCAAAGTCAGCGCCTCCTCGGCGTCGCGCCCTTCGCGTTCCGCCAGTGTGGCCAGCATTTTCGTCAGGTCGTCGAGCGAGTCGATGAACTCACCGAAGTCCGGTGGGCTGTGCGCGGCCAGTCCTACCACGTGGAAGAAGCCTCGGACACGCGACAGTTGCTCCGGCCGGGTGTAGGTCCGCCAGATCGACACGACGAGGTCGGCGAAGGTGGCCTGCTGGGCAGCCTTCAAAAGTGCCTCGTTGTCACGGGATCGCTGTGCCTTGAGCATGGCTGCCAGAACGCCGGGGAGCGACCCGAAGTGGTACCGCAGGAGGGCGTGGCTGGTCCCGGCCCGGGCGGCGATCTCACGGAGCGACACCTCCGGCGCGGGAAGGGCCTCGCCGAAGGCATCGAGAAGCCGGGTCAGAAGACGCTCGCGTGCGTCGCCGTTGCGTTCCGTACTTGACAAGCCCACTCCCGCAGTTTATCCATTGGAAAAGACAAGCGCCAGTGGAGGGAACGGCTCGTGGAACGGTGTCAGGTGGTCGGCGCGACGGTCGTCGACGGATCGGGTCGCGATCCGGTCCGGGCCGATGTCACCGTCGAAGACGGCCTCATCACCCGGGTCGGTGCCTCCGGCGCGCCCGGCGAGCGCCTCGATGCCGGAGGCCTGACGATGACGCCCGGCCTGATCGACGCCCACGTCCACTTGGGATTGTCGAGCCCGATCCACCCGCGGTTCTCGTTCCGGATCAGCGCCGCCGAGCTCGCGGCGGACATCTTCGCCGCGGCCGGCGCGACACTCGACGCCGGCTTCACCACCGTCCGGGACACCGGCGGGGTCGATGGCGGCCTCGTCACCACGATCGCGAAGGGCAAGGTCAGGGGCCCGCGCGTTCTGTCGTGCGGACCGGTGCAGTGCCAGATCGGCGGGCACGGCTACTACGGAGCCGAGTGGGAACCCACCGAGCTGTGGCACAGGCATCACGTTCCCGGTCTGAGTGCGCTGTCGATGATGTCGGGCAACGCGGACGAGCTGCGGCGCAACGTGCGCGAGGCCTTCCGTCGCGGAGCCTCGTTCCTGAAGCTCTGTGTGACCGGCGGGGTGGTCGGCGGTCATGACCGGCTGACCGACACCCAGTTCACCGTCGAGGAGATCGCCGTCGCCGTTCAGGAAGCCGCGGCGCGGGGCACCTACGTGACGGTCCACGCCCACAACGACGAAGGCATCCGGAACGCGGTCGAGGCCGGGGCGCGCTGTGTCGAACACGGCACCGGCCTCGACGAAGCCACGGCCACCCTGATGGCCGCTCGCGGGGTGGCCCTCGTGCCCACGTTCGCCGTCGTCGAGCAGCTGCTGCACGACACCGCCGGAGCCGGTCTCGACGAGTCGACCCGCGATCGTGTGCTGGGTGTTCGTGAGCGGATGGCCGAGGCGCTCGCCGTCGCCAAGGAGGCCGGAGTGCGGACCGGGCTGGGTTCCGATCTCATCGGCCCGGCTCAGGACCGCCGAGGCGAAGAGCTCAGGCTGCGCGCGAACCTCGAAACCCCGATGAAAGCCCTCGTGGCGGCCACCAAGACCAACGCCGAGATCCTGGGCGTCGCCGGTGAGGTGGGGGTCATCGCTCCCGGCATGCGGGCGGATCTCGTGCTCTGGAACGGCAATCCGCTCGAAGATCCCCGACTCTTCGCCGACCCCGCCAACGCCGTCCTCGTTCTCCAGGCCGGCCGAATCGTGAAGGACCTTCGATGAGCACCATGTGGCACGGCTGCCTCGCCGACACCGACTACTTCGAGCTGCGCTCCAGCAGTGGGCACGACTACGGCGTCTGGGTCACCACGCCACCGGGATACGATCCCGCCACGACACGAGTGCCTGCCGTGTATGTGCTCGACGGCAACTGGGCGGTGGGCATGACGGCTCCGCTCATCGTCACCCAGGCGGACCCCATGCAGCGGATCCGGCCCTACCTGCAGGTCAGCGTCGGCTACGCGGGCGAGGACGCGCAGCACTGGGATCGGTTGCGCAACAGGGACTTCGTGCCACCCGGTGAGCCCGTCGCCAAGGAGCTCGTCGACGCGGTGGAGATGGGAGTCCGGGCGGGTGCGAGGACACGCGAGGAATCCGACGCCTACCTCGCCGAACTGCGCGACACCCACGCCGATGCGTTCCTGAGCTTCCTCACCGCGGAACTGCACCCGCGGATCGAACGCGACTACGACACCGCCGCGAGCGGTCACGGCCTTTTCGGCTACTCCTACGGCGGGCTTTTCAGCCTCTACACCTGGCTCACCGGCAGCACGCTCTTCGAGAGCATCGGAGCGGGCAGCCCCGGTGTCGTCGGTGACGACAGCCAGATCTTCGCCCGGCTCGACGAAATGGGCGACAGCCTGCCCGCCGCCAGGCTCCACCTGACCGTCAACGACCGGGAGCTTGTCGGGGACCTGCCCGTCTACCAGAACCTCGCGAAGAACGCGGCTACCGTCCTGCACCGCCTGACCGCCCGCGGCGGGTCCGTCACCAGCGCGGTCCTGCGCGAAACGCACGTGACCGGCCTGCAGGCCTCGTTCCTCAGCTACCTCAGGACCTGCCGTGCCCGGTGAGCGCCCGAGTGCCGATGTGGTCGTGATCGGGGCCGGGGTGATCGGTTCGTCGATCGCCCTCGAACTCGCGCGGGCGGGGCACCGGGTGCGGACATGACGACCGTGCTGGCCCACCACGGCTCCGTGGCCACCGCGCTCGGGGTCCACTGCCTGACCGCGACGCTGATGGTGGGCACCGGCCTGCTGTTCCTGCGGGAGACCCGCGGGATCGTCGCCGCCACGCCTTGAGAGCACTTCGGTCCGATGTGGACGGTCAACTCCGCTTCGGGAGCAGGAACGCGAGCGCGGTGCCGAGGACGACCGGCAGGGCGATCCACCGGAACGCCGGGCCGATGCCGCCCGCCACGTCGCCGCCGACGAGGGTGCCGAAGACCGCTACGCCGAAGGCCGCCCCGATCGACCGGGCGAACGTGACGACCGCGCTCGCGGCCCCGAGGTCCGCCGCGGGCACGGCGTTCTGCGCCGCGGTCAGCGCGACCATCGGGACCATCCTGATGCCGACGCCGGAAACGAGGAAGTAGAGCACCAGTGCGAGCGGGGAGGTCCCGGGCGCGAGCGTGCTCAGCAGCAGGAGCCCCGCGACGTTGAGCGCCATGCCGGCCACGAGCACCACGCGCAGTCGCGCGGGGTCGGTGATCCACCGCCCCGCCAGCGACTGGCTCGCCACCAGCCCGATCACCAGCGGCAGCAGGTGCACCCCGGACAGCGTCGCCGAGACCCCGTCGACCACCTGCAGGTACGTCGGCAGGTAGACGAGGACGCTGAACATGGCGACGTTGGCGACGAACCCGATGACCGACGCGAGCACGACCGTGCGGGAGGTGAACAGGGACAGCGGCAGCACCGGCGCCGCGGCCCGGCGTTCCACCGGGACCACTAGCGCGATCAGGGCGACCGCGGCCACCGCGAGCCCGAGGATGCCCGGTGAGGTCCACCCCCACCGCGACCCGAACGAGGTGACCAGGACCAGCGCGGTCGCCGGCGCCACCTGGCGCAGTGGGCGTTCCGCAACGCCGTCATCCTCCTCGTGATCGGCGGGGCACGGCGATCTGGTCCTGATCGGCGGGGTGGGGTCTAGACTCGGACGATGGGGAGCGGCAGGCGGGCCCGGGTGCGGGACGTGCACGACCTGGCGATGGGCATGCCGCACGTGGAGCGCGTGCCCGGCTCGCAGGACAGGCCCGTCTACCAGGTCGGGCGCAGGTCCTTCGTGTTCTTCCGCAATCCGCGGCCGGACGCGGTGGATCCGGAGACCGGCGAGCGCTACGCCGACGTGATCGTGTTCTGGGTCGCGTCGGAGGCGGACAAGGAGGCCCTGGTCGCCGACGAGCGGACGCCGTTCTTCACCACACCCCATTTCGACGGGCACCCTTCGGTCCTGCTGCGGGAATCGCGCATCGGTGAGCTGAGCTACGACGAGCTGGCCGAGATCGTGCAGGACGCGTGGCTGGCTCGCGCGTCGCCCCGGCGGGCCAAGGCGTGGCTCGAAGCACACGGGTTGTAGTCCACAAAGGACTGTTGTTCACGCCCGTTCGACAGCGGCTTTCGCGGCTCGCTCGATCTCTGCGTGCCGGGCTGCCCAGAAGGCGGCGTCACGCTGCATGTTCGTGTATTCGGCTGCCGCGCCCGTCGCGCCGTCGAGTTGTTCGCGCAGGATATCGGCGTGCCCGGCGTGCCGGTTGGTCTCGGTGAGCATGTGGACCAGGATGTTGAACAGCATGACGTTCGGCCGTGGCCACCAGGGCACGTGGCCCGGCGCGTCGACGGCGAGGTCGGTGATCGTCTTGTCGGAGTGGTGCCAGACGCGCCGGTAGAGGCCGAAGATGTCCTCGCGCGTCTCGTGCTCGCTCGCCCACAGGTCCGTGCCGCGGGCCCCGGTGTCGTCCCAGCGGGGCAGGGGTTCGGGGAACGGCCGGCCGAAGACCTCGCCGAAGTATCTGGACTCCGACACCGCGAGGTGCTTGACCAGGCCGAGGAGGTTGGTGCCCGTCGCCGTCAGTGGGCGGCGGATGTCGTACTCGTCCAGCCCGTCGAGCTTCCACAGCATCGTCTCGCGGATCTCCCGCAGGTCGCTGTGCAGGTACTCTTTCGCGAAGTCGTCGATCATGGTTCCCGAGCCTGGCACATGTCGGCGGTTCAGTCACCCGGTCAACCGGTGCCGTCGTGCAGCCAGCCCAGGTATGCCGTGAATCGCTCCACATAGGACACGGGTGTCGGCGCCGCGGCCATCGCGTCCGCGTGCCGGCGCACTTGCCGGTACCGGGCGAGCCGGTTGTCCTGGTAGGCGGCCAGAGCCGGTGCGATACCCGCGCGGCCGAGGCACTCGCCGAGCACGCGGGCGTCCTCGATACCCAGCGAGGCGCCGGATCCGATGTGCGGGGACATGGCGTGTGCCGCGTCTCCGGCGAGCACGACCCGGTCACCGGCCCAGCGGGAAATGGTGGGCACGACGGCGACCCGGCTGTGCAGGACCGAGTCCTCCGGGGTGGCCAGTACGGCGTCCCGGAGCGCGAACGGCCAGGTCCCGTCGTGCAGGTTCGCCACCCTCGCCAGGGCTTCTTCCTTACCGCTCCTGGTGGTACTGGCGGTGGTGCCGAACTGCGCGATCACCCAGCAACACGAACCGTCGGCGAGGCGGACGAGGGTTCCCCGCGTGCGGTCCCGGCCGAGGACGGGGGAGCCGTCGCCGATCTCGCCGCTGAAGGGCAGCACCGCCCGCCACACGTGGTGCCCTCCCTGGTAGCGGCTTCCGCTACCGGGGAGGAGGACCGCACGCACCCGCGAATTCAGGCCGTCGGCACCCACGAGCAGGTCCGCGCGCTCGTGGTCACCATCGGCGTAGCGCACGGTGACGCCATCAGGGTCTTCGACGTATTCGACGAGTTCCTTGCCGGTTCTCAAGGCGTCCTCGCCGAGGGCGGAGACGAGCAACGCGCTGAGCCTGCGCCGGTGCACGGTCCGGGCCGGTGGCATGCCGGCGGTGGCGAGTTCGGCACCCGAGAAATCACGGAAGCGCACCGAGCCCGGTTCCGCCTTGATCTCGGCCAGCCGCTCGCCGAGCCCGAGCCGTTCGAGCTCCCGGATCGTGTGCGGCCACACCCCGATCACGGCGCCGGTCTCCCTGATCCGCAGCGCCCGCTCCCGGACGGCGACGTCGAAACCCGCGCGGCGCAAGGAAAGCGCGGTGCTCAGCCCGACGATCCCGGCGCCGGCGACGAGCACCCGCCCCATCGCGCCCTTCACCACGTGTCGAAGTGCACGACGTCCGCGACCGGCTTCCGCTTGACCGGGCGGAACGGGCGCGTCGGCCACCCCACCGCCATGGTCACGCCGATGGCCTTGTGGTCCGGCACGCCCAGCACCTGCCGGACGCCCCTGCTGTTGAGGTTGTGGATCCCGGTCGCCGCGACCCCCAGCCCCAGCGCCCGCCCGGCCACGAGCATGTTCTGCGAGGCCCCGTAGATCGCCGCGTACTGGTAGCGGTCCTCCCTCGGATCGCCGGGAACGAACGACGAGCCGCAGATGAAGATGAGTACCGGGGCCTCCCGCAGGTTGGCCAGCAGGTGGGAGGCACCCTCGCCCATCCGCCGCTTCACCGGGTCGGTGGTACCAGCCATCCGGGCGCGGACGGCGCCGAGTGACGAGAGGTCGGGCACGATGGTCTCGTGCAGGCGCGCCCGCTGTTCCGGTGACTTGACCACGATGAAGTCCCAGAGCTGCGAGTTCTCCGGACTCGACGCCCTCGTGCCTGCCCAGATCAGTTTCTCGATCAGCTCGTCGGGCACCGGCTCCGCGGACAACCACCGCATGGTCATGGCCGAACCCATCGCTTCGAAGACGTCCATGCGTTATCCGATCTCCGAGAGGGCGGACGCGAGGGGCTCCAGCACCGCCGGGTCGAGTGGTGGCCGCAGGGGGATGATGGCGAGTTCCACCCCTTCCGCGCCCAGCGCGGCCGCCGAGGCGGCGGTCGCTTTCGCGTCCCCGTCGTACAACACGGGGCTCGACAGGAGGATCTCGCCCGGATCCCTGCCCAGGTCCTCGCAGTGTCCGAAGAGGACGTCGCGCTTGCGCGCGAACTCCGGTGGGGTCCCGCCGAGGAAACTCCAGTGCTGGGCGAAGCGGGCGGCCGTGCGGAGGGTGCGCTTCTCCCCGTTGCCCCCGACGCAGAGGGGCGGGTGGGGGCGCTGGACGCCCTTGGGTTCGTTGCGGGCGCCGGTGAGCTGGTAGTACTTGCCGTGGAAGGTGGTCGTCTCCTGGCCGAGGAGGCTGATGAGCACCTCGCAGGCTTCTTCGAACCGGTCACTGCGCTCCGCGGGCGTGCCGAGCGGAATGCCGTAGGCGGTGGCTTCCTCTTCGTTCCAGCCGGCGCCGATCCCGAGCTCCAGCCGGCCGCCGGAGATGATGTCGAGCGCGGCGGCCATGTTGGCGAGGACCGCGGGATGCCGGTAGGGGATGCCCGTCACGAGGGTGCCGAACCTGAGCCGCTTCGTCGCCTGGGCCAGCGCGGTCGTGACCGTCCAGCCCTCCAGGCAGGGCCCCCGGCTGTCGGAGAAGATGGGGTAGAAGTGGTCGAAGGTCCAGCCTGATTCGAACACCTCGATGTCGTCGGCCGCCCGCCACACGGCGAGCAGCTCGGGCCAGGTGGTGTTCTGCGGGGCGGTCCTGAAGGCGAATCGCATGCCCTGCCGCGTCCTCTCGACTCTTGCGATGATGAGTCCGAATTTCGACCCTAATAACGTCGATCTTCGGACTTTCGACGCTACTCAAGGGGAGAAGGAGAGTCAACGAGGGCCGATATTCGGAGCGGACTGGTAGCCTTGACGTGTGCGCGAGCTCGACGAGTTGGACAAGAAGATCTTCGGACTGCTGGCCGGGAACGGGCGTGCGTCCAACCTCGAGATCGCCGGCAAGGTCGGGGTGTCGGAAAAGACCGTCCGCCAGCGGATCCGCCGGTTGATCGAGCGTGACGGCATGCGGGTCGTGGCCACCATGGAGACCCCGGCGGCGGCGTCGCGGCTCATCGTCCTGGTGCGGGTCGAGCCGGGGCAGCGGTTCGTCGTCGCCGGCCGGCTGGCGTCCATGCCGCAGGTTGAGGAGGTCCACCTGACCACGGGAGCCTACGAACTGATCGTCGTGGCGTCGTTCGGGTCCGACAGCGACGCGCTGGACTTCTACGTCCGCCACATCGAGCAGGGGCCTGGGATCAAGGAGTCACTGTCGACGCACGTCGTCGAGACGATCACGCAGAGCACCGCGACCCGGCCGGACCACTTCGCACAGTTCGACGAACAGGCGGCGAAGACCGGCAGCACGGCCGAACTGCTCGACCTCGCCTGCGATGTGGCCACCGCGTCGCTGGGCGCCGACCGCGTCCACGTCGCCACCGGGAACGTCCAGCCCGACGACCCGGCGCCGTCCGAGTGGCCGTCCCTGATGCGCTGGCGGGGGCTGTCCTCCCGCTACGTAGAGGAAATCCTCACGAAGGGCCGGGCCGAGGGGATCGTCCTCCCCAACATCGTCAAGCACAACCAGCACGTCTTCGTGGCCGACGCGCGAACCGATCCGCTCTTCCGCTCCGTGGCCGACCTCGTGCTCTCCGAAGGGTTCCACAGCTGGATGGGGATGCCGGTGCGCGACGGCGGCGCCCGGCGCGGCACCCTCTGCCTGTACTGGGACACCGTGATCACCTGCGGGGATGACCTGGTCCGCCGCACCCAGGAGCTGGCCGATCTCCTCGGCAAGCACCTGTCGCGTCGCGCTTGACGATCACTTCGGCGGAAGCGTTGACGGGATGGGACATACCTCAACGATCGGTGGTGTGCGGCCGGATGTGCCATCGGTGTCCCGCAAGGGATTACGGCTAACGCGCAACGGGGGCGAACAGTCGAATGCGAAGGTCCCAGGTTCGACTCGCGGCGGCACCGCGCGCGGTTCGGCAACCGGCGGGGCCTCATAAGCCAGCCAACGTGGCCAGGCGCCACGGCGCGCCTGGCCAACCTGCGAGCCGTTCCCGTGGAATCAGGCCGTGAACCCGCCGTCGATGTTGAGGCTGGCGCCGGTGATGTAGGCGGCGCCGGGCCCGGCGAGATACGCGACGAAGGCGCCGACCTCGGCCGCCGTGCCGTAGCGGTCCGTTGCCATGACCCCGAGCATCGACGGGGCGAGGGGGCCGTCCGCCGGGTTGGCGTCCGTGTCGATCGGGCCCGGCTGGACGTTGTTGATCGTGATCCCGCGCGGTGCCAGTTCCCGCGCGAGCCCGCGGGTGAGGCTCTGCACCGCGCCCTTGGTCAGCGCGTACACCGACTGGCCGGGGAACGGCGTGCGGTCCGCGTTGATGCTGCCGATGTTGATGATCCGCCCGCCGTCGCCGAGGTGCGCGAGCGCCGCGCGGATCGCGATGACCGCGGACCGGACGTTGATCGCCAGCATCTCGTCGATCTCGTCGATCTTCAGGTCCGTGATCGGGCCGAAGCTGGCGACCCCGGCATTGTTGACGAGGATGTCCAGACCATCGAAGCGGTCGGCGGTCCGCGCGACGGCGGCCTCGATGTCCTGCTCGTGCCTGCTGTCGGCCTGGATCGGGTGCGCACCTGCCGCGGCAGCCACCGCCTCCGCCTGCTCGCGGGCCTGGGTGTAGGTGAATGCCACCTTCGCGCCGTCTGCTGCCAGCCGGGCGACGATGCCCGCGCCGACTCCCCTCGATCCGCCTGTCACCAGTGCGGTCTTGCCCTCGAGCGGTCGCGTTGCCATGTGCGGGTCTCCCTCGTGAGTTATGGATTGGTCGCTCAAATACACACTGACGCGTGCTCGTTTGTCAAATTTGAGGGAACACTCCATAACTGGTAGCCTCGGGCCCGTGGCGAGGCCGAGGAAGTTCGACGAGCGGGCCGTGCTCAAGGCAGCGCGAGACAGGTTCTGGCGTCGCGGCTACGCGAGCACGTCGATCCAGGACCTCACGGATGCGACGGGTCTGGGGACGCAGAGCCTCTACGGCGCCTTCGGCAGCAAACGCGACCTGTTCCTCCGGATCCTCGACGAGTACTGCGCCCGCCAGGCCACCGGCCTCGAAGCCGCCATCACCGAGGACCCGAGCCCGTGGCACGGGGTCACCTCGGCCGTGGTGTTCGAGGACGGCGGCCGCATGGACCTGCCGCCGCAGGGCTGCCTGATGGCCAACAGCGCCGCGGCGCTGAGCACGCAGGACGACGAGGTCCGCGCCCGCGCGTGCCGGTCCTACGCCGGGTCCGTCGAGCTGTTCGCCGGGCGGATCAGGCAGGCGCGGGAGAGCGGCGAGATCGGTGACGACGTCGATCCGGAGTCGACCGCGCGGGCTCTGGTCGCCGTCATGCAGGGGATCGAGTTCCTGCACAAGGCGGGTATCGGCGAGGAGGAGTTCCAGCGCGCCAAGACCGCTGTGCTGGAGATGATCGAGCGCTCGGTCGGGCGCTGACGACGTCGTGGAGGACGACGCGGGCGTGGCCAGTTCGCCGACGACGCCCAGCGGGAGCGAGTCCTCGGCATGGCACTCGACGGCATCAGGGCGCGGGGTTGAGCCCCTCCGCGTCGTCGGCGACGGTGAGGGCCAGTTCGCAGAACATCGCGTCCGCCCAGGAGAACCACGGCCGCGAGAACGACGACGGGTCCGAGGCGTCGAAGCTTTCGTGCAGGCGGCCCGTGCCCGCGTCCGTGTCGGCGAGCAGGTGCAGCAAGCGGTGCCGGTCGGCCGGGGTGCCCGTCAGGCCTTCGACCGCGAGGGCGATCGGCCACACGCGACCCGGTTTCGTGTGCGGGCTGCCGATCCCGCTCGCCACGCGGCCGCGGAAGTAGTACGGGTTCCGGTCGCTCAGGACGAAGGCACGCGTCGCCCGCCACACGTCGGCGTCGAGAACGTCGGGGGCGAGCAGGGGGAGTGACAGCAGCGACGGCGTGTTGGCGTCGTCCATGCGGAGCACGCCTCCCAGCCCGTCGACCTCGTACGCGTAGGTGCCGTCGACGATCCCGTGTGCCTTCACCCCGTCGACCAGTTCACCGGACAGAGCACGCGCATCCCTTGCCAGCACGGGATCCCGGTACACCTCGTCGGCGATTTCGGCGATCGCCAGCAGCGCCTGTGCGGCGAACAGGTTCGCCGGAATGTTGTACCCGTACGTGCAAGCGTCGTCCGAGGGCCGGAAGCCGCTCCACGTCATGCCCGTGACGGCGACGGGGGTGCCACGGCCCCCGCGCGCGAGGGTTTCGGTCGGGATCGCCCCCGGCCGCTCGAAGCGGTACGGGGACTCGTCGTGCCGCTGCTCCAACCGAAGCTGCGCGACGATCGTGCGCAACACCCGGTGCGCGCGGGTGTCGAACGCTTCGGCCGAGCCGGTCGCCCGCCACAGCCGGTGCGCGAGGGTGACCGGGTAGGCGAGGCTGTCGACCTCGTACTTCTGTTCCCACACGTGCGGGTCGTCGCACAGGTCGCCCGGCTCGTAGTGCGCGCCGGTCGGCCCGTCGTTGAACGCGTTGGCGTACGGGTCGTGGGCGAGGCAGGCGAACTGCCGTCGCACGACGGCGGTGACGAGCCCGGCCAGCGGCGGGCACTCGCCGAGGAACCGCAGGTAGGGCGTCAGCTGCGTGGTGGAGTCGCGCAGCCACATGGCCGGGATGTCGCCGGTGATCACGAACGCGGTGCCGTCTTCGCCGATCGTGACGGTGTCGCGCAGCGTGCGCAGCAACGCCGCCTCGACCATCTGTCCAATCCGGACACCGGCGACGGCGCGCACCCGGGCGGCGGCCGCGCCGATCGCCTCGTTCACCGCTGCCACGACGTCGTCCCGGTGACGCGGATCCGCACGGCGTGCCCGGGTTCGTCGGTCTCGTCCGAACTCCAGACACCGACCTCCACGGGAACGGCGACCGGCCGCCCGCTCGCCCACGAGCCCAGCTCGTCGAGGCCCAGAGCGAAGGCGACCGTTGTTTCGCCGGGTTCGCACGACACGCGCCGCACGGCCAGGAGGCTCCGGCGGCGCGGCCGGACCCCGAGTTCGTGCCGGTGGCCGTAGAGCGGTATGGCCACCGACGCGTGGGACCCGGCGTTGACAATGTCCACTGTGATCAGTACGACGGCCCCGTTTTCGAGATCAGTAACCGAAATGTCGTGCGAAGCCTCGCGCATCCGGGCCACGATTGCAGGAGATCCGCCGCTGCCGAAGGGAAATCCCACCGGCCGCCGGTGTTCGAGGTAGCCACGAGCGGTTTCCCGGCGCTCGTCGTGGGCGACCGGGAAGACGCCGTCGGCCACGGGGAACGACGCGGGCAGGCGACCCGAAGCCGTGCCGTCCAGCAACGCGCTCACGATCGCGGCCCCACCGCCCGGACCGGGAAACGGCACGACGAGCAGTGCGTCCACGAGCCCGGCCGGCTCGGTGAGCGCGCGGGGCCGCCCGTCGACGACCACGGCCACGACAGGCTTGCCGCTCGCACTGGCCGTCCGCGCGAGGTCGAGCTGCGCCTCGGGCAACGTGATCGAGGCGAGGTCCACGCCCTCGCCGTTGGTCGTGTCGGCCGCGGGACCTTCGACGGCACCGTTGTCGGCGAACTCGTCGTCGTAGCCGCGCCGGCTGGTGCCGCCGAGCACGAGCACGCAGACGTCGGCGCGCGCGACCGCGGTTTCCACCGCCGCCAGCGCTTCCGGGCCGAGCGCGCTGCGCACGCGGGATCCGGGCGCGTGCAGCACGTGTTCCGCGCCGAGCCGGGCGGCGAGCGCGGAACGCACGGTCGACGCGGCCGGGTCGTCGGCGGGCCGGGGCGGGGTGTAGTCGCCGAGCTGCGCGTCCAGGTCGTCGGCGTTCGGGCCGATGAGCGCGACTGTTCCGGCGGGGTCGAGCGGCAGCACGCCGCGGTCGTGCACGAGCACGACGGCCTGCCGGGCGGCCCGGTCGGCGAGCGTGGTGACGTCCCGGGCCGGAGGCGGGGCCGGACGCTCACCGAACAAGCCGACGCGGCGTTTGAGCGCGAGCACCCGGTCCACGGCGCGGTCGAGCTCGCGTTCCTCGACCAGCCCACGGTCGAGCGCCTGTCCGAGGTGCGTGAACGCCTCGTCCCACAGGCTGAGGTCGACGCCGGCGCGCAGGGCCAGTGCGGCCGCGGCGGCGGGATCGGGTGAGCTGTCGCGCAGGCGGTCGATCGCGGTGCCGTCGGCCATCACGACGCCGTCCCAGCCCCAGTCCTCGCGGAGTTTTCCCGTCAACAGCGCCCGGTTCGCCGTGCACGGCACGCCATCGATGTCGTTGTAGGCGGCCATGAACCCGGCGACCCCGGCGCGGGCCGCGGCGTAAGCGGGCCGCAGGTGGATCTCGCCGAGTTCGCGGGACCCGATCGGCGCGCCCGAGCCGTTGCGGCCGCCGATCCCCGCGCCCTGGGCCGCGAGGTGCTTGGCGACGACGGCGACGTGCCCCGCACCGATCGGCCCGGACCCCGTCGAGCCACCCTGCATACCGCGAACCGTTGCGGCGACGAGCATCGCGGCGAGCGCCGGGTCTTCGCCGAAGCACTCCTCCGCACGGCCCCAGCGCGGATCACGCAGCACGTCGAGACCCGAGACGAGGACGACGTGCGTGCCCCGGGCGTACGCCTCGGCGGCGACCGCGGCCGCCAGTTCCTCGGTCAGCCCGGCGTCCATACCCGCGCCGAGTGCGAGGTTGACCGGCAGCGTCGTGCCGCCGAGCGCCTGGAGGCCGTGCGGGGCCTCCTCGACGAACAGCACCGGCACGCCGTCGCCGTTACGCGTCACGTAGTCCTGCACGGCCGCATACGCGTCGGCGCTGCGCTCCGGCGGGATGCCGTTGTGCCAGTGGACGCCCGACCACGGATCGGCCCGCAGCACGCCGTAGATCGCGCCGATGCCGCCGAAACGGTCCACCTCGCGCCGGAGGACGTCGGTCACGCGGGGCACGCCGTCCACCCAGCGCAGCGCCTCCCAGCCCTTGAGCCGCTGGTTGACCTGGCCGATCCGGCTCCGCAGCGAAAGCGAGGACGCGATCATCCCTTGAGCGCCCCGGAAACGAGCGCGCGCTGCATCTGGCGCTGCAGGACCGTGTACACGAGGTACACCGGCAACAGCGTGAACAACGTGCCCGCCATGAGGACGCCGTAGTCGGTGCCCGCGTCGACCTTCAGCGTCGGCAGCGCGACCTGGATCGTCCGCTGCGCGGTGTCCGGCCCGGTGAGGATGAGCGGGTAGAGGTAGGCGTTCCAGAACGACAGGAAGTTCAGCAGCAGCACGGTCGCGATGCCGGGCACGCAGATGGGCAGGTAGACCTGGCGCAGCACCTGCAAAGTCGACGCGCCGTCCATCGACGCCGCCTCTTCGAGCTCACGCGGGATGGTGCGCATGAACGACGTCAGTATCACAACGGACAGCGGCAAAGCCGTGGCGGGCAACAGGAACACGACGAACGTGCGGGTGTGGAAGAGCCCGAGCGCCGCCGCGAGCAGGAAAGTGGGGAACAGCGCGGCGAAGGACGGGATGAGGAACCCGAGCGCGAACACGTTCTCGACGATCCTGCCGAGCCTGCCTGCCGAGCGTGCGAGCGCGAACGACGCGGGCAGGGCGAGCAGCAGCGTCAGCACGAGCGCGCCGACGGTCGTCAGCACCGAGTTCGCGACCGCGAGCACGAGGTCCGCCTGGCCGATCGCGGTGGCGAAGTTGCCGAAGTCCCACCTCCCCGGAAACGCCAGGGGTGATTCGAAGATCTCGTCGTTGGACTTGAACGCCGACACGACGAAGTAGTAGAAGGGCACGATCAGCAGCGCGGCGTAGATCCAGGCGAGCGTGCCGCTGGTGATCGAGCCGACGCGGTCGCGCAGCGGGCGGAGTGCGGTCCTGGCCATGGTGGGCTCCTCGGGTCAGTGGGTCGCGCGGAGCACCCGGCGGATCGCGCCCATGCCCAGCAGGCCGAGCACGAACAGGACGATGCCGACCGCCTGGCTGTAGCCGAGGTCGGTCTCGACGAAGGCCTTGCGGTAGACGAGGTAGGACAGCGTGGTCGTCGACGTGCCGGGGCCGCCCTGCGTCAGCAGGAGCACGGTCTGCGCCGAGTTGAACAGCATCGACAGGAACTGGAGCATCGTCACGACCCCGATGAAGTCGCGGGCGATGGGCCAGTACATGCCCCACGCGATGCGCCAGTCACCCGCGCCGTCGATGCGGGCCGCCTGCACGATTTCGGCGTCCACGCTGTCGAGCCGCGACGCGATGAGCACGGCCGAATAGCCGATCCCGCTCCACAGCTCGACGGCGATGATCGCGCCGAGCGCGGTCGAGGAGTCGGCGAGCCAGGCGGTGCCGTCGAGACCGAGTGAGCGCAGCACGCCGTTGAGGAGGCCGTCGGGGTTCAGCATCGCGTAGAACACCATCGCGGTCGCCGGTGCCGAGATGAGCGCGGGGATGAACAGCAGGTAGCGCAACACCCTGTGGCCACGCGGTTTCTGCACGACGTAGAACGCGAGCAGGAACGCCAGCACGATCATGACGGGCAGGCCGACGACGATCTGGATGGCGGAATTGCCGACGGCGGACCAGAAGTTCTCGTCGGCGAACACGCGGGAGAAGTTCGTCAGCCCCGCGAAACCGGGCGTGACGAGCATGCCGGGCCAGGACAGGAAACCGATGACGATCATGGCCACCACCGGCCCGATCATGAACACCGCGTACCAGACGAGCGCGGGCAGGGCGAGCCCGGGAAAGCGCTCTCGCAGCTTCGGGCGGGCGCCGCGGCGTGGCCCGGGAGGTCCTGGGGCGGTCGTGGCGCCGACGGCCACATCGGTCAGAGCGGTCACGGGAGGGTCCTTCCTCAGGCCGTGGCGTAGGCCTTTTCGAAGACGTCGACGATGTGTTCGGCGGAGATCGGGCCGTAGGCCGCGGCGGTGGCCTGGATCAGCGGCTCGAACGCGGACTGGGGGATGCTCAGGTCGGGCAGCATGACGGGGGAGACCTGCCGCGTGGTGAGCCGGGCCGCCTGCGCGACCAGCGGGAAGTCCGTGCTGACCGTGCCGGTGACCCGGCTCATGTCCCGCCCGGTGCGGAGGATCATCGCGTCCGTGACTTCGTCGCTGTAGAGGTACTGGACGAACGGCTTGATGAGGTCGAGCTTCCGCGCACCGTTCTCGCTGATCCAGATGCCGTGCCCGTTGAAGCTGCGGATGACGCTGGGGTGGTCCAGCACGCCGCCCTGGGACGGCTTCGGCCAGCCGCCGACGGTGACTTCCCTGGCGCGCTCGGCGGGCACCTTGGCCAGTGCCGAGGACATCGCGGGCACGATCGCGGCCTTGCCGGTGTTGAACTGCGTCAGCTCGGAGTCCGAGGTGTAGCCCTGGACGTTGTCGACGAAGACGCCGGCGTCCCGCAGTTCGACGAAGTGCCGCACCCCGGCCATCCCGCCGGGGCTTTCGGAAAGCTTGCCGCTCGCGAAGATCTGCTTCGCCTCTTCGGCGGTGACGAAGCCCTGGATGATCTGCAGGAACAGCTTCTGCCCGCTCCAGTCCGAACCGCCGACGGCGACCGGGCCGATTCCCTTGGCGCGCAACGCGTCTGCGGCGGCGATGAGTTCGTCCGAGGTCGTGGGGATCCCGACGCCGGCCTGCTCCAGCAGCCTGGTGTTGAACGAAACCGGCCAGTTGGTGCGGGTGAAGGGGAACGCGCGCAGGTTGCCGTGCGCGTCCGTCCACTCCGCGACGGCGTCAGGGATGATCTTGTCCCGCAGGCCCCAGTCGTCGAGCAGCCGCGTCACCGGGATCGTGGCCCCGAGGCCGGTCCACGAGAGCGTCCTGCCCTGCAGGTTGACGATGGCGACATCGGCTTCCTTGCCGGCGAGCGAGCTGGTCTCGAACACGATGGGCAGGTCGGAGCCGTTCTTCAGCAGCGCCACCGTCCGCCCGGTGCGCCGCTCGTAGGTGGCGACGGCCTCGGCGAACACCTGGGCACCGGCGACCGCGCCGCTCAGCTGGGTGTGCACCGAGAGGGCGCCGGGCCGGTCCGAGGCGGGCGTCAACGGGCCGCAGGCCGCGAGCAGCGGTGAGACGATGCCGCCCCCGATCGCGGCGCGCACCGCGGTGCGCCTGCTGATGGCGTGGGACACGGGTCCTCCTCGGCGGGCTCCGGTGCGTCCGGGGAACCGGCTTGTAAAGCGGTACACCTCAAGTGGCGAGCAAGGTATACCGCTTTACATCGCACGGTCAATTCCCTAACCTCGGCGGGGTCATGAGTAACCCTGCCACCAAGCGCGTGACCATCGCCGCCGTCGCCCGGCGCGCCGGGGTCTCGCCGTCCGCGGTGTCCCACGTCTTCAACGGGCGGCCGAACGTCTCCGAGGCCACGGCGGCCCGGATCCGCGCGGCCGCCGACGAGCTGAACTGGCGGCCGAACTTCGCCAGCCGCAAGGTTTCCGGGCAGGGCGGCCGCAGTCTGGGGCTCGTCATCGCCCGCTCGCGCGGGACGTTCGGCCGCGACCCGTTCTTCATGCGCCTGCTCGCCGGGCTGACCGAGCCGCTCGCCGAGATCGGCTGGTCGCTGTCGCTGACCCTCGTGCGGGCCGAAGAGGAGGAACAGGTCTACCGGCAGTGGTGGGGCGAGCAGCGCGTCGACGCCTTCCTGCTCGTCGACGTGCGTGACGACGACCCGCGGCTTGCTTTGGTCGAGCAGCTCGGCGCGCCCGCGGCCCTGCTCGGCGCCCCCGTGCCCGGTCCCGTCGCCGCGGTGACGGTGCGCGACGGCACCGCGTTCGCCGAGGCGGTCGAGCACCTGACGAGCCTCGGCCACCGCGGCATCACGAGGGTCACCGACGCGCCCGGGCTCGCCCACACCCGCGCCCGCGACAAGCGTTTCCGCAGCGCCGCAAGGGAACGCGGGGTCAAGGCCGGGGTGGCGGCGTGGCGCCCGGACGCCGAGGACCCGGTGGCCGATCTGCTCGGCAGGCTGGACGGGGCGACCGCGATCATCGTCGACAGCGAGACGATCGCCGCGGAGATCGTCGCTCACGCCCCCGAGATCGGCGTGCGCGTGCCCGAGCAGCTGTCGGTGATCGCGTGGGAGGACTCGTGGGTGTCCTCGATCGTGCGCCCGCGCCTGACCGCGTTCGACGCGCCGGTCGAGGAAAGCGCCCGCACCGCCGTCACGCTGCTCGAACAGCTCGTCCGCGGCGAGAACGCCGCGTCCCGTACCGTCACCGGCCGCCGCCTCATCGTGCGTGAATCCACGGCTGCCGCTCCGCACAACCGTGAAGGAAGCTCTTGAGCACGAGGTTCGGCGTCAACTACACCCCGTCCCGCGACTGGATGTTCCAGTGGATGGCGATCGATCCCGACGCCGTGCGCGCGGACTTCGCCGCGATCGCCGGCCTCGGCGCCGACCACGTCCGCGTCTTCCCGCTGTGGCCGGTGCTGCAACCGAACCGCACGCTCATCCGGCGGCGGGCGCTCGACGACATCGCGCTGGTGGCCGACCTCGCCGCCGAGTTCGAGCTGGACATCGCGATCGACGTCATCCAGGGGCACCTGTCCGGGTTCGACTTCGTGCCCGCCTGGCTGGTGAACTGGCACGACGGCAACATGTTCACCGACCCCTCCGCCGTCGAGGCGCAGGCCGCGCTCGTCGCCGCCGTCTACGACGCGGTGCGGGACCGGCCCAACTTCCTCGGCCTGACACTGGGCAACGAGCTCAACCAGTTCCAGCACCCCAACCCGGCGGCGATGCCCGCGTCCACCGAGCAGGTGGGCCACTGGCTGCGGACCCTGCTCGGCGCGCCCCGCGACCGCGACCCCCGTCACGTCGTGACCCACAGCGAGAACGACCACCTGTGGTACCGCGACGAGCACCCGTTCGTGCCGGTGCACGCCAGCCGCCTCGGTGACCTGACGACCGTGCACTCGTGGATCTTCAACGGCACGGCGGCCCGTTACGGCGCGCTTTCGCCGCAGTCCGTCCGGCACGCGGAGTGGATGATCGAGCTGTCGAAGGCGTTCGCGGCCGATCCCGCGAGGCAGGTGTGGCTGCAGGAGGTCGGCGCGCCGTCGTTGAACCTCACCGAGGCGGAGATGCCCGAGTTCTGCACGCGCACGATCGAAGCGGCGCTGACGACGCCCGATCTCTTCGCGATCACGTGGTGGTGCTCGCACGACGTCTCACGGTCGCTGGCCGACTACAAGGACCTCGAATACTCGCTCGGTCTCCTCGACACCGAAAACCGGGTGAAGCCGCTCGGCCGCCGGTTCGCGGAACTCGTCGCCGAGGCCAGGCGCGGCACCCGTCCGGAAGCCCGCACGGTCGGTGTCGTGGTCGAGGTCGACGAACAGGACCTGCCGCTGTCCCGTGCCGCGCTGGGCCCGGGGGGCGCGATTTTCGAGCGCTGGCACGAGCTTCGCGAGCAGGGCGTGGCCACCGGGGTCGTCACGAGCGCCGCGTCCCCCGAGGCACTCGAAGCGCGTGGCATCCGGGAGCTCGACCGCGTCGTGGTCTGAACCACCCGCTTCAGCGGTCCCAGGCGACGGGCAGGTGGTGCACGCCGTAGATGAGCATGTCGGTGCGCAGTGGCACGTCCTCGGACGGCACCGCGAGCCGCAGCGAGGGAAAACGGTTCACCAGAGCGGGAAGCACGACCTGCAGCTCGACGCGGGCCAGCTGCTGGCCGAGGCACTGGTGGATCCCGTGACCGAACGCCACGTGTCCGGCGGTGGGACGGCCGAGGTCGAGCGCGTCGGGGTGGGGAAACTTGCCGGGGTCGCGGTCGGCCGCGGCGAGCGAGACCGTGACCGTTTCCCCGGCCTTGATCAGCGCGCCGCCGAGTTCGACGTCTTCGAGCGCCACCCGCACCGTGAACGGCACGATGCTCAGGTACCGCAGCAGTTCCTCGATCGCCTGGTCCACTGTGGACTCACCGGCGCGGAGCGCGGCCAGCTGGTCCGGGTGTGCCAGCAGGGCGAAGGTGCCCAGGGCGAGCATGTTGGCGGTGGTGTCGAGCCCGGCCCCGAGGAGGGTGAACCCGATGTTGACCAGTTCCTCGTCGGTCAGGTCGCTCGCGGTCAATCCGCTGAGGAGGTCGTCGCCGGGCGCCGACCGTTTGGCCGTCACCAGCCCTCGCACGAACTCGTGCACCGCCGTGTAGGCGGCCCCGAGCTCTTCGGGGCCGGAGTCCAGCCGGAACAAGGCGTAAGCGTGGTCCTGGAACTGGTCCCGCTCGGCGAAGGGAACCCCGAGCAGCTCGCAGATCACCTGCGCCGGGACCGGTTTCGCCAGCACCTCCACCAGGTCGGCCGGCGAGCCGTGCCGCTCCATGGCGTCCAGGTACTCGTCGGTGATCGCCTTGATGTGGTCGGCGAGCTGGCGCATGCGGCGCACCGTGAACTGCCCGGTGAGCAGGCGCCGGTACCGGGTGTGCTCCGGCGGGTCCGCCGCGCTGAACGTCCCCGGTGGGGCCGGTCGCGGCTGCTGCGCGGGAGCGCCGACGGGCAGGTGCCGCAACTCCGCCCGCACGCTGAAACGCCGGTCTGCCAGCACTTCCCGGACCAGGGCATGGCTCGTGGCGAGCCAGCCCAGGTGCCCGTCCGGGTACTCAAGCCGGCTCAGCGGACGCTTCTCGCGGAGCTTCGACAGCTCCGCCGGCGGGTCGAAGGGCCGCGCCGACGACCGGCCGGTGGGCATCGTGGTGGTGTCGGCCATCGTCACGTCCCTCCGGTTCGTTCACGATGCGCGAAACCTATCGTTGCGTTTCTTCATTCGTCAACTTGGTTTGCCAGTATTTGGCCGTATGAAAGGTTTCGTTGCAATGAGCTGCTATCCTGCTACTCCAGGGTTGTTGCAACGATCCGGCAGGAGGACTGATGCCCGGCGGCCGACTGACCCGCGAGGACCGGGAGCGCATCGCGCGATGGCTGGGCGAAGGGCTCGGGTACGCCGAGATCGCCCGGCGGCTGGGGCGGCCGACGTCCACGATCAGCCGCGAGGTCGCGCGCAACGGCGGCCCCGGGAACTACCAGGCGGAGGGGGCGCACCAGGCCACCACACGGCGGGCGCAACGGCGGCCCTCCGCGTCCCCGCCGAGCGGTGCGCACGCCGGGGCGGTCCGCGACTTCGAGGACGAGTTCACCGAGATGATGGTCGCGACCGGCCTGCCCCCGATGGCGGCCAGGGTGCTGGCCTGCCTGTACACGGCGGACACGGGCAGTTTCACCGCGGCCGAACTCGTGCGGCGGCTGCGCGTCAGCCCGGCCTCGGTTTCCAAGGCCGTCGGCTACCTGGAAAAACGCGAGCTGGTCCGGCGCGAGCGGGACGGGCAGCACCGGCGCGAACGCTACGTCATCGATGACGACGTGTGGTACCGCGCGTGGGCGGCCAGCACCCGTTCCATCGGGTTGTGGGCGGACGCGTCGCAACGCGGCGCCGAGATCCTCGGCGAGGATTCCCCGGCCGGTGCCCGATTACGCCGCACCAGCCGGTTTTTCCGGCTCCTCGGCGAGGACATGGCACGGGCGGCGGAACGCCGGATGCGATCGTCCTGACCGTCACCGGACCCGCTCGCTCAGCTGATCCTTCTCGGCCGCCACGGCGGCGGCGGACAGGAGCGTCGCGGCGGCGAGGCCGCCCCAAAGGGTGGCGGGGCCGCGTGACGCGAGAGCGGTCAAGTCGAGAACCCGGGGATCACGAGTGCGGCGAAGCGCCGAGCGGCCGCCACTCGTCCGGCGACCGTGCTCGCGTGCAAGCCGTTGACGGCCGTGAGCACAAGGACCACGTCGTCCACCACGACGTCGGGGCGCAGGCGGCCGGTGTCCTTGGCCCGGCGGATCAACCCGGCCGCTGAGGTCAGCGAGCGGGCCCGCATCGCGGCGAAGTCCACCGCCCGCGGGTACGTGGACTTGAACGCTGTGGTGAATTCGCGGTCGAGTGCCTGCCGTGCGCAGAGCCTCTCGATCGTGCGGCAGAAGCCCCGCCAGGGATCGGGATCCGCGAGCCCCGCGTCCACAATGGAGCGCCACACGCGCGTCTGCTCGGTGAACACCTTGGCGGCCAACACCTCCTTCGTGGGGAAGTGGCGGTAGACGGTGGCGGGCGCGACCTGGGCGCGCCGGGCGACTTCCCTGATCGGCACGTCCAGCCCCACGGCGAGGAACGTCGCCCTGGCCGCGTCGACGATGAGGCCGCGGTTGTCCCGCGCGTCGGAACGCGGGCCGTGAGGCAATCGATCGGTCACCGCTCTCACTTTAGCCAGCCACACGGGGGTGTTCGTTACGGTGCGCTGATCGCGATTCCGGAGGGAGTACACGATGTCGACCCGGTGTGACGGGGATTCCTGGGACCTGGCTTCCAGTGTCGGCGCGACCGCGACCATGGCCGCGATGACCCGGGCCATCGCCAGTCGCGCGGACGACGCGCTCATCGACGACCCGTTCGCCGAACCGCTCGTCGAGGCGGTCGGCGTCGAGCTCCTCACCCGCCTGGCGACCGGCGCACAGCCCCCTGGCGATCTGGTCGGGCAGGCCGCGATCGACGGCGCGAAGGTGCGGACCAGGTTCTACGACGAGTTCTTCCTCGACGCGACGCGGGCGGGCATCAGGCAGGTGGTGATCCTGGCATCAGGGTTGGATTCGCGCGCGTACCGGCTGCCGTGGCCGGCGGGCACCGTGGTGTACGAAGTCGACCAACCGCGGGTCGTCGAGTTCAAGACGCGCACCTTGGCCGGGTTGGGCGCCGAACCCACCGCGGATCGCGAAGCCGTGGCCGCGGATCTGCGCGACGACTGGCCCGCCGCGCTGCGCGCCGCCGGGTTCGACCCCGCCGTGCCGACCGCGTGGAGCGCCGAAGGCCTCCTGGGTTACCTGCCGCCCGAGGCGCAGGACCGCCTGCTGGACACCGTCACGGAACTGAGCGTCCCGGGAAGCCGGGTGGCCACCGAAAGCAGGCCGGGCGACGAGAACGCGGTGAAGGAAGGGCTGGACCGCGTGTCCGAACGCTGGCGTACGCACGGGTTCGACTTCGACCACGCGAGCCAGCGGTACCTCGGCCGGCGCGGCGAAGCAGCCCCCTGCCTGGCCGCCCGCGGCTGGGTGCTGACCGGGGCCGGCGTCCGGGAGCTGTTCGCCGCCCACGGTTTGCCCCTCGACGAGGACGACCTCGGCATGGGCGGGGTGCGCTACGTCAGTGGCACCAGGGCGGCGGATCAGCGCCGGTGATCAGCCGCAGCACCCGGAGTTCGCCACCACCGGGAGTTCCCGCCGCACGGCCGCGTCCCGCGGTTTGACCGCCTTGACGATGGCCGAGTGCATGTTCTCCGCGGCTTCGTGGGTCGGCGTGATTTCGATGCCGGTGAACCCCGCGTCGGTCAGGCCCGCGCGGTACTCGGCGAACGACAGCGCGCCCGCGATGCAGCCGACGTGGTTCCCGCGTTCCGCCCGTTCGGCCGCCGTCAGGTGGTCCTCGGCGACGACGTCGCTGATGCCGATCCGGCCGCCGGGCTTGAGCACGCGGAACATCTCCGCGAACACCGCCGGTTTGTCGACCGACAGGTTGAGCACGCAGTTGGAGATGATCACGTCGACCCGGTTCGCCGGGAGCGGGATCGCCTCGATGTCGCCCTTGAGGAAATCGACGTTCGTCGCTCCGGCCCTCTCGGCGTTGGCCAGTGCGAGGGCGAGCATCTCCTCGGTCATGTCCAGCCCGTACACCTTGCCCGCCGGGCCGACCCGCCTCGCGGACAGCAGCACATCGATACCGCCGCCGGACCCGAGGTCGAGCACGGTTTCGCCTTCGCGTAGCCCGGCCACGGCCAGCGGGTTGCCGCAGCCGAGGCTCGCCGACACCGCCTCCGGCGGCAGGGACGACCGCTCCGCCTCGTCGTACAGGCCGCCGGTCAGGTCCTGGGAGCCGGGGGAGCAGCCGCACGCTCCCGAGCTCGCCCGCACCGCGGCCTCCGCGTAACGCTCGCGCACCTGTTCCCGCAGCTCCTGGTCACTCATGCCGCTCCTCCCGTCGATGGATGACCAGCACTCTGCTCCTCTGTATCGATGGACGTCAAGATAGAAGCACGTTTAAATAGAGCTGTGTCTAAACAGTTGCCGATCGTCGACGCCGGGTGCTGCTCGCCGCTGATGCGGGAACCGCTGTCCGAGGCGCAGGCCGCGGACCTGGCGAAGGCCTTCAAGGCGGTCGCTGACCCGGTGCGGTTGCGGCTGCTGTCGCTGATCGCCTCGCACGACGGCGGCGAGGTGTGCGTCTGCGACCTGACCGACGCCTTCGACCTGACCGGGCCGACGATCTCGCACCACCTCAAGGTGCTGCGCGAGTCCGGGTTGATCGCCGGCGAACGGCGCGGCACGTGGGTCTACCACCGCGTGCGGCCCGCAACCCTGGCCCGGCTCTCCGCCGTCCTCACCCCCGCGGTGGCCGCGTGACGATCGTCAGCAGACTGTCTATTTTGGATCGCTTCCGGCCGGTGTGGATCGGCGCGGCGATGTGGGCCGGGTTGCCGGCCGGACGTTTCCTGGCTTGCGGACCGGGCCCGACGCGGTCGCGGTCCGCCCCAGCCGAGATGCGCGCCCTGCTGGACGAACTCCTTGGCGCACAAAGACAACCCGCCCCCTGTCGCTAAACGACCTCCAGCAACACCTCCGCCAGCTCACGCGGTGCGGTGATCATGCTGTCGTGCCCGCTTTCGAGTTCCCGCACCCGCACCGGGAGGCCGTTCGGCCGGACCGTGGACGCCGGGGGCCGCGCGGGGCGATCGGCGACGCAGCGGAGATACGTCGCCGGGATCGCTCCCAGCGCGGGGTTGCCGAGCTTGACCGGCTCCTGGAACGCGCGCGCCGACTCGTCCGTCAGCATCGTTTCGAGCCAGGCCACGTCTTCCGGCCGGGTGACGCCGAGGAACGCCGGTGACATCGGCGGGAGGCGCCACGGCGTGCCCGAGGCCGCGGCGGCGTCCAGCATGCCCTGCGCCGGCGGCGCGACATCGACGGCGGTCTGCCCGTCGACCGGGTCCATCGCGTCGAGGTACACCAGGTGGCCGATCCGCCCGGGCACCTCGTTCGCGACCGCTGAGATGATCATCCCCGCGAAGCTGTGGCCGACCAGCACGACGTCGGTGAGGTCGTGGCCCAGCAACAACCGGACGACGTCGTCGACGTACGTGCCGAGCCCCACGTCAGGGCCCAGCAGATCAACGGTGTCGCCGTGCCCCGTCAGCGTCGGCGCGTGGACCTCGTGGCCCGCTTCGGCGAGCAGGGGAACCACCCGGTCCCAGCACTGCCCGCTGTGCCATGCGCCGTGGACGAGAACGTAGGTGCTCAACGGTTTTCCTCTCTCACGCCGTGCAGGTGCGTAAGGAAGGCATACCAGCCCCGCCGGGGCATGCCGCGAGGGCGGCGCTCGTCAGGTGGCTCACGGCTGGATGTTCCCCAGGTCGTCGAGGAGGCTGGGATGCTGGGGCTCCCACCCGAGCGCCTCGCGCGTGTGGGCACTGGACGCCGGCTGGTCCATGGCGAAGATCGGGCCGAACGGGCCGAAGTTCTCCTGCGGCACCGGCTCCACCGGCAGGCCGAGCCGGCGGCCGATGACGGTCGCGATGTCGCGGACCGCGTCACCCTCGTCGGCCACGGCGTGCCACGCCGTGCCCGCCGGTGCCGATTCCAGTGCCAGGCGGAACAGGACCGCCGCGTCGAGCGCGTGCACGGCGGGCCAGCGCTGCGTGCCGTCGCCGGGATAACCCGCCACGCCCGTGCGCCGGGCCTGCTCGGTCAGCAGTCCGGCGAACCCGCCCTTGCCCTCGTTGTGCACCGTGCGCGGCATGCGGACCGCCGTCGCGCGCACGCCGCGGGAAGCCAGGTCCAGCAACGCGTTGACCGAACGGGCACGGCCGGCCACCGGCCCTTCGAGCGGCAGGGGATCGGCCTCGGTGGAGGCGCGGCCCGGCACCCACGGCGTGCCCGAGACGGTGACGATCGGGCGATCGCTGCCCACGAGCGCCTCGCCGAGCGTGGCCATCGCGGCGCTCTCCTCGGCGATAGAGCGTGCGAGGGCCTCGTCGGTGCCGTAGTCACTGCCGAACGCCAGGCTGATCACGCCGTCCGCCTGCGCGGCGCCCGCCCGCAGAACGTCGAGGTCCGCGAGCTGACCGCGCAGCACCTGGGCGCCGGCGTCGGTGAGGGCCTGCGCGGACTTGTCCGAGCGGGCCAGCGCGAGCACGGTGTGGCCCGCGGCGAGCAGCTCGGCGACGACGGCGGAGCCGATGGTGCCGGTGCCCCCGGTGACGAAAACATGCATGAGAACTCTCCGAAAAAAGTGATGCGACCTTTGTCCCGTCACTGTACACGGTGACGGGACTCTTGTCCCATCGCTAGGATGGGTTCATGGCCCGCTGGCAACCCGACACGCCTTACCGGCTCGTCGTGGCGGCCGTCGACCTGTTCACGGAACAGGGCTACGACGCCACCACGGTCGCGCAGATCGCCGAACGTGCGGGCGTCACGAAGAGCACCTTCTTCCGGCACTTCTCCGACAAACGCGAGCTGCTGGTCGCCGGCCAGGAAACGCTGAGCCGCCTGTTCGCCGAGGGGATCGCGGAGGCGCCCGGAGACGCGAGCCCGATCGAGGCGGTCGCGGCGGGCCTCGAACGCGCGTCCGGCGCCATGGGGCAGGCGAACCGCGAACTCGGGCCGCGCCTCAAGGCGGCGGTGGCGGCCAGTACCGAGCTCCAGGAGCGGGACGCCCTCAAGACCGTCGGCCTCGCGGCCGCCATGACCGACGCCCTCGTCGCGCGCGGTGTGCCCGAACTGACCGCGCACCTCGCGGCGGAGCTGGGCGTGCTCGCGTTCAAGCGGGGTTTCACGCAGTGGTCCGAAACCGATCGCGAGGACGGGGAAGGGCTCGCGCCCTACGCGCTGGCCGCCCTGCGGGACCTGCGTGCGGCGACCGCGTCACTGGACTGAGCGGCTACTTCCCGGCCAGCCGGGCGACGACCGGAGCCAGCTTTTCCGCGAAATCGGCGCCGAAGACGAAGTACGTGAAGCCGATTTCCTCGCGCCGCCGCTGGATCTCCTCGGCGGCCGCGGCGGGGTCGTCCGGCAGGATCGCCAGCGAGTCCATCGCCCGGAGTTCGGCGGGATCGGTGTCGGGAGGCGCCATGAACGGCGCGACTCGGTCGCCGATCACGGCCACGTGCTGCGAGAGTTCGACGTCCCGCACGGGGTGGAAGTCGCGGACCAGCCGGGTCGTCTCTGCCCGATCGTCCCCCGGAGTCAGCGCGAAGGTGACGGTGTCCGCGACCTCTGCCGCCAGCGCCTGGGCTCTCGGCCCGCGCACCGCCATCGTCACCGGGGTGTGCACCTCGGGTCCGTCGAGATCCCGAAGCGCCGCAACGGTTTCCCGCACCTGGGCCAGCCGCTCGGCCGGTCGCGGAACGGGCAGGCCCAGCTCGCGGAGTTCGTCCTCGATGCCGGGCCTGCCGGTGCCGATGCCCAGCTCGAAACGCCCCTCGGTGAGCACCGACAGCGAGTGCGCCTCCCACGCGGTGTGCCAGGGCGGGCGCAGCGGGGAGGCGTAGACCCAGGTACCGACACGCAGGTCGGCGAGTCCGGCAGCGGCGGCCAGCGTGGGGCCGGGTGCGGGCTGCCACCGCGGGACGTCGGGCATCAGCAGCGTGGAGTAGCCGCGGTCGGCGATCCGGCGCACCCGCTCCCGCCATGTCGGCAGGTCCGTCGTGATCGGGGCGACGACCCCGAACCGGAACCGCTGGGTACCGCTGCTTGCCCGCGCATCGTTCATCGTGCCCGTCCTCGTCGGTAGTGGGAACCGCTACCCGGGTAGACCGGCGCCGCCGCCGGAACTCATCGACGTCAGTCGAAGGAACAGCCGGGGTTGGGCGCGTCGACGGCCAGCGGCTGCCCCGCCGGGTTCCGGTAGAACACGTCGAGCACGACGGGCGTGGTGCCCAGGTTCCGTCCGATGTGGATATAGCCGGACCCGCTGTCCTCGGAGATCAGCTGGCCGGGGTGGTAGGTGCCGTCGCTCGCGCAGCTCGCGTCGTTGTGGCTCAGTACGCCCTGCTTGACGAAACCGGTCACCTCCCCGGGGTGGTAGTGCCAGCCGGTGCTGCCGCCCGGCGCGAGCGTGATCTCCCTGAGCACGTACTCGGTGCCGCCCACGACGTGGTCGAAGATCGTGACCGCCGAGACGCCGCGGCCGGGCGTCGCGTTCGCGGTGGCGGGGAGGGTGGCGAGGCACAGGCCGGCGGCGACCGCCGCCACTGCTGATTTTCTGTTCACCGGGCGGAGGTTATCCCCTGGGGGGCTGCTCGCCAACCGCCCCGCTCCGCCGAGAAAGTGCTACAGTGATGAGGCGGTTGAAAGCGTAGAGGAGACAACGATGAGCAGGACCTGGTTGATCACCGGAGCCTCGCGGGGCTTCGGGCGCAGCCTGACCGAGGCCGTCCTGGAGGCGGGTGATTCCGTCGTCGCCACGGCGCGGCGGCCCGAGCAGCTGGCCGATCTCGTGGCCAGGTACGGCGAGCGGATCCGGGCGGTCGCGCTCGACGTGACCGACGCCGGTGCGGCACGGGGGGCCGTCAAGGAGGCGGTCAGCGCTTTCGGCGGGCTGGACGTGGTGGTCAACAACGCGGGGTACGCGAACAGCGCGGCGATCGAGGAAATGGCGGAGGACGACTTCCGCACCCAGATCGAGACGAACCTGTTCGGGGTCGTGCACGTCACGCGTGCCGCGCTGCCGGTGTTCCGCGAGCAGCGGTCCGGCACGTTCGTGCAGTTCTCGTCGATCGGCGGGCGCGTGGGCGGCACGCCGGGGATGGGCGCCTACCAGACGGCGAAGTTCGCGGTCGAGGGGTTCTCGGAGGTGCTCGCGAGCGAGGTGGCGCCGTTCGGGGTGCGGGTGATCATCGTCGAGCCGGGTGCGTTCCGCACCGACTGGCAGGGATCGTCGATGACGAGGCACCCGGTCGGCCCGGACTACGAGGAGACGGTCGGCGCGATCCACCGGTACCGCGAGGAGCAGGACGGCAAGCAGCCGGGCGACCCGGTCCGCGGCGCGAAGGCCGTGCTCCAAGCGGTCGGTGCGCAGAACCCGCCGCGCCGGCTGATCCTGGGCGGCGCGGCCGTCGAGTCGGCGTTGGAGTCGGCACGGGAACGCTCGGCCGAAGCCGAGCAGTGGGCCGAGCTGAGCCGGTCCGCCGACTTTCCCGCCGACGAACGCCAGCGCCTTTCAAAAAGGGACCCGGCCGGTGGTACCGCGCCGGGAATTCACGCGATGACCACGTCGAAATAGGCTTTGTACGTCGAGGTCTGCCCCTGGTGCAGGGTGAAGAAATCGTGCACGATACCGCGTTCTTCGGCGCCAGGGGTGAAGACCTTGAGCGCCACGTCGGTCTCGGTGAAACCGAGCGCGACCGAACCCAGGTTGTCGTCACCGGTGCCGAGCAGCTCGTTGACGAGATCGGCGGCGAGCGGAACGGCCCACGCGAAGGCGGCGGTCACGGGTGCCGCGGCGATGATCGCCCCCGCTATCCCGGCCACCGCGATGTTCACCTTGTCCCGCACCGCGTTGGGATCTCCTTCGTCGTGTTCGAAGAGGGTCGCGGTGAACGAGAGGTCCTGCGCCTTTCCCACCCAGCAGGGTGCGATGGGCCCGCCGTACGAGGCGCCCTGGTTCACGTTGTCGTAGTACGGAGCCCCGTTCGGATGGCTTTCCGTGCGGACGACGGGGGCGCCGTTCGCAATGGTGGCCACGCTCGTCACGAGGTAGATCTCGTCCGATCCCGACCATTCGTCGGTCTCGCCGAAACAGATCAGTCCTTTGTAGCGGATCATGATGTCGATCGTGCCTGCCATGACTCCTCCGGTTCGCCGTTGCCGTTGGTTCGCTGCCGCCGATCCGGTTGTTAACGTCCATCCGGGTGATTCAACGGATCTCTTGGCGACGTGCCAGGGGAATTCGATCGCGGGTAACGGACCTGCTTCCCCCGCTCATGGCGACCGGTGTCCACGGCAACAGCGCGGGCGGCGACCGCGCGCTACCTGGCGCCGGACCGAGTTCGGACGTGCTCGGTGAAACGTGACTTGCCGCTTCGGGTGACCACGCTGGGGGAGGACCTCCGCGAAGTCCTCCCCCCAGCACGGTTCAGCCCGCGGCCTGCGACGTGACGCGGTCGATGGCCTGCACCGCGATGTCCGGCTGTTCGGCGTAGATGTAGTGGCCGCTCTTGTCCGCCACGGTCAGGTTGCCGCGGCTGGACAACGCGAGCCATTGGCGCTGCCCCTCGGTCCACGCCTGCTCCAGCGGCGTGCCGTACCCGGGCACCCCCTGCTCGAAGTAGGGCTGTCCGTGCCGGATCACCTCCACCGGCACGTTCCCGGCGGGGCGGACCTCGGCGTCCGGGGTCGCGAGCTGTTCCGGCGTTTCGCCGCGCACCGCGGCCAGGAACTGCCCCCGGATGTCGCTCGCGGGGCTGGGCGCGGACTCCGGGATGATCCTGGCGACGTCGGCGCTCCAGGTCGGCGGGGTGGCGTCCATGAGGACCACGCCCTTGACCCTGTCCTGGTGGCCGGGCGCGTACCGGGCCGCGACGAGCCCGCCGAGCGAGTGCCCCGCCAGCACGACCGGGCTCTTCCCGGCCACCTGGTCCAGCACCCCGCTCAGGATCTTGCCGCTGTCCTCGAAGGTCTGGGGACCGGCGGGCTGGTCGCTGGTGCCCTCGCCGAGGCGGTCGTAGGAGCAGACGCGGTGGCCGCCGCTCAGCCGCCGCTGGAAGTCGCCGAACTTGTCGAGCCCGTCGCCGAGCCCGGCCAGCAGGACGACCACCGGCTTGCCCTGCGCGGAAACGCCGGAGCACGAGACGTTCACCGACTTGCCCTCGACGGTGATCTTCGTGGTGCCGTTGATGCCAGCGGGCGCGCTGTCGCCCGCGGCCGCCGCCGCCGTGGTGGTCGGGACGGCGGGTGCCGGCTGGTCCTCGCTGCCCTCCTCGTCGCAGGCCGTGAGCGAAAGGCCGGCAACGGTAACCCCCAGTGCGATCAGGGAAGTGATCTTCGTGGTGCGGAACATCGTGTTTCTCCCATGGTTTCAAGCTGGTACTCGTCGTGCTCGCGACGGGAGTCCCCTCTTCACGGCCGGGTTGTCCCCACCCCCGCCGTGTCGTGGTGGCCACAACATAGGTGCCCCGGCACCGGGCCGGAGTCGTGGCTCGGGAATGACGGGGACTCACGCGCAGAATTGTTTGCACAGTGGGGAAAACGACGTCGAACGTGCCTCTTTCTGTTGCACCGCAGGCGGTTTTTTGCCTGTTCGTGGGTAGTGGATTACCCGAACGGGCCGGCAGGTAGGTCGACCACCGCGACGAACACAGGATCAGCGGGCCGAGCGCCTCCGGTACCAGCAGGGGCACGATGATCCGCAGCGAGCTCGCGCCGATCGCGCGGGCGACTTCGGGCGCGCCGGGGTCGATCGTGACCAGGTGCTGCTCCAGGATCCGGGATCGCGGCCACCACGAGCGCGAAGGTGGCTGACCCGCTCGCCCAGGCTCGCGCTGACGTTCGGCCTGCCGCAGCGACCGGGAGCGGAGACGCCGGACTACGGGGAGCAGGTCGCCGACATCCTCGCCCTGCTCGACGGCACGTACCGCTCGCCGGAGGGGCGGCTTTTCCCGGTACTGCCGGGGCATTCCGGCCACCGCCGGTGCGCCGCCCAACCCCGCTACCCCCGCATCGCGCCCAACCCCGCGGTGTGTCGTGCGCAGGCAACCCCGCAGCGCCCGCCCGCACCCTCCCGGAGACCGGAACCCCGCAGCGGCCCTGACGGGCCACCCGAGCTCCCGCGGTGCCCCCACCGAACCAGCTCGCCATCTGCCGCCCGCCGGACCACCCGAAACGCCCACCGAACCAGCCAGCTGACCGCCGCCCCGAATCGGCCCGCCGTCTGCCACCGAACCGAACCGCCGCCTGCCGCCCGCCGAACCACCCGAAACCCCCGCCGAACCAGCCAGCTAACCGCCGCCCCGAACCGGCCTGCCGTCTGCTACCGAACCGGCCCGCCGTCTGCCGCCCGCCGAACCACCCGAAACCCCCGCCGAACCAGCCAACCAACCCCCGCCCCCGAACCAGCCCGCCATCCGCCCCACCCCCCGCCTCCCCAAACCCGCCGCCTCCCACCCCCGCCCTGTCCTGTTCCGGACAGGTTTCCCGCCTTCCCACTGTCGTATCTTGACTGCTTCTGTGGAGTCGCCGAAGGATTGTGTTGGTTCTGGTTCGGTGTCGCCCAGGAGGTCGCCATGCGCTCCGCCCGCCGTGCTCTCGGCGCACTCGCCGCCGCGCTCCTCGGAATCGCCGGGCTGGCCGTCCCCGCCGGACCCGCCGCGGCGGCGCCGAAACCTACCCACAGCGTCACCTACGACGGCTACTCCTTCCTCGTCGACGGGCAGCGCACGTACCTGTGGTCGGGCGAGTTCCACGCCTACCGGCTGCCCAGCCCGGACCTGTGGCTCGACATCTTCCAGAAGATGAAGGCGGCCGGGTTCAACGCGACCTCCCTGTACTTCGACTGGGGCTACCACTCGCCACGCCAGGGCGTCTACGACTTCACCGGCGTCCGCGACCTCGACCGGCTCCTCGACATGGCGCAGCAGGCCGGGCTCTACGTCATCGCGCGCCCGGGCCCGTACATCAACGCCGAGGTCGACGGCGGCGGCTTCCCGACGTGGCTGTCCACCACACCCGGTCACACCCGCAGCGCCGATCCGGTGTACCTGCGTTACTCCGACGAGTGGCAGACGCAGATCGACCGGATCATCGCGCGTCACCAGCTGACCAACGGCACCGGCACCGTGCTGGCCTACCAGGTCGAGAACGAGTACTACAACGGTGGCGCCGACGGCCGTGCCTACATGAAGCACCTGGAGGACAAGGCCCGCGCCGACGGCATCACGGTTCCGTTGGTGGGCAACAACAACGGTACCTTCAACGCCGGTGAGGGCGCGCTCGACGTGGACGCCCCCGACTCCTACCCGCAGGGCTTCGACTGCTCGAACCCCACGCACTGGGCCGGCGTGCCGGACATCAGCTACGCCCACGCTCCCGGCAAACCGCTGATCACCGCGGAGTTCCAGGGCGGCGCCTTCGACCCGTGGGGCGGCCCTGGCTACGAAAAGTGCGCCCAGCTCATCAACGACCAGTTCGCGAACGTGTTCTACAAGCAGAACATCGCGGTCGGCGCGACCGGCCAGAGCTTCTACATGCTCTACGGCGGCACGTCCTGGGGCTGGAGCGCGATCCCGCAGAACTACACCTCCTACGACTATGGCGCGGCGATCACGGAGGGCCGCCAGTTCGACCCGAAGTACAACGAGGACAAGCTGATCGGCTACTTCACGCAGTCGGTCGCCCCGCTGACGAAGACCGACGGACTCGCCTCCGCGCCGCTGACCGACCCCGCACTGACCGACACCGCGCGGATCAACCCCGACACGCGCACGCAGTTTCACACGCTGCGGCACACCGACTCGACGTCCACCGCCACGAACACCACCAGCATCGCGCTCGACCTCACCGCGCACTCGGGCTACACGTACGACGACGGGGCCGCCGAGTTGGCCTACACCGGCACGTGGAGCCACGTCGGCCCCGAGGTCAACTACACCGGCGGCGACTACCAGCACACGGAATCGTTCTCCGACACCACCGGCGACAGTGTGAGCATCCCCTTCACCGGCACCGGAATCCGCTGGGTGACGTCGAAGGAGACCAACCACGGCATTGCCGACGTCTACCTCGACGGCGCGAAGGTCGGCTCCGTCGACCTCTACGCGGCGAGCAAGCAGAACCAGGTGACCGGCTACGAGGTCCGTGACCTGGCGGCGGGACAGCACACCCTGAAGATCGTCGTCAGCGGGCGGAAAAACCCCGCCGCGAACGGGCAGTTCGTCGTGGTGGACGCCGTCGACCTGCTGTCCGGCAGCGCGGACTACTACCCGGTCGTGCCGCAGCAGCCCGGCACCGGCATCACGCTCAACGGCCGCCAGTCGAAGATCCTCGTCGCGGGCTACGACCTCGGGCAGACCCGGATGCAGTACTCGACGTCGGAAATCATGACCTCGGCGACCATCGGCGGCCGGGACGTCGCGGTCCTCTACGGGGACCAGGGCGGCCCGGGGGAGACCGTCCTGCGGTTCGCGCAGCAGCCGTCCGTGCGGGTGCTCGACGGGAACGCGGTGTCCACTTGGGACTCCACGCGCGGAGACCTGCGGCTCAACTACACGCACAACGGCCTGACGCGCGTGCTCGTCACCGCACCCGGCGCGCGGCCGCTGCTCCTGCTGCTCGCGAACAAGGCGACGGCGGCGACCTTCTGGCGCCAGGACACCGCGGCTGGCCCGGTGCTCGTGCGCGGCACCCACCTCGTGCGGACTGCGGCCGACCAGCACGGCGTCCTCGCGCTCACCGGTGACACCGGCACCGACGGCGCCTTCGAGGTCTTCAGCCCGGCGAAAACCGTGCTGTGGAACGGGCTTCCGGTCCTGGCGCGGCCGACGTCCAGCGGCAGCCTGACCGGCGCGGTGCCGACCGCGAAGCCGGTGACGCTGCCCGCGCTGACGAACTGGAAACACCAGCAGGAGTCACCGGAGAGCCAGCCGGGGTTCGACGACTCGGCGTGGCAGGTGGCCGACAAGGAGACCAGCAACAGCTCGACCACGGTCGCCACTAAACCGGTCCTCTTCGCCGACGACTACGGCTTCCACACCGGAAACACGTGGTACCGCGGCCGGTTCACCGGCGACGGACGGCAGACCGGGATCACGCTGGCGAGCCAGAGCGGTGGTCCGGCCGGTGCGTTTTCGGTGTGGCTCAACGGGGTTTTCCTCGGCAGCTCGAAGGACCTCCAGCACACCTTCGACTTCCCGCCGGGCACCCTGAAGGAGGGGGAGAACGAGATCTCCGTGCTGACCGTGAACATGGGCCACGAGGAGGACTACAACGCCAGCAACGGCAACAAGGCCGCCCGTGGGCTCACCTCCGCCCGGCTCACCGGGGCGCCGCTGACGTCGGTGACCTGGCGGCTGCAGGGCGTCCGCGGCGGCGAGACCGGCCTCGACCCGGTCCGCGGCCCGCTCAACACCGGTGGGCTGTACGGCGAGCGCGCGGGCTGGTCGCTGCCCGGGTTCCCGGACGGCCGCTGGAACCGGGTGACCCTCCCGGCGAAGGACACGACCCCCGGGGTGAGCTGGTACCGGACGACCGCGGACCTGGACCTGCCGCGTGGCCAGGACACCTCGCTGGGCCTGACGATCACCGACGACCCCGCGCGGCAGTACCGGGCGCTGATCTTCGTCAACGGCTGGCAGCTCGGCCAGTACGTCAACTACCTCGGCCCGCAGCACAGTTTCCCGGTCCCCACCGGGATCCTGAACCCCAACGGCCACAACACGATCGCCATCGCGGTGTGGAACCTCGACGGCACCACCGGCGGCCTCGGCAAGGTCGAGTGGACGAACTACGGCAGCTACCGCTCGCCACTGACGGTCCGCCAGAACGTCTCGCCCGGCTACGACCCCGCGCGGTACGCGATGCCGCCGGCTCCGGCGGCCGGGGTGTCGCTCGCCGTGCCGGACACGGCGTCCGCCGGGCAGGCGTTCACCGCTTCGGCGACGGTGCGGGTACTGGCGGGCGCGCCTCCGGCGTTCGACGTCACGCCCGTGCTGACGGCCCCGGCGGGCTGGACGGTCGGCCCGGCCTCGCCGCGCTCGGTGAAGCGGATCGAGGGCGGTGGCTCGGCGACGTTCTCGTGGACCGTGACGCCACCGTCCACAGTGGATACCGCGCCGCTGGAGGTGGCGGTGGGCTACCGGCAGGCCGGACGGCCGGGCACGGCTACCGACGAGCGGATCGTCGGCGCGGTCCCGCCGGTGCCGCCTGCCGGGCAGGTCGCGGTCAGCTCGCTGCCGTTCCTCAGCGCGACGAACGGCTGGGGCCCGGTCGAACGCGACACGAGCAACGGTGAAGCGGCCGCAGGCGACGGAAAACCGATGACCATCGGAGGCGTCTCGTACGCGAAGGGCCTCGGCGTCCACGCGCCCGGTGACGTCCAGCTCTACCTCGGCGGCGCCTGCACCCGCTTGACAGCCTCGGTCGGGGTCGACGGCGAAACGGGTACCGCGGGCAGCGTCGCCTTCAGCGTCGCGGTGGACGGCCGGACGCTGGTGACGACGCCGGTGGTCCGCGGCGGGCAGGCGGCGGTGCCGGTCGACGTCGACGTCACCGGGGCGCAGGTGCTGGACCTGCTGGTGTCCGACGGCGGTGACGGCAACGGCAACGACCACGCGGACTGGGCGCTGCCGACGCTGACCTGCGGGTAGCCTCGGGACCGTGGTGTTCGATTCCGCTCGTTTCGACCTGCGGCCGTATGCCGGTTTCGACTTCGGCCGCTACGTCCGGCGGACGTTCTGCAGCTGGGAGCAGGCGGGCTGGCGGTCCCTGCTCGTGCAGCGGTTCGAGCACGTCCCGGTCGCCGACGACCTGGCCATGCCCGCCGCCGCGGACCTGCACCTCGTGCTCCCGCTCGCCGGGCGCGCGGAGATGGAGTCGAGCGACGGCGGCAGGCCGGAGCGCATCCCGTGGGTCCCGGGGCGGCTCCAGGTGGGCGTTCCGCACCGGCCGTCGCTCCGCCGTTACCGCGGGGACGAGTCGATGCGCAGCGTCCAGGTGCACCTCCCGCGTGACACCGTGGACACGGTCGCGGCGCAGCTCGGTGGCACCTCGGACTTCGAGGCGATGGCGGAGTCCGTCGCGAAGGGAGACCCGCTGCTCGAAGAGGCCGTCCGGGCAGTCGGGTTTCCCGGTGGGGCAAGCGAGTTGTACGCCGATTCCGCCGCCACCTTCCTGACCACGCACCTGCTCACCCGGCACGGAGGACTACGTGCCGATCGCGCTCCCGAGCGGGAGGACACGCGGGTGCGGGCGGTCGTCGCACTCATGCGCGAGCGGCTCGCCGAGCCGGTCACGCTGGCCGATCTGGCCGCCGAGGCGCACCTGTCCGTCTACCACCTCGTCCGCGTCTTCCGGAACGCCACGGGCCAGACCCCGCACCGGTTCCTCACCGGGCTGCGGATCGAGGAGGCCAAGCGGCTGCTGCGGGACACGGACCTGGCCCTCGACGGCATCGCGCGGCGGTGCGGGTTCGCGAGCCCCGGCGCGCTGTCCACCGCGTTCCTGCGCCACACCGGTGTGCGCCCCTCGGTCTACCGCAATTCCTGACCGGTACACCGCAATTCCGGGGATGGGGCCGGGCACGAGCGCGGCCCTACGGTTCCCGCATGACGCCCGAGCCCTTCGAGATCCACGTCGCCGAGCGCGATCTGGACGACCTGCGTGCGCGCCTGGACCGCGTGCGGCTCCCCGAACCCGAGACGGTCCCGGACGCGACTCAGGGCCTCGAACTGCGGCGGCTCACCACGTTGCTCGACGAGTGGCGGCGGCACGACTGGCGCGCGACCGAGGCCAGGTGGAACGCGTTCCCGCACTACCGGGCGGAGCTCGACGGGCTCGGGATCGCCTTCTGGCACGTGCGTTCACCGGAACCGTCGGCGCTGCCGCTGCTGCTGACCCACGGCTGGCCGGGTTCGGTGCTGGAGTTCGAGCAGCTGCTCGGGCCGCTCACCGATCCCGTCGCCCACGGCGGTTCCGCGGGGGACGCCTTCCACGTGGTCGTGCCCGCGTTGCCGGGTTTCGGCTTCAGCGACCGGCCGGCGGAACAGGGCTGGCACCCCGGCCGCACGGCGCGGGCGTGGGCGGATCTGATGACCGTGCTGGGCTACCCGCGGTTCGCGGCACACGGCGGGGACTGGGGCGCGCACGTGAGCACCGAACTGGCCCGGTTCGTGCCCGAGCGCGTCGCGGGCCTGCACCTGACGATGCCGGTGGCGTCGCCGCTGCCGGAGGACCGGGCAGCGCCCACCCCGGACGAACAACGCATGCTCAACCGCCGCGACCGGCACCTGGCCGACGGGTACGGCTTCGGGATGCAGATGGGCACGCGACCGCAGACGATCGGGTACGCGCTGCTCGACTCGCCCGCCGGGCTGGCCGCCTGGCTCGGTGAGAAGTTCGCCGCCTACGCCGATTCCGGCGGCGTGAGCTTGGCGCAACAGCTCGACACCATCGCGTTGTACTGGTTCACCGGCACCGGTGCGTCCAGTTCACGCTGGTACTGGGAGGCACTCAGGTGGGTGCCGCGCAGCGCGGCGGAGGAGAACGCGTTACCGGTCACCGTGCCGACCTTCTGCTCGTTGTTCCCCGCCGAACCCTGGCCGACCGCGCGCCGCTGGGCGGAGCGGCGCTACCGGGACCTGCGCACGTGGCACGTCCTGGAGTGCGGCGGTCATTTCCCCGGGCTGGAGCGGCCCGGCGTTCTCGTGTCCGAGATCAGGGACGCGTTCCGCGAAGTACGCACGACAGGATGAGGAAACCCGGAAAGATGCAGTCCTACGACGTCACCGTCGAAACCCCCGCGCCGCCGTCGGCGGTGTGGGCCCTGCTGCTGGATGCCCGCAGCTGGCCGGAGTGGTCCGCGGTCGACGCACTGGAAACCGGCCAGTCGGCGGACCTTTCCGCCGACGGCCACGACGAGGTCGGCGCGGTGCGCGCGTTCCGCACCGGGAAGGTCGTCACCAAGGAGCGGATCACCGCACTGGAGCCTGGTCGCCGTTTTGCCTACGAGGGCGCGGAAAACCCGCAGCTGAGTGACTACCGGGCCGCGATCGACCTGACGGAGCTGCCGGACGGCGGCACACGCATCCGCTGGCACGGCACGTATTCGGCGCGCTGGGGGATGCGCTGGTTCATGCAACGCTACCTCCGCCGGTTCATGGGCCGGATGGCGGCGGGCCTCGCCGAGCACGCCGCCCAGGTGAGCTAGCGTCCGAAGTGGACGGTCCGTGGCGCGGCCGTCCCGGTACAGCCGTCACAGCTTGTCGAAGGCCGCGACCTCTTCCCAGCGGGCGGCGAGCGCGTTGAGCATCGCCGCGGTGTCGCGCGCTTCGGGCAGGTCCTCCCCGTCCAGCAGCGCCTTGTCCAGCCTGCGGGCCCTGCGGTTGACCTGGTTCAGGACCGCCGCGCCCTCCTCCGTCAGTGACAGCAGTTTCCGCCGCGCGTCGCGGGGGGATTCGGTGCGCTGGATGAGCCCCCGCTGCTCCAGCCGGCGGCAGAGGTCGGCCATGGTCGACGTGTCGAGCGCGACCGCGCCCGCGAGCGAACTCTGGTCACTGCCCGGATAGGCGCGCACCGCGGAGAGCACCGCGAACTGGGGCCCGGTCAGCACCGGGTCCACGTGCCGGTTCCACGCGGCGAGGTAGGCCTGGTACAACCTGCGCGCACCGTAGCCGGGTGCGGCCAGCAGGTCCGGCGGCGGTGCCGCTCCGGTGGCCTGCGCCCCCCGTCCGCGTCGGCTCGTGCGCGGCTCACCCATCGTTTTCCCTCTCCTCATCGCCTCGTGCCCGTAACCGTGGCACGCGGCCGATCATACGTGTCCGGAAGATCCCGGGTGCCGCCGTGCCCGGAAAACACCAGGTCGGGCGCGGTGCGAAAGTGCTGTCGCAGTCGTCCGGCCGCGCCCGGCGCAGGAAACGGCTACGTAAAATCCGGCCCCAACCCTTGCGTATCCGGATAGTACGTGTTCGGATCAATTGGGAGGTGGTCAACGATGGATCAGAACCTGTTCAACGAAATCTGCCTGCGCCAGCTGACCCTGTCGGGGGTGCGGGAGGGCGAAACCGTCGTGGTGCTGACCCGCGGGGCGGACCGCGCCGAATACGCCGACGCGTTCCTGTGGGCGGCGCAGCAGCTGGGCGCCGCGACCTACCACATGCGGTTGCCGTCCCCGGTGAGCGCGTCCGGGGCCTGGGCCGTGGGCGAGTCCGGGCTGGCCGGGATCCCGCTCGCCGTGGAGGCGCTCAAGAGCGCGGACATGGTGGTGGACTGCACGTTCCTGTTGTTCTCCAAGGAACAGTTCGCCATCCAGGACGCGGGCACCCGCATCCTCACGGCCGTGGAACCGCCGGAGCTGCTGGCGCGGCTGATGCCGACGAAGGAGCTGCGTGAGCGGGTCGAGATCGGCGCGGAGTTGCTGGCCAAGGCGCAGACGATGCGCATCACGAGCCCGCACGGCACGGACGTGACGTACCGGCTCGGCGTCTACCCGACCCTGTCCGAGTACGGCTACACCGACCAGCCGGGCCGCTGGGACCACTGGCCCGCGGCGTTCGTGTTCACCGGCGGCGCCGACGACGGCGTGGACGGCAGGATCGTGCTGGCGCCCGGCGACGTGCTGCTGCCGTTCAACCAGTACGTGCAGACACCGGTGGAGCTGACGATCGAACAGGGCTTCATCCGCGACATCCGCGGCGGCCTGGACGCCGAACTGCTCAAGTCCTACATCGAGTCCTTCGACGACCCGCGTGGCTACGGCATGTCGCACGTCGGGTGGGGGCTCGACGAGCGGGCGCACTGGCACGGGCTGACGCAGTTCCCCGGCGGCATGGGCATGGAACTGCGGTCCTTCTACGGCAACGTGATGTTCTCGATCGGGCCGAACAACGAGCTGGGCGGCCCCAACGACACCCCCTGCCACTTCGACATCCCCATGCGCGGCAACAGCCTGTACCTCGACGACGAGCTGATCGTCGACGCGGGGGAGCTGACCGTCGCCGACATGCGCCCGGCCGGCCGCCGATGACCCGCGACCACCACATCGGGATGATCGTCCCCAGCTCGAACCTGACGATGGAGACCGAGCTGCCGCGGATGCTGCGGGCCAGGGAGGAGGCCGAGCCGGACGACCGGTTCGTCTTCCACACCGCGAGAGCCCGCATGCGGCACGTGACCCCCGAGCAGCTGCGGGCGATGAACGCGCAGTCCGGCCGGGCGGCGGCCGAACTCGCCGACGCCCGCCCCGACGTGGTCGCCACCGCGTGCCTGGTCGCGATCATGGCGCAGGGGCCCGGTTACCACTGCACGGCCGAGGAGGACATCACGCGCGTGCTGCGGGAGCAGGGCAGTACGGCGCCGGTCGTGTCCAGCGCCGGTGCGCTGGTATCCGGCCTCGCCGCGCTCGGGGCGCGGAAGATCGCGATCATCACCCCCTACCTGAAGCCGCTCACGAAGGCCGTGGCCGACTACCTGGAGGACGCCGGTTTCGAGGTGGCGGACGCGCTTTCGCTGGAGGTGCCGGACAACCTCGCCGTCGCGAGGCTCGATCCGGCGGACCTGCGGGAGCACCATCGCAGGCTCGATCTGTCCGATGTGGACGCTCTGGTGCTCTCGGCGTGCGTGCAGATGCCGTCGTTGCCCGCCATCCAGCCGGTCGAGGACGAACTCGGGCTGCCGGTGCTGTCCGCGGCGACCGCCACGGCCTACCGGGTGCTGACCGAACTCGGCCTCGAACCCCGCGTGCCGGGAGCCGGGCGGCTGCTGGCCGGCCGCGTCCCCGTTTCGTGAGCCCAGTGGACACCGAGAGCGTGAGGAGGTCGTAGTGGCCGCGAGCCAGTCGTTCGAAGTCGTGGTGGTCGGAGGTGGCCTCGGCGGGCTCTGCGCCGCGCTGTCGCTGCGGCAGCGCGGGGCCAGGGTCACCGTGGTCGAGGCGGCGCCCCAGCTCGGGGAGATCGGCGCGGGGATCCAGACCGCGCCCAACGCCAGCCGGATCCTGATCGGGCTGGGGCTGCGTGCCCAGCTCGAACGGGTGCGGACCGAACCGCAGGACCAGGTCCGCCGCCGCTGGGCCGACGGCAGCATCATCGCCCAGCTGCCGCTGGGACAGCGGGTCACCGACACCTACGGGGCCCCGTACTGGCACTACCACCGCGCCGATCTGCACCGGGTGCTGCTCGACGCGTGCCAGGACCCCGGCGGGCACGGGCCGGTGGTGCGGATCGTGACCGGCGCGCGGGTGACCGGGCTCGACCGCGGCCGGCCGGAGCGGCCCGCCGTGTTCTCCGAGGACGGGCGCCGGTTCGAGGGCGACCTGGTGGTCGGCGCGGACGGCATCCGCTCGGCCGTCCGCGACCTCGCCGGGTTCGACGACACGCTCGAGTTCTCCGGCGAAATGGCTTACCGCGCCCTGATTTCCGGGGACCTGATCGCCGAGGACCCCGCGACCCGGTTCCTCGTGGACCGCTACCACTCGACGATCTGGTACGGCCCGGACAAGCACCTCGTGCACTACCTGATCCGCGGCGGCCAGTACCTCAACGTCGTCGCGATCGTGCCGTGCAGCGAGACGATCGCGCGGGACTGGAGCGGCCCGGCCACCGCGGCGCAGCTGGCCGCCGAGTACGGCGACTGGGACGACCGCGTCCCGGCGATGCTGGCGAAGGCCAAGGACGAGGACGTCTCGCTGTGGGCCATGTACCGCAGGCGGCGTGATCCGGTGTGGGTGGACGGCCGGGTCGCCCTGCTCGGCGACGCCTGCCACGCCATGCTGCCCTACCAGGCGCAGGGGGCTTCCCAGGCGATGGAGGACGCGGCGGTGCTCGCCGAGGAGCTGGGCCGCGTGACGCGCGACGGGATCGACGAGGCGCTCGTGCGGTACGTGGACCGGCGCGCCAAGCACGCGGGCATGGTGCAGGACGCGTCCCTGCGGAACATGGACTTCTACCACCTGCCCGACGGTCCCGAGCAACGCGAGCGCGACGAGAAGCTGCGCCGGTTCGACGGCGAGTCCGACGTGTCCTACGACTGGCTGTGGCACGGCACGCCGCTCACCGACCACGACACCGAATCCATCCACTACCAGTTCGCCCGCTGACGTCCGACTGCCGACAACCCACTGGGAGCGAGTCATGCGTACCGGAGATCAGATCGTCCAGGACCTGCCCTGGCGGTGGCACGTGCAAGGCAAGATCTTCCTCATCGGCGGTCTCGGCTACATGTTCGACGCGTGGGACGTGGCGTTGAACGGGTTCCTCACCCCGCTGGTGGGCGCCGAGTTCGGGTTGTCGGCCACGCAGAAGGGGCTGGTGGCCACCGCCAACCTGATCGGCATGGCGGTGGGTGCCGTCGTGTGGGGCACGGTGGCCGATCGCATCGGCCGGAAACGGGCGTTCAGCGTCACGCTCCTGGTGTTCGCCCTGTTCTCGGTGCTCGGGGCGCTGTCGCCGAACGTCGAGGTGTTCCTGCTCCTGCGGTTCCTCGCCGGGGTCGGCCTCGGCGGCTGCATCCCGGTGGACTACGCGATCGTCAGCGAGTTCGCGCCGCGGCGGCACCGGGGGCGGGTGCTGTCCGCGATGGACGGGTGGTGGCCGGTCGGCACGACGCTGGCCGCCGTCACGGCGACCCTGCTCGTCCCGGTTTCCGGGAACTGGCGGTGGATGCTGGTGCTGATGATCCTGCCGGCCCTGCTGCTGGTCTGGGTCCGCCGCGGGGTGCCGGAGTCGCCGCTGTACCTGGTGCGCAAGGGCCGCGAGCCGGAGGCGCGCGCCGTCATCGACGACCTCGTCCGCCGCACGGGGGCGGAGCCGAAGCCGTACTCGATCCCGCCCGCGGTGGTGGAGGACACCCGCGGCGGCGCGTTGCTGGCCGCCTTCGACCAGCTGCGGCGGGTGTGGGCGTTCAACCCCCGGATCACCGCGATCGCGTGGTCGCTGTTCGTCAGCGTCATGCTGGTCTACTACGCCGCGCTGAGCTGGATGCCGTCGATCCTGCGGGCTCAGGGTTTCGGCGAGATCGCCGCGTTCGCCTCGACGGCGCTGATGAACGCCCTGGGCATCGTCGGCGTCGTGCTGGCGGTGCTGCTCGTGGACAAGGTCGGCCGCAAGCGGGTGGTGGCGGTCGCCGGGCCGCTCGCGGCGCTGTCGCTCGTGGCTTTCTCCGTGGTGCTGGGGAATTCCGCCGCGGCGGTGGTGGCGATCGGCGCGTTCGGCCTGCTGTCGCTCGTCGTCATCCCGGTCATGTACGCCTACGTTTCCGAGCTGTACCCGACGGAACTGCGGGCGTCCGGCTTCGGCTGGGCCTCGTCGTCGAGCCGGGCGGCGACCGGGTTCGCGCCACTGCTGTTCGGCAGTGTGCTGTGGCCGGTGCTCGGGCTGCCCCTCACCTTCACCCTGCTGGGCCTGCTCGTCGTGGCCGCGGTCGTGTTCATGATGGTGGGGGCGCCGGAGACCCGGGGCCGCGAGCTCGACCGGATCGCCGTCGGCACCGGCACCCCCGCGGCCGCGAAGACCCCCGCGCCCTGACCGCGCCCGTTCCCGACCAGGAGGTCCGACCCCCGTGAAACCAGCCGCGTTCGCCTACCACCGGGCCCACGACGTCCCCGACGCCGTCGGCCTGCTCCGCGAACTCGCGGCCGCGGGGGAGGACCCGAAGCTCATCGCCGGTGGCCAGAGCCTGGTGCCGATGATGAACTTCCGGCTCGCCAGGCCCACGGCGCTGGTCGATCTGGGGCCGTTGCGCCGGGACCCGGAGCTGACGTCGATCCGGCACGAGGGCGGTGAGCTGAGACTGGGCGCGCTGGTGACCCACCGGGCCGTCGAGGTCGCCGCGCTCGGGCCGGGGTTCGACGTCCTCTCGCGGGCCATGCGCTGGGTCGGGCACCTGCCGATCCGTTCACGGGGCACGGTGGCGGGCAGTCTCGTGCACGGTGACGCCACCGCGGAGTGGTGCCTGCTCGCCCTCCTGCTCGACGCCGTCGTCCTCGTCGAAGGAGCTGGCGGGCGGCGGCGGATCCCGGCGGCGGAGCTGTTCCACGGCTTCTACACCACGGCGGTCGGGCCGGACGAGGTGGTGACCGCGGTGCACTTCACGCGTCCCGCACCCCGGGCGGCACTGACCGAATTCGCCCGCCGCCACGGGGATTTCGCGATCGTCGACGTCGCGGTCGCGCTCGATCCCGGCGAGGACGGGCGGCTCACCGGAGGACGGGTCGTGCTCGGCGGCGTGGCTCCCGCACCCGTGCGGGTGCCCGAAGCGGAGGCGGTGCTCGCCGGTGGGGTCCCGGGGCCGGACCTGTTCGCCGCGTGTGCCGAGGCCGCGGCGGAAGCCGTGGACCCGCCGGACGACGCGGCCGGCAGCTCCGCGTACCGGCGCCGCCTCACCCGGACACTCGTCGCCCGCGCGTTGCTCCAGGCGTGGGAGAAAGGACCGACGCGATGACCTCCTCCGTTGCGGGACAACGGGTTCCGCGGTTCGATGGGCGGGCGGGCCGCTGGGTCGGGGCGGCGGTGCCGCGCCGCGAAGATCCGCGCCTGCTCAGCGGGCGGGGCCGGTTCGTCGACGACCTCCACCTGCCGGGCATGCTGCACGCGGCCTTCGTGCGTGCGACGGTCGCGCACGCGAACCTCCGGGGCGTCGACCTGTCGGCCACTCTGGCGGTCGAAGGGGTCGTCGCCGCCTACACCGCGGCCGATCTCGCGCTGGGTGACATCGTCGCGCTGCTGGACCGGCCGCCGGAGGAGTTCACCCCGACGGCGATGCCCGTGCTGGCCAAGGAAAAGGTGCGGTTCGCCGGTGAGCCCGTGGCGCTCGTCGTCGCCCGCGACCCCTACAGCGCCGAGGACGGCGTGGAGGCGGCCGTGGTCGAGTACGAGCCCCTCGACGCGGTCGTGTCCGAGGAAAGCGCTTTCGCGGGGACGGCGCCACCGGTGCACGACGAGGCGCCGGACAACGTGCTGGTCGACGTGTCGATGTTCGACACCGCGGGCGTCGAGGCCGCGTTCGAGGCGGCGCGCGCCGACGGGGGTTGTGTGGTCGAGGTCGTGACGAAGAGCGGGCGGCAGAACGCGCTCCCGCTGGAAACCCGTGGTGTGGTGGCGTCCTGGGACGACCACGACGACCAGCTGCTCATCCAGACGTGCACCCAGGTCCCGCACCAGGTGCGCACCGCGCTCGCGCGTTCGCTGCGGGTCCCCGAGCGCACCGTGCGGGTCACGGTGCCGGACATGGGCGGCGGCTTCGGGCAGAAGTGCGTGGTCGGCCGCGAGGAGATCGCCGTGGCGGCCGCGGCGCGGCGGCTCGACCGGCCGGTCAAGTGGATCGAGGACCGCAGGGAGGCGCTGACGGCGGGATTCCTGGCGCGGGAGCAGCGTTACCGCACGCGGGCCGCCTTCGACGCCGAGGGCCGGATCACCGCGCTCGACGTGGACGTCGTGTGCGACATGGGGGCCTACTCGTGCTACCCGTTCACGGCGGGAATCGAGCCGCTGATGGCCGCGGCCGAGATGCCGAGCGTGTACCGCGTGCCCGAGTACCGCGTGCGGGCGCGGGCGATCGCCAGCAACAAGGCGCCGACCGCGCCGTACCGCGGCGTCAGCAGGCCGCAGTACGTACTGGCGATCGAACGCGTCATGGAGCGCGCGGCGAGGGAACTCGGTCTCGACCCACTGGAAGTGCGGCGCCGCAACCTGATCACCGAGTTCCCGTACACCGGCGTCAACGGCGTCACCTACGACCCCGGCACCTACCGGGAGTCGCTGGAACTGGCCGAGGCCGCGATCCGCGACGAGGGGTGGTACGAACTCCGCGACCGCGCCGCCGCCGAAGGCAGGCACATCGGCATCGGGTACTGCTGCTTCTCGGAGCGGACGGGGTACGGCTCCGACGCCTTCGCGAAGCGGAAGATGACCGTGGTACCGGGGTTCGACGTCTCCGAGATCCGCATGGACACCACCGGCTCGGTCGTGGTCACCAGCGGCACCATGAACCACGGCCAGTCGCACGAGACGACGCTCGCCCAGATCGTCGCCGACCGGCTGGGGCTGCACATCGACCGGGTGAAGCTGCGCCAGGGCGACACCGAGCGCATCGCCTACGGCTGGGGCACCTTCGCCTCCCGCTCGGTGACGATCGGTGGTTCGGCGGTGGCACTGGCCGCCACCAAGCTCGGGGCGCTGCTCCGCACCATCGCCGCGCACCTGATGGAAACCGGTGAGGACAACGTCGCCCTCGACGGTGACGGCGGGGTCGTCCGGCTCGACGACCCGGGCCGGCGCGTGTCGTACGAGGAGATCGCCGACGTCGCGTACCTGCGCAGCCACCTGCTGCCCAAGGACGTCGAACCGACACTGACGGCCACCGCGAGCTTCGACGTCCCCGGCGACGGCACGTTTTCCAACGCCACGCACGCCGTCGTCGTCGAACTCGACCCCGGCACCGGGCAGGTGCGCATCCTGCGGTACGCGTGCGTGGAGGACTGCGGCGTGGTGATCCACCCGAAGGTCGTCGACGGCCAGTGCCGGGGCGGGATCGCGCAGGGCATCGCCGGGGCGCTGTACGAGGAGGTCACGTACGCGGACAACGGCGAGCCGTCCGCCGCGAGCTTCATCGACTACCTGGTGCCGACCGCGACCGAGATACCCGACATCACCGTGTCGCACCTGGAAACCCCCTGCGCGTTCACGGAAAACGGCGCGAAGGGGGCGGGGGAGGGCGGCACCATCGGCGCACCCGCCGCGGTGCTCAACGCGGTGAACGACGCACTGCGGTGTACGGGGATCGAGCTCGACACGATCCCCGTCCACCCGCAGACCGTGCTCGCCGCACTGGACACTGTGGACACCGCCCGCACCGAGGAGGCGAGCACCGCGTCATGACCGACCGCCAGCTGATCGTCCTGACCGTCAACGGCACCGAGCACGAGGTGCTCGCCGAACCGCGCCGGACCCTGCTCGACGTGCTGCGCCACGAGCTGTTCCTGACCGGCACCCACTCCGGGTGCGAGCACGGGGTGTGCGGCGCGTGCACCGTGCTGGTCGACGGGGAACCGGTGCGGGCTTGCCTGATGTTCGCGGTGCAGGCGGAAAACAGCGAGATCCGCACGGTCGAGTCGCTCGGTTCCGGCGGGGAGCCGTCGGACCTGCAACAGGCCTTCGGCGAGCACCACGCCCTGCAGTGCGGCTTCTGCACCCCTGGGTTCCTGATGCTCGCCGAAGGGTTCCTCGCGCAGCGGCCGGACGCCGACCGGGCCGAGATCCGCGAGGCGGTCTCGGCGAACCTGTGCCGCTGCACCGGGTACCAGACGATCGTGGACGCGATCGCGAGCACCGCGGCACGGCGCCGTGGTGCCGTCACCGAGGAGGAGACCACGCCGTGATCCTGGAAAACGAGATGACCCTCCCGGCCGATCCGGACACGGTCTTCGCGTTGATCAACGACGTCGAGCGGGTCGCGGGCTGCCTCCCCGGCGCGACGCTCGACGGCAACGACGGCGACGCCTACCTTGGCCGGGTGAAGGTCAAGGTCGGCCCGATCACCGCCGCGTACTCCGGCCGCGTGCGGTTCACCGAGGTCGTGCCCGCCGAGCGGCGGCTGCGGTTGTCGGCGAGGGGAGCCGACAGCCACGGCGGCGGAGACGCCGAGGCCGAGGTGACGCTGGTCGTGCGTGAGGCGCCGGGCGGGGCGAGCGTCGAGCTGCGCACCGACCTGTCCCTGCGCGGGAAGCTCGCCCAGTTCGGCAAGAGCGCGATCGGTGCCGTGTCCGGCAGGCTGCTGGACGAGTTCGCGCGCAATCTCGCCGGGCAGCTGACGGCCCCGGAAGCGTTGCCCGCCAAGGAAACCACGGTCTCTCAGCCGGGCGGGGAATCCCTCGACGGACTCGCGATGCTGGTGCCGCCTGGGGTCAAACGCTACGTCCCGGTGGTGGCCGCGGCCGCGCTCGGGTTGTTCCAGGGCTGGCTGCTGGGCCGGATCCGCACCCAGGACAAACTCATCAAGGAGCTGCAGCGTGCCCGCCGATGACGCCACGACCACCGGACTGCACGGCGCCGCGACCGACGCCGTCTACGACCGCGCGGGTTTCGGCGCCGCCGTGCCGCGCGGCCGCCGCCCCGCGCTCGTGGTGGTGGACCTGACACGCGGGTTCACGGAGCCGGGTTTCGCGTCCGGAGCCGATTTGAGCGACGAAGTGGCCGCGACGGCCGCCCTGGTGGCCGCTGCCCGGCGCGGTGGTGTCCCGGTGGTCTACACCGCGATCAGCTACACGCCCGCGGAGGCCGACGGCGACCGGATCGCCTGGCTCCGCAAGGCACCGGGGATGCGGGCGTTGCGCGAAGGCAGCGACGCGGTCGCGCTCGATCCCCGGCTGGATTTCCGCGAAGACGACCACCTCGTCGTGAAGAAGGGTGCCTCGGCGTTCCACGGGACGGCGCTGGCCGCGTTGCTGACCGGCGCGGGCGCCGACACCGTGGTCGTGTGCGGTGCCACCACTTCCGGCTGTGTGCGGGCGACGGGTGTCGACGCGGTCCAGTCCGGTTTCAACACCCTCGTCGTGCGCGAGGCGTGTGGTGACCGCGCGCGGGGGCCGCACGACGCGGCCCTGTTCGACCTGCACGCGAAATACGCCGACGTCGTCGCGCTCGACGAGGCGGTCGCCTACCTCGCCGACCCGGTGCCCGCCATCCGCTGAGCCCGTTTTCCCGGACGGCAGAAAGGTTTTCCATGGTTTCCCCGGTCGAATCCGTCCGCTTCCTCGGCCAGCCCGCGCTGGCCGACCTCGCCGACGTCCCGGCGGTGAGCCGCTGGGTACGCTCCGGGCGGTGCCGCCTGCACCTGCTCGACTACGGGCCGCCGGACGGCGTGCCGGTGGTCGTGCTGCCGGGGATCACCAGCCCGGCGATCACGATGGATTTCGTGGCGCGGGAGCTGACGGATCTCGTGCGCCCGCTCGTGCTCGACGTCCGCGGGCGGGGCCTGTCCGACGACGCCCCGCAGGAGGACGAGCCGCCGCGTGGTTACGACCTGGGCAGCTACGCGGCGGACGTGCACGCGGTCCTCTCCGGGCTCGGCCTGTCGCGTCCGATCCTTTTAGGACATTCGATGGGCGCGCGGATCGCCGCCGTCGCGGCGGGCCGGGAGGAGCTGCGCGGGGTGGTCCTGGTCGACCCGCCGATGAGCGGCCCGGGGCGGGGCCCGTACCCCACGACGCTCGCGGCGTTCCTCGGCCAGCTCGCCGAAGCCCGCCGCGGCACGGACGCGGACGAGGTGGCGCGGTCGTGGCCCCGCTGGCCGCGGCGGGAGCAAGAGCTGCGAGCCCGGTGGCTGTCGTCGTGCTCGCGCACCGCGATCGCGGCCACCCACGCCGGTTTCGAGTCCGAGGACTTCTTCGAGCACTGGCCGCACGTGCCGGCCCCGGCGTTCCTCCTCCACGGCGGTGACAGCCCGGTGGTCACGGCGTCGGGCGCGGCGGAGGCGGCTGCGGCCAACCCGGCTGCCGAGCTGGTGGAGGTGCCGGGCGCGGGGCACATGGTGTTCTGGGATCAGCCTGCCGCCGCTCTCGCCGCGCTGCGCGGGGTGCTGGCGAAGCTGCTGTGATCGCGCCAGGGTGGATCACTGGCCGACGAACTCACCACCGCCGTAACAGGCCGGTGTTCCGGGGGAAACGGTCCGGAAACGACCGGCTGGTGGACTGCTCCCGTCGCTCGGGTGAGGGAGGGAACGCGTGCCGGAGTTGCTGTTCCGCGTCCGCTGGCCGGACGCGTCCGTGCAGCGGTGCTATTCGCCGTCGACGGTGGTGCGGGAGTTCTTCGTTCCCGGCGAAAGTTACCCCGTCGCCGACTTCGTCGTCCGCAGCCGCGGCGCGTTGACGGAAGCTTCGGAGCGGGTGCGCCGCAGCTACGGGTTCGGCTGCGCCCAGGCCGCGGCGCAACTGGCCGACATCGAGGCGCGCGCGAAGTCCTTTGCGGACGGTGAAGTGGTCGTCGAAGGATTCGACGACCTGCCGGCCTGAGACCGTCAGCCCTTCAGCGAACCCTGCAGCAGCGCCGTCACGAACCGCCGTTGGAAGATGAGGAACACGACGAGCGTCGGCGCCAGTATCAGCAGCGAACCGGCGCACAGCAAGGGGATGTCGGTGCCCCACTGCCCCTGGAAGGCACCCAGCGCGCCGGCCATCGTGCGCTTCGTGGGGTCGTCGACGAGCACGATCGCGAGCAGGAACTGGTTCCACGTCCACAGGAACAGCAGGATCGCCAGCGACGACAGCGCCGGGGTCGCCAGCGGCACGTGGATGCGCCAGAACAGCTGCCACGTGTTCACCCCGTCCACCCTCGCGCTCTCGGACAGCTCCTGCGGCATGTTGACGAAGTGCGCCCGCATCCAGTACACCGAGAACGGCATGTACAGCCCGATGAGCGGCAGGATGATCGCCCACCGGCTGTTGAGCAGCCCCAGGTCGCGCACCTGGAAGTACAGCGGCGTGATGATGCCCTCGAACGGCAGCGTCAGGCCGAGCACGAACACCAGGAACACCACGCGCCCGCCGGGCATGCGCAGGTGCCCGGTCGCGAAGCCCGCCATCGTCGCGATCACGAGCGAGACCGGCACCACGCCGAGCACGATGAGCACGCTCGACTTCAGGAACTCCGCCAGCCGCGCGACTTCGAACGCCCGGACGAAGTTGCCCCACCGCGGATCGGCGGGCCAGTCCAAACCGGACGGATACGTCCCCGGCGGGTGCAGCGCCGTGACGAACAGGCTGACGAACGGCAGCAACGTGGCCACCATCAGCAGTACCAGCAGGACCCGTCCCGTCCAGCCCTCCCGGCGAACGCCGATCACGCGGACTCCTCCCTCGTCAGGCGCTGGATCGGCAGCACCAGGGCGAGCACCAGCAGCATGAGCACGACGGCGAGCGCGGAGGCGAGCCCCACCTCCCGCTGCGAGAACGCGAGGTAGTAGATCTCCAGTCCCGGCACCATCGTCGCGTTGCCGGGACCGCCCTGGGTGGACACGTAGACGATGTCGAAACTCGCCAGTGCCGCGATCATCGTCACCGTCACGGCCACGCCGATCTCCTGCCGCAGCCCGGGTACGGTGATCGAGAAGAACTCGCGGACCGCCCCGGCGCCGTCGATGCGCGCGGCCTCGTACAGCGCCGGGTCGATCTTGCTCAGGCCCGACAGGAACAGCAGGATGCACAGGCCGAGCAGGACCCACGCGCCGATCACGCCGACCGCGGGCAGCGCGGTGCCGGAATCGCCGAGCCACGCCTTCGTCACCCCGCCGAGACCGACCGCCGACAGGACCTGGTTGACGACACCGGAGGCCGCCAGCAGCCACGTCCACGCGATGCCGGCGGCGACGAGCGGGATGACCTGCGGCAGGAACAACACCGTGCGCGCGACGAGTGCGAGCCTGCTCTTCGCGATGCGGCGGAGTGTCGCCGCGATCGCGAGGCCGAGCAGCACCGGCACCCCGCTGAAGAACAGGATCAGCTTGAACGCGTTGAGGATCGACCAGTACAGGTCCGGATCGGTGAACACCCTGCCGTAGTTGCCGAGCCCGGCCCACGTCGAGGGGCCGATCCCGTCCCAGTCGTACAGCGAGTACTGGAAGGTGAGCAGGAGGGGCCGCAGCACGAACACCGCGTAGACGATCAGCGCGGGCGCCACGAAGAGCCAGCCGAGCCGGCCGGTGCGGCGCCGTCGCCGCCGGGACCGCGCGGTCCGCGCCACCGCGGTGGCCCGCCGCGTCCCGGCGACGACTCCAGTCGGTCCTGCCATCCGGGCCTAGCCCCCGACCTGCTCGGTGTAGTCGCGTTGCACCGACTGCAGCAGCCCGTCCGGGGTCTGGTCCCCGGCGACGAGCTTCTGCAGTTGCGGGGTCCAGCTCTTGGCGTAGATCGCGCCGGTGGCGTTGGCGATGAAGTCCATGGCGGTGCCGTCCGCGTCGACCTGCGCCGCCGCTTCGAGTGTGCTCGCGGTGACCGTGCCCGGTGCGACCGGCGGCATCGGCGCGTCCGCGGGACCCATCGGGTGCGAACCGCCGACCTGGACGGCGATCTCCCGCGCCTTCGGGTTCGTCGCCACCCAGTTCAGGAAGAACGCCGCGCAGTCGGGGTGCGCCGCCCTGGCGCTGATGCCCACCGTGAGCGGTGCCGACATGGCGGCGGGGCGGGCGCCCGCCTGTGCCGGCGGCATCGGGAAGAAGCCCACCTTGCCGGGCAGGTGCTCGTCCAGGTTGCCGGACTCCCAGTCCCCGTTGAAGCTGAACAGGCCCTGGCCCGCGAGGAACCGGCTCATCATCTGCGAGTAGTCGACCGCGTTGACGTCCGGCGTGAAGTACCCGGCCTTGATCCACTGGTCGAGGTGCTGCGCCGCCTGCCGGGCGGCCGGCGTGTCGATGGTCGCGCCCGGCTTCTGGAAGATCCAGTCGTTGACGGGGCCGGGCTGGCCGTAGGAGGCCATGAGGTCCTGCAGCGGGAACGCGAGGCCACCCGTCGCCCCGCCGTTGAACTGCTGGATCGGCTGGATGCCCGCCGCCTTCGCCTTCGCCAGCGCGTCGTCGAGTTCCGCGAGTGTCCTGGGTGGACCGGACATCCCGATGCGCGTGGCGAGGTCTTTGTTGTAGAAGACGCCGGTCACGCTGAAGTTCAGGCCCATCGCGTACAGCGAGCCCGCCCCGCGCGGGCGGCCGCCGGGCCCCATCCGCAGCTGGGCGAGCTGCCCGGCCGGCCACTTGTCCCAGCCGAACCACTGCGCGTACCCGTCGAGGTTCTTCATCAGCCCGTCCTTGACGAGTTCGGACAGCTGGGGAAGGCGCATCAGGTCCGGCGGGTCGTCCGCGAGCACGCGCGGCGCGTTCTGGGTGATCACCGCGAACTGGTCCTCGCGGACGTCCCAGGTGACGTTCGGGAACTGCCTGGTGAACTCGTCGGTGAGCGCCTTCGTCACCGGGAAGCCGGTTTCGAAGTAGCCGCGCATCGTGACCGGCTGGCTGCCGCAGGTCGGGGCCGAGGTGACCGCGGTGGCGGTGGCGTTCCCCGCGCCCGCGTCGCCGCCCGGCCCCGAACAGGCGGCCGCGAGTGCGCCCGCGAGCACGAGGACGACGGGGAGCCGGGTGCGCCGGCTGGTGGGTGTTCGACGAGACAACTTTGTCCCCTCCCTGGCTCGGATTCGGCCGGTCCAGCGGGTCGGATCTTGCTAAACCGCGTTAGCATGGGTAGTCTCGGTGATCGGTTGAGCTGGTGTCAAGGCCTGTCCGCGTCGCGTGCGGTGGCCGGAGCAGGCGGGAGCGCGGAGTTGAGGCCACGACGGGTCACGCTGGCCGATGTGGCCGAGGCCGCCGGGGTGTCGCGGTCCACCGCTTCGCTCGTGCTGTCCGGGCGCGGGGCGGAACTGCGGATCTCCGGCGCGGTCCAGGAGCGGATCCGGGCGGCGGCGGACGAAATGGGCTACCGGCCCAACATGGTGTCCGCGGGGCTGCGCACGGGGCGCACGCGCACCATCGGCTTCGTGTCCGACACGGTCGCCACGTCGCGGCTGGCGGGCGACATGATCAAGGGGGCGATCGAAGCCGCCAGGGACCGGGGTTTCCTGTTGTTCATCGGTGAGTCCGAAGGGGACGCCGAGCTCGAGGGCGCACTGCTGGAAGCCATGCACGACAGGCAGGTCGACGGGATCGTGCTCGCTTCGATGTACACCAGGCGCATCAGCGTGCCCAAGAGCCCGCGGTCGACGTCGGTCGTGCTGCTCAACGCTGTGCCGAAGACGTCATCGCCGCTGCCGGTGGTGGTGCCGGACGAGGTCGAGGCCGGCCGCACCGCCGCCCGCGTCCTGCTGGAAGCCGGTCACCGCGAGGGGATCCACGTGATCGGTGCCGGTCCCAGCACCCGCAACGTGCCGCGGGACAGCGTCGCCGCGGTGGAACGGCTCGTCGGCGTGCGCGAGGTCTTCGCCGCGGCCGGGGTCAAGATCGCGAGTGGCTCCCTGTGTGGTGACTGGCAACCCGAAGAGGGGTTCGCCGCGACCACCGGACTGCTCTCGCGCACCAAGCCCCGCGCCCTGATCTGCCTCAACGACCGGATCGCCTTCGGCGCCTACCAGGCGCTGGACGACGCCGGGCTGACCGTACCGGATGACGTGTCCGTGGTGTCCTTCGACGACCACCCGCTGGCCACGTGGATGCGCCCGAAAGTCACCACCGTGGCGCTCCCGTACTACGAACTCGGGCGCGAGGCGGTCGACGTGCTGCTCGCCGAGATCGACGGCACCGCCACGGGGGAGAAGTACCACCGGGTGCCGATGCCGTTGCGCGTCCGCGATTCCGTCGCGAGCCCCCGTCGTTGAACCACGCACCAGGAGGTCCTCGATGCTGCGCCTGCCCGACCACTGGTTGTGGGACAGCTGGTACACCACCGACGACGACGGGCGGCACCACGTCTTCTTCCTGCGGGCGTCCCGCGCGCTGCTCGACCCCGAACGGCGGCACCGGCGCGCCTCCATCGGCCACGCCGTGTCGGCCGACCTGCGGCACTGGGAGCTGACGGCCGACGCGCTCGTCCCCGCCGACGCGCCGGCCTGGGACGATCTCGCGACCTGGACCGGGTCCGTCGTGCGGGGCCCGGACCGGCGGTGGTACCTGTTCTACACGGGAGTCCGCGACGACGGTGACCACGTGGTGCAGCGGATCGGGCTCGCCATCTCCGAGGACCTGCGCACGTGGCACCGCTTCGGCGAAAAGCCCTTGGTCGAACCGGATCCCACCTGGTACGAGCACTGCGGCCGCGCCGACTGGGCGGGGGAGGCGTGGCGTGACCCGTGGGTGTTCCCGTCCCCGGACGGGGACGGCTGGCACATGCTCGTCACGGCGCACGCGAAGGGCGAGGACCCGCTTCGCGGCGGTGGGGTGATCGGTCACGCCCGCTCGTCCGACCTCCTCACCTGGCGCGTCGAGCCGCCGCTGACCCGGCCCGATGGCTTCGGCCACCTCGAAGTCCCGCAGGTCGCGGTCGTGGACGGGCAGCCGCTGTTGTTGTTCTGCAGCAACGTCGGCGAGCGCGTCGCGGCGGGCAAGGTGTGGGTCGTGCCGGGTCCTTCGGTGACCGGGCCGTGGGACCTGTCGCTCGCGCGGCCCGTGGCCTGCCCGGGGTGGTACGCGGCGCGGCTGGTGCGGGACGGCGATTTCCGGTGGCACCTCATCGGTTTCGTCGAAGAGCGGGACGGCGTGTTCGCCGGTGAACTGGCGGACCCGGTCCCCGTCCGCTACACCGAGGCGGGCGGACTCGAACTGCTTCCCTGACCTGCCAAGGGTTTTTCAGCGCCAGCCGTAGCGGAGGGGCGCGCGCGGCCGAGTTCGTGCATGCCCCGGCCGCGCCGGGAAGACTCCACCCAGGGCCGCCGCTCAAGCATCGAGTGAGCGGTACTGCCCCGGCGCCACACCGAACTCCCGCTTGAAGGCGTGCGAGAACGCGAACGGCGAGGCGTAGCCGACGCGCCGGGCGACGGGCTCCAGCCCCAGGTCGGTGTCGCGCAGCAGCCGGGCCGCGAGCGTCATCCGCCAGTGCGTCAGGTACGTCATCGGCGCCTGCCCGACCAGGTCCGTGAACCGCCGGGTGAGAGTGGTGCGGGACAGCCCGGCCGCCGCGGCGAGGTCCTCGATCCGCCACGGCTTGTCCGGCGCGGCGTGCATCGCTTCGAGCACGGCGGTGATGGCGCGGTCCCGGAGCGCGCGGGGCCAGCCGAGGTCCTCGTGGTCGTCGAACCAGGCGCGGACCAGGTACACGAGCAGGAGGTCCAGCAGGCCGGCGAGCGCGGCGTCCCGGCCGGGGCGCGGGTTCGTCGTCTCGGCGGCGAGCAGGCCGAGCGCCGCGCGCAGGCGGCCGTGGTCGCCGGCGTGGGCGGGCAGGTGCAGCACGTTCGGCAGCGTGGCCAGCAGGGGATGGGTGCGCCGCCGGTCCAGCCGGTACTTCCCGCACAGCAGCTCCACGTTCCCCGTCTCGTCCGGCACGGCGTGCTCGAACGGCACCGGGTCGCCCGCGTTCCGCGATTCGGCCAGCACGTGCCCGTGACCGGCGGGCAGCAGCACGACGTCCCCGGGGCCCAGCTGCACGGGATCGCCGTCGTCCATCAGCAGCCAGCCCGAGCCCCGCACGACGACGTGGAAACCGGCGCCGTCGTAGGGCGCGAACCGGTACGACCAGGGGGAGGCGACGCGCGCCCAGCTGGCCGAGGGGCGGCCGGTCCGCATGACCGCGATGATGTCGCTGAGCAGGTCCACACCGCGAACTGTACTTCCCGTGCGCTGAGCCGATCACGTATGCAATCGGGCTGATCGATCATTTATCGGCCCGTCCGGCGTGGCTAGCTTGGCGTCATGAGTGATTTCACCATCGGTGCCGTCGAGGTGACGAAGGTGCCCGAGTGGACCGGCGAGATCGCGCCCGCACGGTTCATCGTGCCCGACAGCACGCCGGAGATCTGGCGGGACAACGAAAGCTGGCTCGCCCCCGACCACTGGCACCCGGAGACGGACAACTACCACGGCTGCGTGCAGACGTGGGTGCTGCGCAGCGAGGGCAGGACGGTGCTCGTGGACACCGGTGTCGGCAACGGCCGCGACCGGCCGCAGATCCCGCTGTTCGACCACCTCGACACCGATTTCCCCGCCCGGCTCGCCGCGGCCGGGGTCCGGCCCGAGGACGTGGACGTCGTGATCAACACCCACATCCACTACGACCACGTCGGCTGGAACACCGTGGGCGGCGGCCACAGCTGGGAACCGGCCTTCCCGAACGCCACCTACGTCATCCCGGCCGTCGACCAGCGCTACTTCGCGCCTGAGAACGCCCACCGCCGCCCGGCGCCCCGCGACGACTTCGACCGGTTGCGGCGCAAGGGAAGTCTCCTCGTCTACGCCGACAGCGTCGCGCCCGTGCTCGGCCGGGCCACGCTGTGGGAGGGCGGCTACCGGGTGGACGCGAACCTCACCCTCGAACCGGCGCCAGGGCACACGCCGGGTTCGTCCGTGCTGCGCGTGCGGTCCGGCGGCGACCGGGCCGTGTTCGTCGGCGACATCCTGCACAGCCCCGTGCAGATCATGGAACCCGCCTGGAACAGCTGCTTCTGCGAGGACCGCGAGCAGGCGGCGGCCACGCGGCGCCATGTGCTCGAACAGGCCGCGGACGAGCGGGAAATCGTGGTCCCCGCGCATTTCGCGGGCGCGGGCGCGGTCGAGGTGAAGCGCGACGGCAGCCGGTTCCGGGTCGGCCGCTGGGTCGGCTGACGGTTCAGCAGGTTTCGCGGACGTACCCTGGCGAGCCCGCCGGGACGACATCGCGGTCGCGCCGGACGATGCTGAGCGAGCCGCCCCAGCGGTCGCACGCGTTCTTCAGTCCGGCGCCCGTGTATTCGACGACGAGCACGTGGTCGCCGAACGCGCTCGTGTACTCGTCGCAGGCGTCCTGCTCGCCGCATTCCTCGGCGACGGCGAAATCCAGCCCGTTCGCCTCGCGACGCCCGGCCAGCTCGGAGGTGTTCTTCTGCCCGACGGCCAGCCCCTTTTCGTGCGCGTGCGCGGACAACAGCCGGATGAAGGCCTGGGCGTCGTCGGCGGTGAGGAGGTCGTGCGAGCGGGTGTAGCTGTCGTAGTTGTCGGGCTCGACCGCCTGGTAGCCCCGCGCCGCGCAGTCGTCCACCCACGCGCCGACCTTCGCGGCGACGCGCTCGCGCTTCGCCGGGGTCCGCAGGTCGAGCAGGGCTTCGTCCCAGTCCTCGTCGATGATGGGTTCGCCGTTCGCGTCACGCAGGACCAGCTCGTCCCACTCCTCCTCCGTCCCCGGCTGGGCCTGGAAGGCGTTGACGTAGCAGATGTTGTAGAGCCCGGGGACGGCGGGCGCGCTGTGGTCCCGGCTGACGATCCCGACCCCGGCGGGCGGCGGGTAGGCGCCGCCCAGCTGGTAGTCGAAGGCCGCCTTGACCGGCGGCGGGATCACGGCGGCGGGCGGCGCGGCCGGTGCGCACGCGCCGCACAGCGTGAGGACGAGAACAGCCCAGACGGGACGGGGGAACAAGGACCGGACTCCGATCTCGGCGCGGGAGGAACCGTCATCTTGGCACGTGCGCCGCCCGGCACCCCAGCCGCGCGGCGCGATACCGGACACCAGTTCGCCCGCATCCGTTCGCCGCACGAGCAGGCACCTCGGACTTCTCTATACCGATCAACACAGACTTGATTGAATGGCTGAGTCTGGCGCATACTGCCAACGGGCTGCCGGGAACGGACCCGGGAGCGCGAGCAGAGGAGCAGCCATGTCCGAGAACGTGGTGGTCGCCGGGGTCGGGATGATCCCGTTCACGAAAGCGGGGCGCAGCGAGAGCTACGACGTCATGGGTGCCAAGGCCACCCGGCGGGCGCTGGCCGACGCGGGGATCGACCTCACCGACGTGCAGCAGGCCTACGTCGGCTACATCTACGGTGACTCGACGGCCGGGCAGAAGGCGCTCTACCAGGTGGGCAGGACCGGCATGCCCATCGTCAACGTCAACAACAACTGCTCGTCGGGGTCTTCGGCGTTGTTCCTCGCCCGGCAGGCCGTCGAGAGCGGCGCGGTGGACGTCGCGCTCGCGCTGGGCTTCGAGCAGATGGAGCCGAACGTCGAGGGCCGGTGGCCCGAGCGGCCGCACCCGCTGGAGGACTTCGTCAAGGTCGTGCTCGGCAAGTACGGCATGCCGGAGGGGCCGCTGCCCGGCGCCGCGTTGTTCTTCGGTGCCGCGGGCAACCAGTACGTCGAGGAGCACGGCATCGACCCGAAGGTCTTCGCGAACATCACGGTGAAGAACCGCCGCCACGCCGCGAACAACCCGTACGCCGTCTTCCGCGACCCGCTCACGGTCGAGGAGGTCCTCGGCTCACGCACGATCTACGGGCCGCTGACCAAGTTCCAGTGCTGCCCGCCGTCGTCCGGTGCCGCCGCCGCGGTCGTGGTGTCGAAGGAGTACGCGAAGAAACACGGCCTGCGCGCCGACGTGGAGATCGCGGCGCAGGCACTGGTCACCGACACCCCCAGCACCTTCGAGGGGGACATGAAGCGGCTCGTCGGTTTCGACATGACGGCCACCGCGGCGAAGCAGGTGTACGAGAAGAGCGGCATCGGCCCCGAGGACGTGCGGGTCGCCGAGGTGCACGACTGCTTCACCACCCACGAATTCCTGATCTACGAGTCGATCGGCTTCACACCCGAGGGCACGGCCGAGAAGTTCGTGGTGGACGGGCAGGGCACCTACGGCGGGCAGGTGGTCGTCAACCCCTCCGGCGGGCTGATCGCGAAGGGGCACCCGATCGGCGCGACCGGGCTCGCGCAGTGCGCGGAACTGGTGTGGCAGCTGCGGGGTGCGGCCGAAGGCCGTCAGGTCGACGGCGTGCACGTGGCGCTGCAGCACAACCTCGGGCTCGGCGGCGCGGCCGTCGTGACCCTGTACCGGAAGGTCGACGCCTGAGGTGGGAAAGCTCGAAGGGAAATCCGCGCTCGTCACGGGGGCCGGCCGGGGGATCGGCCGCGCGATCGCGCTGAAACTGGCCGCGGAAGGCGCTTCGGTGGTCGTCAACGACCTCGACGACAAGCCGGCACTGGAAGTCGCCGAAGCGATCGAGGCCGCGGGCGGCCGGGCGGTCACGGTGCCGGGAAGTGTGACGGCGGCGGGTTTCGCGGACCGGTTCGTCGGCGCCGCGGTGACCAGTTTCGGCGGCGTCGACATCATCGTGAACAACGCCGGGTACACGTGGGACTCGGTGATCCAGAAGATGACCGACGAGCAGTGGGGCGCGATCCTCGGCGTCCACCTCAAGGCGCCGTTCGACATCCTGCGCGCCGCGCAGCCGGTGCTCAGCGCCGCGGCGAAGCGGGAGGCCGCGCAGGGCGAGGTCGTGCACCGCAAGGTGGTCAACATCTCGTCGGTGGCGGGCCTGCGCGGCAACGCCGGCCAGGCCAACTACTCGGCCGCGAAGGCGGGCATCGTCGGTCTCACCAAGACACTCGCCAAGGAGTGGGGCCGCTACCGGGTCAACGTCAACTGCGTCGCGTTCGGCTTCGTCGAGACCCGGCTCCTGGCACCCGCCGGGAGCGCGCCGATCGAGGTCGACGGGCGCGAGATCACCGTCGGTGTGCAGCCCGCCGCGCTGGCCGCGCTGGAGCGGATCATCCCGCTCGGGCGTGCGGGAACACCGGAAGAGGCGGCGGGTTCCGTGGTCATGCTGACCTACCCCGAAGCCGACTACGTCTCCGGCCAGGTCCTGGTCGCGGGTGGGGGTTTCGAATGAGCATCACGGACTTCTCCGGGCGCGTCGCGTTCGTGACCGGTGGCGCACGCGGGATCGGGCTCGGCATCGTGCGGGCACTGCTGCGCCGTGGTGCGCGAGTCGCCGTCGCCGACGTCGACGCCGGGGCACTGGAGCGGGCCCGCGAACTGCTCGGCGTGCCAGCAGAACAGCTGAGGTGCTACCAGCTCGACGTCGCCGACCGGGAGCAGTACGCCGAGGTGGCGTCCACCGTCCACAGTGAACTCGGTGAAGTGTCGTTGCTGTTCAACAACGCCGGGATCATCGACTCCGTGAGCCCGAGCAGGCTGTCCGCCCGGATGTGGGACCACGTCATGGGGATCAACCTCGACGGTGTCTACCACGGGATCGAGGCGTTCCTGCCCGGCATGATCGCCTCGCCGCTGCGCTGCCACATCGTGAACACCTCGTCCGAGGCGGGGCTGCTCGAAGCGCGGTCGGGCTTCCTGTACCACGCCGGCAAGTTCGCCGTGGTCGGCCTGAGCGAGTCGTTCCGGCGGGAGCTCACGCACTTCGACATCGGGGTGTCGGTGCTGTTCCCCGGCCCGGTCGCGACCGACATCGTCGAGAACACGCGGGGTCTGCGGCCCGCCGCCGCGCCCACCCACTCGCCCCGGATCACGCGGATCCTCGACGACGCCCACCGGGTGCTCAAGGAACAGGGCGCCTCGCCCGACGCGGTGGGGGAGCTGGTGCTCGACGCGGTCGAGACGGACGCGCCGTACATCGCCACGCGCAACGAGATCGGTGACCTACTGCGGCGCCGCACCGGCGAACTCGTCGCGGCCATGGAACACGCCGAAAAGTTCCTGGCGAGCTACGAGGCGGCCGAGGGGAAAGCCGGATGACACAACGGGTCGCGATCGTCAGCGCCGTCCGGACTCCCATCGGCCGGGCGGGAAGGGCGTACGCCGGCGTGCACCCGGTCGACCTGCTCGCCGCGTCCCTCAAGGGCGCGGTGCGCGGTCTGCCGGATCCCGCCGCCGTCGACCAGGCGCTCGTCGGCTGCGTATACCAGGTGGGGGACCAGTCGGCGAACGTCGGCCGCAACGCCTGGCTCGCCGCGGGGCTGCCGATCACGACTCCCGCGTCCACAGTAGACACGCAGTGCGGTTCGTCGCAGCAGGCGGTCAACCTCGCGGCCTCGCTCGTCATGGCGGGACAGGCCGACCTCGTCGTGGCCGCCGGAGTGGAGTCGCTCGGGCGCGTGCCGCCCGACCTGAGCCGTGCAGGCGGGGACCCGTACCCGCCCTCGCTGCGGTCCCGCTACGGCATGCCGCACCAGGCCGTGGCGGGGGAGGCGTTCGCGCGGGCGTACGGCATCAGCCGCGCGGAGTCGGACGCGTTCGGCCTGCGCAGCCATCTGCGGGCACACGCGGCGTGGGAGAACGGGATCTTCGACGATCACGTGGTCACTGTGGACGGTGCCGACGGGCCGTTGCTGGCGCGGGACGAGGGCATCCGCGGCGACAGCACGGCGGAGAAGCTGGCGGGCCTCAAGCCCGCGTTCGACGCCGACGGCATCATCACCGCGGGCTCGGCCAGCCAGTTGTCCGACGGCTCCGCCGCGGTGCTGCTCGCGTCCGAACGCGCCATTGCCGAGAACGGTCTCACGCCGCTCGCGTGGATCCGGCGGGTTGTCAGCGTGGGCACGGATCCCGACCTCATGCTGGAAGGCCCGATCGTGGCCACCCGGCGGCTGCTCGACGCCGAGGGCCTCGCCACCGGCGACTTCACGCTCGTCGAGGTCCACGAGGCGTTCGCGCCGGTGGTCTGCGCCTGGCAGCACACCTACCGCGCCGAGGAGGACCGGCTGAACCGCCACGGTGGCGCCATCAGCATGGGCCACCCCTTCGGCGCGTCCGGCGTGCGCCAGCTCGCGGACCTCGCCCACGGCCTGAAAACCCGGGCGGGACTGGGGCTTTCGGTGATGTGCTGTGCCGGCGGCATCGGCACGGGCACGGTGCTGGAGGCGGCGTGAGCGACGGTTCCGGCGTGGCCGAGCACGGACGGCGCCGGATCGACGAGATCGGCGAGGAGAGCCGCCGCCGGATCCTCGACGCGGCGGAGGAGCTGTTCGCCGAGCGGGGTTTCGAGCGGACGTCGTTCGTGGACATCGCGGAACGGTCGGGCATCAGCCGGGGCAGCATCCCGTGGCACTTCCGGAACAAGGACGGGCTGCTGATGGCCGTGCTGGTACGGGCGATGGACCGCTTCCTGCCCCCCGAGCGGTACCGGCGGGCCCTGCCGTCGCTGGCCACCCTCCTGCTGGACTACGAGAGCTGGGCCCGCAGCGGGAACTCCGCGTTGATCTTCATGGTGCTGACCGAGGCCATGCGCAGCACCGGCCCGGTGCGCGGCCAGTACCAGGAGTTCTTCGACGCGCGCCGCCGGCGGGTCGTCCGGTGGCTGTGTGCCCAGCGGCCCGCGGGAACCCGCGGCGGCGCCGACAACCGCGAACGCGCCACCGCCGTCGCCCTCAACGGCGCCGTCATGGGCATCCACCTGCAGTCCCTCATCGACCCCGACGTCGACCTCGACGCCGCGCTCCAGTCACTCGCCACGCTCGTGGACGGCGACTGACATTCTGTGCTGAATGGCATAGAGTTGGCTCAACTGTCAACGACGACCGAAAGTAGGTGCGCCATGGACGTCGCGGAACTGCGGCGGCTGCTGGCCGCGAGCCCGGCGGAACCGTTCGTGCGGACGATGGCCCGCCTCGCCGAGGAGGACCCGGATTTCGTGTCCATCGTCTGCGAGGGCGACTCCATCACGCGGCGGGAGTTCGAGCGGCGGTCGAACCGGCTCGCCAGGGCCTACGCCGGGCGGGGTGCCGGGTTCGGGGACTACGTCGCGATCGCGCTGCCGAACGGGATCGAGTTCTACCTCGCCTTCTTCGCCGCGCTGAAGATCGGCGCGGTGCCGCTCCCGCTGTCGTACCGCCTGCCCGTCGTGGAGCGCCAGGCGATCATCGACCTGGCGAAGGCGGCGCTCCTCGTCGGGGTTGTGGAGGGTGAGCACCCCGGCTATCCCGCGCTGCCGGCCGGGTTCGAACCGGACGCCTCGGTGAGCGACGAACCGTTGCCGGAGGTGGTTTCCCCGGCGTGGAAGGCGCCGACGTCCGGCGGCAGCACCGGTCGTCCCAAGATCATCCGGGCCGGTTCGGGCGCGGAGGGTTCGCCCGCGATCAACCGGCTGCTCTACCGCTACACGCCCGAGGACGTGCAGGCCGTCGTGGCGCCGCTGTACCACAACTCGGCCCTGGGGATGTCCGTCGGCGGACTGCTGCTGGGGCAGCGGCTGGTGGTGGCGAAGAAGTTCGACGCCGAGGACGTCCTGCGGCTCATCGGCGAACACGGTGTCACGTGGCTGATGCTCGTGCCCACGATGATGCACCGCATGTACCGGCTCATCGAGGCCGGCGGCCGGTACGACCTGTCGTCGATCCGCGTCCTGCTGCACCTGGCGGCCAAATGTCCCGAGTGGCTCAAGGAGCAGTGGCTCGAACTGCTCGGCCCGGAGAAGGTGCTGGAGATCTACGGCGGCACCGAGTCCATCTCGATCACGCTGATCACCGGCGAGGAGTGGCTGGCGCACCGGGGTTCGGTGGGGCGGCCGTGGATCGGGGACATGAAGGTCCTCGACCCCGACGGCGAGGAACTGCCTCCCGGTGAGGTCGGCGAGATCTACATGAAGGGCGCCGACGGCATGGGGCCCAGCTACTCCTATGTCGGCGCCGAGGCGAGGACGATCGACGGCTGGCAGACACTCGGGGACCTGGGCTGGCAGGACGAGGACGGCTACCTCTACATCAGCGACCGCCGGGTGGACATGATCGTCAGCGGTGGCGCCAACATCTACCCCGCCGAGGTGGAGAACGCGATCGACCAGCACCCGGCGGTGCTGTCGTCCGTCGTGGTCGGCCTGCCCGACGACGACCTCGGCCAGCGGGCCCACGCCATCGTGCAGGCCGAACCCGGCACGACGGTGCGGGAGGTCCTCGACTTCCTCGCCGGCCGGCTGGTCCGCTACAAGATCCCGCGGTCGGTCGAGTTCACCGACCAGCCGCTGCGTGACGACTCCGGCAAGGTGCGCCGCGGCAAGGTGCGCGACGCCGCCATCGAAAGGATGAAAACCCGTGCCTGACCCCACTTTCGAGCGCATCCGCTACGACGTCCCCGTCGAGCGGGTCGCCCGGATCACCCTGGCGCGCGCGGACAAGCGCAACGCGCAGGACTACCGGATGCTCCACGAGATCGACCACGCGTTCCAGCGCGCGACGCTGGACGACGACATCCGCGTGATCGTGCTGGCGGCCGACGGCCCGCACTTCTCCTCGGGCCACGACCTGGCGAGCACCGCCACCGGCGCCGACTTCGAGCCCAGGGTCATGACCGGCGGCTACGCCCAGCCCGGGCAGGCGGGGCCGATGGCGAACGAGGAGGAGTTCTACCTCGGGATGTGCTGGCGGTGGCGCAACGTGCCGAAGCCGACCATCGCGCAGGTCCAGGGCAAGGTGATCGCCGGCGGGCTGATGCTGGTGTGGCCGTGTGATCTCATCGTCGCCGGCGAGGACGCGACGTTCGCCGACCCGACGGTCGCGCTGGCGGTCAACGGGCACGAGTACCACACGCACCTGTGGGAACTCGGGGCGCGCAAGGCGAAGGAGATGCTCTTCCGCGGCAACTCCCTGACCGCGCGCGAGTGCGAGCGCCTCGGCATGATCAACCACGTCGTCGCGCGTGCGGACCTGGAGAAGTTCACGCTGGAGATGGCGTCGGAGATCGCCCGGCGGCCCGCGTTCGGGCTGAAGCTGGCGAAGATGTCGGTGAACCAGGGGCTGGAGGCGCAGGGGCAGCTCAACGCGCTGCACACCGCGTTCGCCCTGCACCAGGCCGGGCACGCCAACGCCCGCGCGGTCTTCGACGGTTTCCCCGTGGACCCGAGCGGTATCGAGGCCATGCGGCAGCTGTCGAAGGGCTAGCTCGTTGTGGGCAACGGGTGATTCCGTTGCCCACAAAGGTTTCAGGCGGGGATGGAGTCGAGCAGGGCTTCCATCCGCATCCGCACGTAGGGCCTCATCGAGCCGTCGGTGTGGATCCACAGGGCCTTGGCCTCCATGCCCGCGATGACGCTCTCGCCCGCGGAGTCGATGCTGACGCCCGACTGGAGGTTTCCCTCCGACCGCTTGCGCGTCTGACCTTTGTGGACTTTCTCCTCGCCCAGCAGTTCGTCGGTGTGGTCCAGGATCCCGGTGGCGACGTACGCGGGGCAGAGCACGCTCACGTCGATGCCGTACTTGCCCGCCGACTGCTGCAGCGCCTCGGAAAGCCCGACCACCGCGTACTTGCTGGTGGTGTAGAGGACGTTGGCGTGCCCGACGAGGCCCGCGCCGGACGCCGTGTTCACGATGTGGCCGCCCTTCCCGCGCTCGATCATGCGGGGCAGGAAGGTCTGCAGCCCGTTGACCACGCCGACGAGGTTGATGTCGAGCACCAGGTCCCACTTCTCGTAGGTCAGGTCGGGGAGTGCCGAAACGGGGGCGATCCCGGCGTTGTTGAACAGGAGGTCGACGGGACCGAGCCTGGTTTCCGCCTCGTCGGCGACGGTCGCGAAGCCTTCGCGGTCCCGGACGTCGAGCCGGAAGACCTCGACGTCGGTCACGGCGGAGAGTTCCTCCTTGCTCCGGGTCAGGGCAGCTTCGTCGATGTCCGCGAGCGCCAGCCGGACGCCGCGTTGGGCCAGCGCGCGGGCAATGCCGAGACCGATGCCCTGGCCGCCGCCGGTGATGAAGGCGACCGAGCCGTTCCACTCCCTCACAGAACCACCTCGTGTGTATCGTGCGGACAACTCTATGTTGACCAGCATAGCGGAGGCGGGTTGTGGAAGGCAGCGGGCGCCTGGACGGCGGGGTACGAGCGGCGAGGGGCGGAGGTCGGCGGGGAGGCGGTGAGCTGGCCGGAGTCGGGCGGTTCGGGCGGGCGCGGGGTTCGGCAGTAGCGGTGGGGCCGGGTGGTTCGGGTGGTTCGGGTGGGGCCGGGTGGTTCGGGCGGGCGCGGGGGTTCGGTGGTGGTGGGCTGGTGGTTCGGGCGGGCGCGGGGGTTCGGCGCTGGCGGTGGGGCGGGCGGTTCGGGTGAGCGGGTGGACTCGTCTACGGCAGCCGAGCTTGCCAGTTCCACCCGGCTGCCGGATCCGCCCGCGGAGGCCGGTAAGAGCTTGGCCGCCCAGCGCGGGCCGAGCGACCGAGCCGTCCTTCCGCTCAAGCCAGCCCCTCAGCCGCCCCCGCACGTGGATCAACCTGCTCAGCTCGCTGACCCCGCCCGCGCTCTGGCTGCACGGCGCCATCAGCCGGCGCCGCCGCGGCCTCGCGATCACGTGCACGCGAGCCCAGAGCCGGAGACACCGCGGCAGAACCTCCGCGGTGACCGACGGGGCGGGACTTGATCCGGCTCAACCGCGCGAGGCGCGCCCGTCGACGGCCCACCGCCACACAACCCCTAAGCGACTTGGATGATCGTCCTCCCCGAAGTGCGGCCGCGGTGGGCCATCGCATCCGGTGCTTCGCTCAGCGGGCGGACCTCGCCGACCAGGGGCTTCAGCCGCCCGTCCCGCAGCCGCCTGGCCAGTTCGGTCAGCTGACCCCGGTCCGGCTCCACCACGAAGAACACCGCGCGCCCGTCCTTGGGCTGCACGGTCGGCGGCGCGGGGATGGTGACGACCGTGCCGCCGGGACGCACCAGCGCGGTCGACTGTTCGAGCACTCGCCCGCCGATCACGTCGAAGACGACGTCCACCTCACCGGCGCTCGACAGCGGATCGTTCTCCAGGTCGAGGAAGGCCTGGGCGCCGAGGCCGAGCACGGTGTCCCGCGCGGCGGCACGGCCGGTGCCGATCACCCTCGCCCCAGCCTCGACCGCGAGCTGGACGGCGAGCGACCCCACCGCACCCGCGGCGCCGTGGATCATGACGGTCTGCCCGGTCGCCAGCCCGCCGTGGACGAACAGCCCCTGCCACGCGGTCAGCCCGGAGATCGGCAGCGCCGCGGCCACGGTGAAGTCGATGTCGGCGGCCAGCGGGGCGAGGTTGCGGGCCTCGACGGCGGTGTACTCGGCCAGCGAGCCGTCACGGGCCCAGTCGGCCAGGCCGAACACCCGTTGCCCGACGGTGAGGCCGGTGGTGCCGTAACCCAGCTCGACGACGACCCCGGCCAGCTCGTGCCCCGGCACGGTGGGGGTGCGGTCGTGCCCGGCGCGGTCGGTCCAGGTGGCGGGCCAGTCCAGTTCGCCGGGGGTGAACCCGGCGGCGTGCACCTTCACGATGACGTCGTTCTCGGCGGCGTGCGGCGAGGGCAGGTCGGCCAGGGTGAGCCCGCCGGCACGGTCTCGTGCGACGATGGCTTTCACGTCGATTCCTTTCCTGGTGAGGTTTCCGCCGTCAGCTCGGCCAGGCCGAGCCGAGGACCCGGTCGACCATGGTCGTCCGGTGGAAACCGGGGATGAAATGTTCCAGCACGTCTGAGTTCACGGTGCCGTTGGTCGTTTCCGGGCGGTTCTTCAACCCGTCGAGGTAGGTGCTGAGGAATTCGTTCTTGAAATCGCCCCGGGGGTGTTCGGCGAGGATATCGGCGACCTGCTCCTCGGCCAACCCGTCGACGCCGAACCCGACGACGTCGGTCAGCACGCCGAGGTACGTCGCGGCGATCTCCGGTGCCATCCGTTCCGGCACCTCCGGCGTGGTGTGCAGCGCGATCGCGGTCCACACCGTTTCCGCGGCGGCGGGGGAGAAACCGTGTGCGAGCAGGAACTTCCGCCCGTGGTCGGCCCCGTCGAGCTCGAACCGCTGCACGGCGTCGGAAAACGGGTTCGCGAGTCCGGTGTCGTGGAACAGGGCGGCCAGGTAGAGCAGTTCGGGATCCGGGTCCACCCCCAGCCGCTGGGCGTGGATCCGGCCGAAGAGGTAGACCCGGCGGGAATGGTGGTAGAGGAGCGGGCTGGTCATTTCCTGGACGAGGCGGGTCGCCTCGGCGGTCGCTGTGGTTTCGGGGATTTCCACCCCTGCGATGACTTCCGGCATGACCCCATGCTGACGCGGACCGCGTCCCGGGCGCCGCCTTCGTCCGGCCAGGAACCCCTCAAATCAGGACGCTGTGCTACCAAGGGGTGTGTCTTCGTCTGTTGCCGTCCTCGTCTACGACGAGGTGACCCTGCTGGACGTCGCCGGTCCGGCGGAAGTGTTCAAGGAGGCGAACCGGTTCGGCGCCGACTACCGGATCGTGCTGGTGTCGCCGACGGGGGAGGACGTCACGTCGAACCTCGGGTTTAAGGTCGCGGTCGACGGTCCCGTGTCGTCCGAGCCCTCGCCGGACACGTACCTGGTGCCGGGTTCCCCGCGGTTCCCGCGCACGCGGGTGCCGCGCGCCCTGGCGGAGGCCGCGCGGGTGCCGGCGGCCGGCGCGCGCCGCGTCGTGTCGATCTGCACCGGCGCGTTCGTCCTCGCCGCCGCCGGTCTCCTCGACGGCCGCCGCGCGACGACGCACTGGCAGGCCGCGCACGAACTCGCCGCCCGCTGCCCGACGTGCCACGTCGAACCCGACGCGATCTACGTCCGCGACGGCGGCATCTACACCTCCGCCGGGGTGACGGCCGGTATCGACCTGGCTCTCGCGCTCGTCGAGGAGGACAACGGACCGGACCTGACGCGCCAGGTCGCCCGCGCGCTGGTGGTGTACATGCAGCGTTCGGGTGGCCAGTCGCAGTTCTCGGCCCCGCTGCAGGGCCCGCCGCCCCGGTCCCCCGCACTGCGGAAGATCACGGACCTGGTGACAGCGGACCCGCGGGGGAACCACTCGCTCGGCGAGCTCGCGAAGCGCCTCAACATGAGCACCAGGCACCTCACGCGGCTCTTCCACGACGAACTGGACACCACCCCGGCCCGGTACGTGGAGAACATCCGCTTCGACATCGCCAGGGCGCTGCTGGACCAGGGGCACAACGCGACCCAGGCCGCGTCCCTCGCGGGTTTTCCCAGCTACGAGAGCATGCGGCGGGTGTTCGCCAGGCGGCTGTCGATCAGCCCGGCGGCCTACCAACGGCAGTTCAGCACCGCCCGCCGATGAGTTTCGCGCGCGGCGCCGGTCGGTACTGGTGTCCCGGCCCGATGGCCAGCCCGCCGAACCGATGAGGTGCTGTCATGTCAGTCGTGCTCCCGCAACGGCCCGCCACGCGGGCGGGTCGTGCTCCCGCCGTGGTGCGGCTGCTCGTGCTCTCCACGTTCGTCGTGATCCTCAACGAGACGATCATGATGAACGCCATCCCGCGGCTGATGGACGACCTCGGCGTCTCGGAGGCCTCGGCGCAGTGGGTGTCCACGGCGTTCATGCTCGCGATGGCGGCCGCGATCCCGGTCACCGGCTGGTTCCTGCAGCGGTTCACCACGCGCCGCGCCTACGCCAGCGCGATGGGCGTGTTCCTCGCGGGCACCGCGCTGGCGGCCGTCGCGCCGTCGTTCGAGGTGCTCCTGGTGGGGCGGGTCGTGCAGGCCGCGGGCACGGCGGTGATGATGCCGCTGCTGATGACCACGTTGCTGACCGTGGTGCCGCCGTCGGACCGCGGGCGCGTGATGGGCACGGTGACGCTCGCGATGTCCGTGGCGCCCGCGCTCGGGCCCGCGGTCGCCGGGGTGGTCCTGCAGGCGGGTTCGTGGCGGCTGTTGTTCGTGGTCGTGCTGCCCGTCGCCGCCGCGGTGACCGCGCTGGGGCTGCGCAAGCTGGACGACATCGGGGAACCGGTGGTGAGCACGATCGACTGGCCCAGCGTGGCCGTGGCGGCGCTCGGTTTCGGCGGCGTGGTGTACGGGCTGAGCCTGTTCGGCGGGAGCGGCGGCACCGGACGCGGCGTGGTGGTCGTGGCCGCCGGGCTCGCGGCGATCGCGGTGTTCGTGCTCCGGCAACGCCGGCTCCAGCGCACCGGCACGCCGTTGATGGACCTGCGCACGCTCGGGCACCGCACCTACCGGCTGACGCTGGCGCTGCTGGCCGCCTGCTTCCTGGTGCTGCTCGGGGCGATGATCCTGCTGCCGCTGTACCTGCAGCACCTGCGGGGGCTCAGCCCCCTGGAAACCGGCCTGCTGGTGATGCCCGGCGGGCTCGCGATGGGGCTGCTGGGCCCGACGGTGGGCAAGGTGTTCGACCGGTTCGGCAGCAGGGTGCTGGTGCTGCCGGGAACGATCGGCAGCCTGGTCGCGCTCGCCGGGTTCACCCAGGTCTCGCCGACGATGCCGTACTGGCAGGTGCTGGCGTTGCACACGCTGCTGATGGTGAGCCTCGCCGCGACGTTCACCCCCGCGTTCACCCTGGGAATGGGCGCGCTGCCCCAGCACCTGTACTCGCACGGCAGCTCGTTGCTGGGCACGCTGCAGCAGGTCGCGTCGGCACTCGGCACCGCGCTCGCGGTGACGGTGATGTCGTCGCGCGCCGGGCACCTGGCCGCCGAGGGCGTGGCCGCGGGACCGGCCCAGCTCGGTGGGATGAAGCTGGCCTTCGCCGTCTCGGCCGCGCTCGCGGTGGTGACCGTCGTCCTCGCGGCGAGGCTGCCCAACCGGCTGCCGGCGGCACACGACTGATCCGCGGTCAGCCTCGGTGGGTCCAGGCGGGCGCTTCCCGGGGCTGACCGGCGTCGAAGGTCTCTCGTGACGAGACGACCTTCGGCGCGTTGTGCTTCGCCCACTCGTTCAGGGTCGTGAGCAGTTGCCCGGCGTCGCGGCCGAGGTCGGTCAGGCGGTACTCGACGCGGGGCGGCACGGTGGCGTGGACGCGGCGATCGACGAAACCGTCCCGTTCGAGCGTGCGCAGCGTCTTCGTCAGCGACTTCTGGGTCACGCCCTCGACCGACCGTTTCAGCTCGCCGAACCGCAGCGGCCGGTCCGCTGCCCGGAGCAGCCCCAGCACGTAGAGCACCCACTTGTTGGCGAGCACGTCGACGATCGTCCGGGAGGGGCAGTCGGCGCTGAACACCGGCAGCGACTTGGTATCCATCAGGTACCTATATATCTGACCGGTGCCTTCTATACAAGCGATACCGGCGTGAGCAGACTCCGTGGTGACACCGAGATCCACGAGAGGACCACGCATGACACGCTGGGCGAAACGCCCTGAAGGCTCGAACTGGGGCGAGTTCGGCGAAGACGACCAGCTCGGCAGGCTGAACCTGATCACGGCCGAACGCCGTCGCGCGGCGGTGGCGGAGGTGCGCGAGGGGATCGCGTTCCCGCTGAGCCTGCCGCTCGACTTCCCGAAGGGCGAGTACGCGCACGGCCCGCGCAGGCCCCCGGAGCTCGCGAGCACCCCGCTCGGGCACAACAACCACTTCCTGCCCGGCGTCGACGACGTCGTCAGCGACGACTTCGCCACGATCTACCTGCAGTACTCGACGCAGTGGGACTCGTTCTCGCACGCCGGTGCCCTGTTCGACCTGGACGGCACCGGGCAGCCCGTCGTCTGCTACTACAACGGCTACCGCGCCGGGGTCGACGTGATCGGCGAGCCGGACGGGTCGGTCGAGCCGCGGGCCCGCGCGCTGGGCGTCGAGAACTTCGCCCAGAGCTGCGTGCAGGGGCGAGGCGTGATGGTCGACCTGGCGGCCGCCGTGGGACACGACCGCGTCGGTGTCGGGTACGGGATGTTGACGGAAATCCTCGCCGCCCAGGACATCGTGATCGAGCCGGGGGACGTCCTGTGCCTGCACACGGGCCTGACGAAGATCATGCTCGACCTCGGCGACGACCTGACCCACGAGGTCCTCGACGGCAGTTGCGCCTACCTCGACGCCACCGACGACCGGCTCCTGCAGTGGATCACCGACAGCGGGGTTTCCGCGATCGTGGCCGACAACCTCGCCGTGGAGCGGTTCAGCCTCGAACCGGCGCCGGGTGCGCGCAACGTCCTGCCGCTGCACGACCACTGCCTGTTCCGGCAGGGCATCCCGCTCGGCGAGATGTGGTACTTCCACGACCTCAACGCCTGGCTCCGGGAGCACGGCCGCTCCCGTTTCCTGCTCACCGCGCCGCCGCTGCGCCTCCCTGGCGCCGTCGGGTCACCGGTGAGCGGGGTCGCCACGGTATGACGCGACGAACGAGCGGCTGAAGCCCAGACCGGACCCGGTCATCGGGGTGGACACGCGCGCGATTCGCCGCTCGCCACGCCTTCGGCCACTGCCCGGCTTCGGCGTCGACGAGCCCGCGAGCGACCGACCACATGGGCAGGCGGCGCGGCGTGCGGGTTCGCGTGGTTCGACGACAGGCTCTAGCGACCCCGCACCGCGGCGAGGCGGTCCGCCAGCGCGCTCATGATCTCGTCCGCCGCGGCGAGCTGGGCCGGGGTCAGCGCGTCGACGAACAGCTCGCGGACCGCGCCCAGGTGCGGGACCGTCGCGCCGCGGAAGGCGGCCGCGCCCTCGGAGGTGAGGACGACCTCGGCACCCCGGCTGTCGGTCGGGCAGTCCTCGCGCCGGATCAGGCCGCGCCGCTCCATCCTGGCGAGGTGGTGTGACAGCCTGCTGCGTTCCCACCCCACTTCGGCGGCGAGCTGGGACGACCGCAGCCGCCGCCCGTCGGCCTCGCTCAGCGCGAGCAGGACCGGGTAGTCGGCGGAGGACAGGCCGCACTCGCTCTGCAGCCGCGAGCCGAGCTCGGCGCGCAACGCCTCCGCGGTCTCGATGAACCCGCGCCACACCCGCAGTTCCTCGGTGGTGGGCAGCACCCGGTGCCGTCGTGCTGGACTCATCACACCTCCTAGTTGACACGTCAATCATACCGGCGTATCACGGGGAAGAAGAGATTGACGCGTCAATTACTTGGAGGGGTTCCCGATGTCCGATCTGGTGTTCGGGCTGGACACCTTCGGCGACGTGCCCGAGGACGACTCGGGCCGCCTGCTGTCGCACCCCGAGGCGATCCGGCAGGTCGTCGCCGAGGCCGTGCTCGCCGACGAGATCGGCGTGGACGTGATCGCGCTCGGCGAGCACCACCGCCCGGAGTACTCGATCTCCACGCCGGAGACCGTGCTCGCGGGCATCGCGACCCGCACGTCGCGCATCCACCTGTCCTCGGGCGTCACCGTGCTGAGTTCGGACGACCCGGTCCGCGTGTTCCAGCGCTTCGCGACGGTGGACGCGCTGTCGAACGGCCGCGCGGAGGTCATCCTCGGCCGGGGTTCGTTCACCGAGTCGTTTCCGCTGTTCGGCTACGACCTCGCCGACTACGACCGGCTGTTCGAGGAGAAGATCGAACTGTTCGCCCGGCTGCTCGACGAGAAGCCGGTCACGTGGAGCGGCACGCTGCGCCCGGCGCTGGCGGACGCCGACGTCTACCCGAAGACGGAGTCCGGGCGCCTGACGACGTGGGTGGGGGTGGGCGGCTCGCCGCAGTCGGTCGTCCGCACCGCGCGCTACGGCCTGCCGCTCATGCTCGCCATCATCGGCGGCTCGCCGAAGCGCTTCGCCCCGTACCTGGACCTGTACCGGCGCGCCGCGGCCGAGTTCGGCACGACCGCGCACCCGGTCGGGATGCACTCGCCGGGGTTCGTCGCCGACACCGACGAGGAGGCCCGTGAGGTGTTCTGGCCGCGGTACCGCGTGATCCGCGACCGCATCGGCCGTCTGCGTGGCTGGCCGCCGATCCGCCGCGAGGAGTACGACCGCGAGATCGAGCACGGCTCGCTCTACATCGGCTCGCCGGAGACGGTCGCCCGCAAGATCGCGGGCGCCGTGACGGACCTGGGCGTCGGCCGGTTCGACCTGATCTACAGCAGCGGTTCGCAGCCCGCGAGCGCGCGGCTGCGGGCGGTGGAGTTGTACGGCACCAAGGTGATCCCGATGGTGCGGGACCTGGTTGCGGAGGCGGCATGAGCGACGCTTGCGAGCGAATCGTCGGCGCCATGCTTGCCGCGTCCGTTGCGGAGGCGGCATGAACACCATCGGCATCCTCGGCGCGGGCAAGGTCGGCACGGTGCTCGCGCGGCTCGCGGTCGCGGCCGGGTACCGCGTCCTCATCGCGGGTTCCGGCGCTCCGGAGAAGATCGCGCTGACCGTCGACATCCTCGCCCCGGGCGCGGTCGCGACCACCGCGGCCGAGGCCGCCGGTGCGGCCGACGTGGTGATCCTCGCCCTGCCGCTGGGCAAGTACCGCGAGATCCCCGTCGAGTCGCTGGCGGGCAAGCTCGTCGTCGACGCGATGAACTACTGGTGGGAGGTCGACGGGATCCGCGACGACCTGAACGACCCGCGCACGTCGTCGAGCGAGACCGTGCAGGCGTACCTGCCGGGCTCCCGCGTCGTGAAAGCCTTCAACCACATGGGTTATCACGACCTCGAAGACGGTGCCCTCCCCGCGGGAGCGCCCGGCCGCAGGGCGATCTCCGTCGCCGGGGACGGCCCCGCGGACGTGGCCGCCGTGGCGGAACTGGTCGACGCGCTCGGGTTCGACCCGGTCGAGGCCGGGCCGCTGGCGGAGGGTGTGCGCCTCGAACCGGGCGCGGAAGCGTTCGGCGCCAACGTCACCGCCGGGGAACTGCGGGCGATCCTCGGCCACTTCCCGGATTCGGAGCGGGGACGGGCGGTCGCCCGCGCTCGTGCCCAGGGTGTTTCCCTGGTGCGACCGGGAGGGGGGTCCTGAGCGAGCCGGAAGCCCCGGCGCGAACGACCGCCCCCCGGCGGTTGCCGGCCGGGAGGCGATCGCGGAGAGCCGCGGCCGGACGCGTGGCGCGGGCAGCGAGTTCGTGCTCGCCACCGACATCCGCTGCGCGCCGGAGCGCGCGGCGATCGTGGAACTACGCCAGAACACCCTGTGACACGTGGTCCAGCACGAAGCGAGCGGCGCGGTCGAGCGCCGCGTCCGCCTCGTCGAGCGATCCCGCGGAAGACTGGAACACGTGCGGCACGTCCGCGGTGACGTCGAGGACCACGTCGACCCCGGCGGCGGCCGCGCGGGTCGCGAGCCGGGTCGAGTCGTCCAGCAGCACCTCGTTCGAGCCCACCTGCACCAGCAGCGGGGGCAGCCCCGCGAGGTCGGCGTACACGGCCGGGCTCAGCAGCGGCTGCCGCGGGTCCTGCCCGGCCACGTAGTGCGCCAGCATCCGGCCCAGCGACTCCCGCGTGAACAGCGGGTCGACCCCGGCCTTGGTCGTCATGCTCTCGCCGCTGAGCGTCACGTCCAGCGCGGGCGAGAAGGCGACCGCCCCGGCCGGAAGTGGCAGTCCGGCGTCGCGTGCCGCGAGCATCGTCGTCACGGCGAGGCCGCCACCTGCCGAGTCACCGGCGAAGACGATCCGCTCGGCGGGCGCGCCCTGGCCGAGCAGGTCGCGGTACGCGGCGAGGGAGTCGTCGATCGCGGCCGGGAACGGGTGTTCCGGGGCCAGCCGGTAGTCCGGTGAGACGGCCCGCAGGCCGGTGCGGTGCACCAGCCCCGCGGTGAGGGCCTGCGCCGTGGCCGGGGAGCCGACAACCCAGGCACCGCCGTGGAAGTACAGGATCGTCCCCTCGGCCGTCCCGTGCCCCGGCTCGAACGCCAGCGCCGGGCGGCCGCCGATCCCGGCCGGTGTGATGGTGACGCCGGGCGGGATCGGGCGGCCGGCCATCATCGTGCGGAAGTCCTCGCGCAACTCGGCGGGCGGCAGGCCGGTGTCGAACGCGATCGAGCGGATCGCGGCGTCGAGTGCCGCGCGCTGTGCCTGGCTCATGTGTCCTCCTGGTCTCCGGTGAGGGATCATGTCCCGTAACAGGTGATCGCGGAAGGTTATTCCTCGGAATGTACTTCCGGGCAGAGAGGGGTGTGGGATGGCGCAACTGGCGCAGGTGTTCGCCGATCTAGTCCGGTTCGAGACGCGGCTCTACAACGCGGTCGACGACCGGTTGCGGGCCGCGCACGGGGTGAGCACGGGCCAGTTCGAGTTCCTGAAGATCATCGGCAGCCGGGACGACTGCCGCGTGCAGGACCTCGCCCACGAGGTCGCGATCACCGTGGGCGCGACGAGCAAGGGTGTCGACCGGCTGGAGGCCCGCGGCTGGGTGAGCCGCCGTCCGAACCCGGCGAACCGCCGCTCGTCGCTGCTCGGCCTGACCACGGAGGGGCGCGAGCTGCTGGACGCCGCGACGGGAACCTTCGAAGACGAGCTGCGCACCTGGCTGGACGAGCCGCTGACGGCCCGGTCGCTCGACCAGTTCGCCGCCACGCTCACGCGCCTGCGGCGGACCGTCGAGGACGCCGGTGCCGGCCTGCCGAGGGGATGACCGGACGGCTCAGGCGGGCGGGGTGAACCGCCCGTCCACCGCCGTCCAGCCGCCGTCGACCATCAGCGTCGAGCCGGTCACGTAGGTGGCCGCGTCGGAGGCGAGGAACACCACGGCGCCCGCGAGTTCCGACGGTTTCGCCCAGCGGCCGAGCGCGCCCTTCGCGGCGTAGGCGTGGTACCAGCCCGGATCGGCCTTGATCTGGTCCGTCAGCGGGGTTTCCACGACGCCGGGGGCGATCGCGTTGACGCGCACCCCGGCTTCGCCGAACTCCGCGGCCGCGGTCTTGACGAGCTGGATGGCACCGGCCTTCGTGGCGGCGTACACCGACTGGCCGGGTTCGACGACGAAACCGCGCACGGACGAGAAGACCACGATGCTGCCGCTGCCGCGCTCGACCATCCGGCGCCCGAAGGCGCGCAACACGGTGAAGGTCGCCTTGAGGTTCAACGCGACGACCCGGTCGAACTCCTCGGGCGCGTAGTCGAGGATCCGCTTGCGCACGTTGGTCGCCGCCGTCAACACGAGCACGTCGAGGTCCCCGAGTTCCGAGGCCGCCCGCTCCACGGCGTCGACGTCGGTGATGTCCAGTGCCAGCGCGTCCCCGCCCGCGTCGGCCGCGGTGGCCTTCGCGGTGTCCGGGTCCTTGTCGGCACAGATCACCTGGGCGCCGTGTGCGGCCAGCGCGAGCGCGGCCTCCCTGCCGATGCCTCCGGCGCCGATGAGCAGCGCGCGCTTGCCGTCGAGCCGGAACAGCGTGGTGTAGCCGGTCATGGGGTCCCTCATTCCGGCCGGATGACGGCCATGCGCGTGACGGTCAGTTCCTCGATCGCGAAGCGCGGTCCCTCCCGGCCGATGCCGGAGTCCTTCACGCCCCCGTACGGCATGATGTCCGAGCGGAACCCGGGCACCTCGTTGACCACGACGCCGCCCACCTCCAGTTCCTCGACGGCGGCGAACGCGGTCGCGAGCGAGCGGGTGAAGACGCTGGCGTGCAGGCCGTAGCGCGAGCGGTTGACCAGCTCCAGCGCCGTCGCGACGTCGGGCACCGAGCGGATCGCCACGACGGGGGCGAAGATCTCCTCGCACCACGCGTCGGCGGTTTCCGGAACGTCGAGCAGGATCGTCGGCTCGATGGTGCGATCGACGACGCGGCCGCCGTGCAGGACCTTCGCCCCGGCGCGTTCGGCCTGTTCGATCCAGTCGAGGGTGCGCCGGGTCGCGGCTTCGGTGATCAGTGGCGCGACACGGGTTTCCGGGTCCCGGGGATCGCCGACCTTCAGCTCGCCGATGCGGGCGGTGAGCTTGCCGACGAATTCCTCACGCACCGACTCGCACACGATCACGCGTTGCACCGCGATGCAGGCCTGGCCGTTGAAGTAGTAACCGCCGCGCAGCACCGCGTCGGCCGCCTTGTCGAGATCGGCGTCGTCCGCGACGACGAGTGCCGCGTTGGAACCCAGTTCCAGCAACACTTTCCGCGGTGCGGCGTCGCGTGCGATCCGGTGTCCCACCGCGGCGGAACCGGTGAACGACACCGCCGCCACGCGCGGATCGGTCACGAGGGTGTGGCCGACCTCCGCGTCCCCGGTGAGCACCTGCACGATCTCGGGTGGTGCCCCGTGCCGTTCGGCGGCCTGCCGGACGAGGTCCGCCAGCCACAACGCCGTCAACGGCGTCGCGGGCGCGGGTTTGCAGATCACCGGGCAGCCGGCGGCGATCGACGGCGCGATCTTGTGGCTGGCCAGCAACAGCGGGCCGTTGAACCCGGCGATCCCGACGACCAGCCCGATCGGCCGGCGCGTCCAGAACCCGATCATCCCGGCCCCGGCGGCCTGCAGGTCCAGCGGCACGGTCTCGCCGTGGATGTGGGCGACCTCCTCGGCCGCCGCCGACCACGTGAACACCGTGCGCGAGAACTCGCCTTCGCAGTCGCCCCTGGTCTTCCCCGTCTCCGCGATGAGCAGCTCGACGAATTCGTCCGAACGCGACCGGAGCGCGGCCTCGACGTCGAGCAGGATCGCGCGGCGGACCGCCGAGGTGAGCCTGCCGACCGGCTTCACGGCCGCGGCCCCGGCGTCGAGCGCGGCGTGCGCGTGCTCGACCGAACCGACCGGGGCGTGGGCGACGACCGAGCCGTCGTAGGGGAACACCACCGGCGCGGAGTCGGTGCCGGTGACCCAGCCGGGGCCGACCGGCAGTCCGGAGCGGAACTCGGGCAGTGCGAAACCCGCCTGCGAACCCATCAGAAATTCTCCTCTGGACGAAGAGCTGGTCCGACCAGCCAGCGAGTCCGAGCATGGCCCAGACGAAACGAGAACGTCAAGTTATGACGGGGGAATCCGCGTTCACGGGGTTGACGACAGGCATTCGGCAAGTCAGTCTGACCGCGTTGTATCCAATGTCGGAAAGGCGAGCAGTGGTCAGTCGCGAGGACCGGGGAGCAGCCCCGTCACGGGTCCCGCTCGTCGACGAAACGGCCTCGATCATCCGGGAGCGGATCTACACCCACCGCTATCCGACGGGCTCGTGGCTGCGGCAGGAACACCTCTCCGCCGAGCTGGGCGTGAGCCGCACGCCGCTGCGGGAAGCGTTGCGGCTGCTGGAGCAGGAGGGCCTGGTCAAGGTCACCGCCGGGCAGGGCGCGCAGGTGATCACCGGTGATCTGGACACGCTGCTCGACGCCTACCGGTTGCGCGCGGTGGTCGACGGCCTCGCCGCGCGGCTGGCGGCGGAGAACAACCGCGGCGCCGCCTCGCGCCACCTGCGCCGCGCCATCGAGGTCCAGCGGTCGACGGTGGACCCGTGGGCACCCCGCGACTACACGGAGTCCAATGTGGACTTCCACGAGCACGTCCTGCACCTGTCCCGCAACGAGTTCGTGCTCGGCCAGCTGCCGATCCTGCGGATGACGGCGCAGGTGTTCGCGCCGGTCGCGCTCGTCCGGCCGGAAAGCGCGCGGCGGGCGATCGCCGAGCACTCCGCGATCGCCGACGCCATCGAGGCGGGGGACGGCCCCGCCGCCGAGCGGCTCGCGCGGGCCCACATCGAAACCACCATCACCGAACTCGAGCGGAAGAAGAAGTCGGCGGCCGAGGACGCGTCCTGACCTCGGCGATCCCCGTCAGCGCACAAAGGAGTGAAACGCCGGGATGCCCAGTTACCACGTGGCCTCCGACATCGGCGGCACCTTCACCGACACCGTTGTGATCGACTCGGACGGCTTCTGGCCGACGTCGAGGTGTTCGCGCACGCCGGTATCGTCGGGGGCCTGAACATCGCGACGGCGGGAGGGGTGGGGAGTGGCTGGCGAACGCCTCTTCCAACGGGTCGTCGACCACGTGCGGGATGCCATCGCCTCCGGGGAGCTCAAGCCTGGCGACCGGCTGCCCAGCGAGCGTGAGCTCGTCGAGCGGTTCGGGATCGGGCGCGCGTCGGTGCGGGAAGCGTTGCGGGTGCTGGAGAACATGCACCTGGTGAAGTCGCGGCCGCGGGATCCGCGGGGGCCGTTGGTGCTGCCGCTGTCGGTGGAGCCGGTGCGCCGGTCGGTGGCGGTGCTGACGTCCGGTGGCGCGTGGGGGCTCGCCGAGCTGGTGCAGTTCCGCATGATCGCCGACGCGGCCGCGAACCTGCTCGCCGCCGCCCGCCGCACCGACGAGCAGCTTCTGGCGCTGGAACGCACCATGGCGCGGATGCGGGCCTGCCTGCACCGCGGCTACGCCGAGTTCAGCCAGGCCGACCTGGAGTTCCACGAGCTCATCGCGGAAGCCGGGGGCAACCCGCTCGTCCAGGTCTACGGCGACGTCACCCGTGAGGCGATCCTCAAGCTCATCCAGCGGACCATCCTCGACGCGGACGACCAGACCGCGCTCATGCTGCAGTCCATCCGCCACCACAGGGCCGTCTTCGCGGCGATCTCCGACCGCGACGGACTGCTGGCGTCCCGCCTCGCCCGCGAAACCCTGTACGCCTACTACGCCGACTACGTCTCCCCCGCGGACCGGGAGATCATGGCCGACCTGGTCCGCGAATGCGGCGGGCGCCTGCCGGGCTAGGGTGTTCAGGCGGCCCGCATCAGCAGGTACCCGGACCGGAAACGCTCCCCTTCCAACGCCTCACGCCGCATGCGGCCGACCTCGGTGAACCCGGCTTCGCGCAGCAGATCCGCCAGTGCGTCCGGCGGCCATTCGTACGCGGGCGCGACCTTGTGGTCGGTCTCCCGCGGCAGTGAATCGTCACCGGCGAGGTAGCCCAGCAGCAGGTACCCACCCGGCGCCAGCACCCGCCGGAACTCCGCGCACGCGGCGGGCAGCTCGCGGGGCGGGGTGTGGATGGTGGAGAAGAACGCGAGCACGCCACCGAGCGCGCCGTCGGCGAGGTCCAGCGCGGTCATCGAACCCTCGTCGAACCGCAGGTCCGGGTGGGCCCGGCGGGCGAGCGCGACCATTTCGGCCGACAGGTCGACGCCGAAGGTGTCCAGCCCGAGAGAGTGCAGGTGCGCGGTCACCTGCCCGGGCCCGCAGCCGACGTCGGCGACCGGACCGCCGTGGCCCCGCACGAGTTCGGCGAACGCGGCCAGCAGCGACCGTTCCAGCGGCAGGGTTTCCAGCATGTCGCTGAACAACTCGGCGTAGAGCGGTGCGACGGCGTCGTAGGCGTGCGAGACGGAGGATTCGATCACGGCGGAAACCCTAGCCACCGCCGGGGCCGGACGTCCGCACCGCCCGGGTCCTCGGTCCCTACCCGCGTGGGCCCGCTCCGGGCGACGATGCGGGCGGTGGCACTGGCCGGAGGATTCCACAATGGACAGTCAAATGGGCACCGGGCTGCTCGTCGTGGTGCTGGTCCTGCTCAACGCGGTGTTCGCCGGCACCGAGATCGCCCTGATCTCGCTGCGCGAAGGGCAGTTGCGGCAACTGGCGCACCGCGACGGCAAAGCGGCGGCCACGTTGCTGGCCCTGGTCGCCGAGCCGACCCGGTACCTGGCGACGATCCAGCTCGGTATCACCCTGTCCGGGTTCCTGGCGTCGGCCACCGCGGCGGTGTCTCTGGCCCGGCCGCTGGTGCCGCTGCTGGGTTTTCTCGGCGGGGCAGCCGGCCCGGTGGCCGTCGCCGCGGTGACCGTGGCACTGACCTTCCTGACACTGGTGTTCGGGGAACTGGTGCCCAAACGCCTTGCGATGCAGTACGCCCAGCGCTGGGCCCTGCTCGCGGCCCGGCCACTGCACGCGCTCACGGTGCTGACCCGGCCCGCGGTCTGGGCGCTGAGCGCGACCACCGACCTGGCCGTCCGCGCGCTGGGCGGCAGCCCCGGCACCGAGCGCGAACAGCCCAGCAGCGACGAACTGCGTGAGGTGGTGGCCGGGCACCGCGGGCTCCACCCGGAACAACGCGCGATCATCACCGGCGCGCTCGACCTCGGGCACCGGCGCCTGCGTGACATCCTCGTCCCGCGCCGTGCCGTGGTCACCCTGACCGCGGACACCCCCGTTCCCGTGGCACGTGCCGCGCTCGTGGCGGCCGGGCACTCCCGCGCCCCGGTGTCCGTGACCGGGCACCTCGACGACGTCGTCGGCGTCGCGCACCTGCGTGACCTGCTCGCCGACGGCGGGGTGACCGGGGACGTGGCGCGGCCGCCGGTGCTGTTCCCGGAAACGCTGCCGGTCTCCGAAGCACTGCGCCTGTTCAAGACCGAGCGGCAGGAGTTCGCGCTGGTCGTGGCGGAGCGCGGCACCGTCGAGGGGATCGTCACCCGGCAGGACCTGCTGGACGAGATCACCGGCGAGATCGAGGACCAGGCAGGGGAGGGCGGCGGGTGCGTGCGGCTGCCCGGCACCTTCGGGGTGCACGACCTGCCCGGACTCGGGATCACGCTCACCGGTCTGCCGCGGGGCGACTACGTCACGGTCGCCGGGCTCGTGCTGGTCGCGCTCGGGCGCATCCCCGAAGGCCCCGGGGACCGGGTCCGCGTCGGCGGGTGGAGCATCGAGGTGACGGGCGTGGACCACCACGCCATCACCGAGGTCCGTCTGTGCCCCGGGGATCCGGCGTCAGGGGGCGTCGAGGAACGCCAGGACGTCACGGGCGACCCGCCGGTTCTGGACTCCCCGGTGCCCTTGGCGCGGGTAGATCAGCGCCGTGCCGTGGGGGATGAGCGCGGCGGTCCGTTCGAATAGCTCGCGGTCCCGGCGCGTTCCGGCAGGAAGGGGAAGGGACGAGCGGCCTCAATACCCCCTGGGGGTATTTGGGAGGAGCAGTGATGATCGAGGTCGTTCCGATCGACACCCCGGCGCTGGGTGACCGCAGCTACGTCGTGCACGACGGCGAGGTCGCGTTCGTCGTGGACCCGCAACGGGACATCGACCGGGTGCTGGCGGTGCTGGAGGACCGGGGCGTCCGGCTGACGGACGTGTTCGAAACCCACCTCCACAACGACTACGTGACCGGCGGGCTCGCGCTCGCGCGGGCGGCGGGCGCGGCCTACCACGTCAACGCCGCGGACGAGGTGTCGTTCGAGCGCCACCCGATCGAGCCAGGGCACACGGTGGACATCGGCGCGATGCGGGTGCGCGCGGTCGCGACGCCGGGGCACACGTTCACGCACCTGGCCTACGTGCTGGAGACGCCGGGCGAGCCGCCCGCGGTGTTCACCGGAGGCTCCCTGCTGTTCGGTTCGACCGGGCGCCCGGACCTGCTGGGGCCCGCCCACACCGGTGAGCTGGTACACGCGCAGTACACGTCGGCCCGGCGGCTGGCCGCCGAACTCCCCGACGAGACGAGGGTCTTCCCGACGCACGGGTTCGGCAGTTTCTGCTCGGCGACCCAGTCCGAAGCCGAGGCCTCGACGATCGGCGGGGAGAAGCGCGCCAACCCGGTGCTGACCCGGTCGGAGCGGGAGTACGTCGATTCGCTGCTCGCCGGGCTGGACGCCTATCCCGCCTACTACGCGCACATGGCCCCGGCCAACGCCGCGGGCCCGGAAGCGCCCGACCTGACCGAGCCGCGGCGGGCGGAGGCGGCGGAGTTGCGGCGGCGGATCGAGGCGGGGGAGTGGGTGGTCGATCTGCGCCACCGCACGGCGTTCGCGGCCGGGCACGTGAGCGGCACGCTGAACTTCGGGCTGGACGGCGGTTTCGCGACCTACCTCGGCTGGCTGATCCCGTGGGGCACGCCGCTGACGGTGCTCGGCGAGACGGCGGCGGACGTCGCCACGGCGCAGCGGGAACTCGTCCGGATCGGGATCGACCGGCTCGAAGCCGCGGCGACCGGCTCGCCACGGGAGTGGACCGGGGGCGGGCTGCGCTCGTACCCCACGGCGGCGTTCGCGGACCTCGCGCAGGTGCGGCACCACCGGCCGGTGGTCGTGCTCGACGTGCGGCGCGACCAGGAGTGGGCCGAGGGGCACCTCGACGGCGCGGTCCACTTCCCGCTGCACGAGTTGCCGGCCCGGATCGAGGAGGTGCCCGGCGGCGAGGTGTGGGTGCACTGCCGATCCGGCTACCGCGCGTCGATCGCGGCGTCGCTGCTGGCCGCCGCCGGACGCCGGGTGGTGCTGGTGGACGACGACTACGACAGGGCCGCGCCTGCGGGAATCCCGCTCGCCGAACCGGTGTCACCGTGACCCTGCTGCTCGCGCTGCCGGTGGGCTTGCTGATCGGGCTGAGCCTGGGCCCGCTCGGGGCGGGCGGTTCGATCCTCACGGTCCCCGCGCTGGTCTACCTGCTCGGGCAGGCGCCGCACGAGGCCACCACCACGTCGCTGCTGGTGGTCGGCGGCGCCGCGCTGGCGGGTGTCGGCGCGCACTGGCGGGCGGGCCGGGTGCGGCTGGGGCCGGGCCTGGTGTTCGGCGTACTGGGCGCCGCGGGCTCGGTCGTGGGCTCGAAGGTCAGCGCGCTGGTGGACCCGGATGTGCTCCTGCTGGGGTTCGCGGGGCTGCTGGTGGCCGCGGGAGCCGCGATGCCGGCGCGGACCCGCCGGTGTCCCGCGGAGCCCGTGGGCGGCGGTGGCGTGGCGACGAGGCAGCGCGTCACGGTGGCGCGGGCGGTCAGGGTGGTGGCGGCGGCGAGCGTGGTCGGGCTGCTCACCGGGTTCTTCGGCGTGGGTGGTGGGTTCGTCGTGGTGCCCGCGCTGGTGCTGGCGCTCGGCTACGACACGGCCGCCGCGGTGGGTACTTCGCTGGTCGTGATCGCGATCAACAGTGCCGTCGCGCTGGCCACGCGGGTTTCGGGGCAGGGGCTGGTGCCGGACTGGCGGCTGCTCGGGGTGTTCCTGGCCGCGGCGGTGGCCGGGGTGCTGGCGGGCAGCCGGGTGTCCGCGCGGGTCGCGCCGGGCAGGCTGACCAAGGCCTTCGTGGTGATGCTGGGCGCGGTCGCGCTCTACACGGCGGTGCGGAGCGCGATCCAGCTCGGGTTCTAGCTGTCCAGGGTGTCCAGTGCGGTGCGCAGCCGGGCGGCGGCTTCGGCGGCGACGGGTGCGAAGCCCGGCTCTTCCGTCGCCTGGACCATGATCTCCGGGTCGAGTGCCTCGACCAGGGTGCCGTCCTCGCTCTCGCGCACGACGACGTTGCAGGGCAGCAGCAGCCCGATCCGCCGGTCCACTTCGAGGGCGCGGTGGGCCAGCCGGGGGTTGCACGCGCCGAGGATCAGGTAGCGCTCGGTGTCCTCGCCGATCTTGTCCCGCAGCGTCTGCCGTACGTCGATTTCGGTGAGTACACCGAAGCCCTGTTCCTTGAGTGCCGTCCGGGTGCGTTCGACCGCCTCGTCGAACGGCAGGGGGACCCGCACGCTGATGCCGATGTCCACGAGGATCCTCCCTTTCGTGGTCGGGGAAGTGTTTCCGGTTCCCCGGCGTTGTTTTCCATGATACCCCGCCAGGTATTGCCGGGTCCGGGTACCGTGATACCCCTCGGGGTAGGAACAGGAGGCTGTGGTGAAGTTCGAAGCGGACGAGCTGTCCGATGTGGTGAAGCGGTTGCGGCGGGCGCAGGGGCAGCTCGGCGGGATCATCCAGATGATCGAGTCCGGCCGGGACTGCAAGGACGTGATCACGCAGCTGGCCGCGGCGTCGCGGGCGCTGGACCGGGCCGGGTTCAAGATCATCGCTACCGGGATGGACAAGTGCCTGGCCGAAGAGCGGGCCGGTTCGCCCGAGGCCGAGGCCAACCGGGCCCAGCTGGAGAAGCTGTTCCTCAGCCTGGCCTGACCTCTGGCGGCCGGGGTCAGCGGCGGCCGAACGGCCACCGCGAGCGCGGTTTCCGCGGCTCCGGCGTACACGAGCACCGCTGCGCGACGGGGACGTCGCCGAGTACCTGCTCGACATGCCTACCGCAGCCGCGGAACGTGGGCTTCTCGCACCGTGGACAGGTCACCTTCTGGCACATGGATACCTCCTCTGGACTCAGAGTACCCCCGGGGGTATCGAAGAGGTAGTCGCGGGCCTGGTCCACTGGGGACACTCAGGCGGACGGCCAGTTCCGCAACGCCGCGTCGGCCACCTGCTGGAGTTCGTCGCGTGCGACGCCGCCCGCGGCCTGGACGGCGATGCCGTTCCCCACCGTCAGGACGTACCGGGCGAGCACCACGGGATCGGCGTCCGGCGGCAGATCACCGTCGTCGATGGCCTGCTGGAAGCGGTCGCGCAGGCGCGCGCACACCTCGTCGCGCCAGGCGGTCAACGTGTCGCGGGCCGGCCGGCCGAGCTCCCCCGCGGCGAGCGCGCCCTGCACGGCCAGGCAGCCGTGCGGGCAGTCGGGCCGGGTCGTGGCGCGCACCGAGCCGGTCAGGAACGTCGCCGCCACCTCCCGCGCGGTCGGCTCCTCCAGCGCCTGGCCGACGTAGGCGGCGGGCCCCCCGGCGTAGCGCCGCAGGACCTTGTGGAACAGCTCCTCCTTGTTGCCGAACGCCGCGTACATGCTGGTGCGCGCGATGCCCATGGCGTCGGTCAGGTCGCTGAGGCTGGCGCCTTCGTAACCCTGCCGCCAGAAGACGAGCATGGCCCGCTCGAGTGCTTCGTCCTCGTCGAAGCCCCTCGGCCGGCCGATCGGAGCTTTCCCGCTGGAGCCCATGACCGCATGGTATGCCCCTTCGGCACCGATCGGTCAGGAAGTGGGGGCACCGCCGAGCCGCGCCCTGCGGTGCGCGGCCATGCGCACGGGCGCGTTCGCCGCGCCGTACCCCGCGTAGCCGCCGATCCGCTGCACCACCTCGAAGAACACCCGCGAACCGGTGCCGAGCGGGGTGCAGAAGTGCAGGAACTCACCCCGTTCGTCGCGGTCGTAGAGGATCGAGTGCTCACGCAGCTTCGCGAGCAGCCCAGCGGGCAGCTCCAGCCGCGCGTCGAGGTCGTCGTAGTAGTTGTCCGGGATCTCCAGTGTCCGCAGGCCCAGCGCCCGCATCCGCTCGGCGCTCGCCACCACGTCCTCGCTCGCGAGCGCGATGTGCTGCGGGTCCTGCACACCCGGGGCCCACTCGCCGCGCCGCAGCACCGCCACGCTCAACGCCAGCCGCACCCGGTGTCCCGGATCGGCCATGGGCAGGCTGCGCACGAGGCCGAACGGCGCCGCGAACTCGGCTGCCGCCTCGGGCCGCAGGCCCAGCACCGACCGGTAGAACAGGGCCGCGCCGTCGAAGTGGTCGAAGGGCTGGGTCAGCGCGACGTGGTCGATCCCGGTCAGTCCCGTGTCGTGGCGTGGCCCGTCCACCGGGGTGAAGTCCGCCAGCCACGCGTCTGTACGGGTCAGGAACACCGCCGTCCCGTCCGGCGCCTCCACCGCGGTCAGGTCCGCTTCGTCCGCGCGGTGTTCGCGCGGCAGCTTCGGTGCGAGCAGCTTCTCGGCCCGGTCCGCCGAGGCGGCCGGGTCGGCGCTGTCCACCGCGATCGCCCCGATCCGCGTCCCGCCGCTCGCGTCCGCGGAGTTGAGCAGCACGCGCACGTTTCCCTGCTGCCACAACTGAACCGGCTTCGACCGGTGCTGTCCGGCGTGGGTGAGGCCGAGCGCGGCCAGCGTCGCCGCCGTCTCCGGCCCGGCCGCGCTCAGCTCGACGAAGGAATGCCCCGCCAGCTCCGGCGGCGCCGGGATGTCGGTGTGCCCCACGGCTTCCTGCAGACTCACCAGCGATCGCATCGCGTCCACCGCCGCCGGCCGGGGGTCGGCCTGGCGGAAGACGTCGTTGAACACCTCCAGCGACAACGGCCCGTCGTACCCGGCGGCCAGCACCGCCCGCAGGAAACCGGGGAGGTCGAACGAACCCTGCCCGGGGAAGAGCCGGTAGTGGCGGCTCCACTGCAGCACGTTCATGTCCAGCCGCGGCGCGTCCGCCAGCTGCAGGAAGAACAGCTTCGACGCGGGGATCGTGCGGATGCCCGCCAGGTCCGTGCCCCGGGAGAGGATGTGGAAACTGTCCAGGCACAGCCCCAGCGCGGGGTGGTCCGCGCGCCGGACGATCCGCCAGGAGTGGTCGTAGGTGTTGACGAACCGGCCCCACGCGAGCGCCTCGTAGGCGATCCGGATCCCGCGCTCGGCCGCCCGCGAAGCCAGCAGGTGCAGCTGTTCGGCGGCGAGGTCGTCGTCGTCCACGGCGTCGGGGGAGACGGTGGAGCAGACGAGCAGGGTGTCCGCGCCCAGCTGCTCCATGACGTCGAACTTGCGCTCGGCGCGGCGCAGGTTCGACGCGAGCACGTCCGGCGGCACCGCCTCGAAATCCCGGAACGGCTGGTAGAGCTCGATGGACAGGCCGAGCTCCTCGCAGTGCTTGCGCAGCGCGGCGGGGGATTCCGGCGAGGCGATGAGGTCGTTGTCGAAGATCTCCACCCCGTCGAACCCGGCCGCGGCGGCCGCGGTGAGCTTGTCCTCCAGCGTGCCGGACAGGCAGACGGTGGCGATGCTCCGGCGGTCAGTTCGGGACATGGGCATCCTCACGGACGAGCGTGTCGAAGTGGCGGAGCATCCGGTCCGCGTCCGGTTCGAGGCCGGTGAACAGCCGGAACGCGTCCGCGGCCTGGAAGACCGCCATCCGGCCCCCGTCGAGCACCCGGCACCCCCTGGCGCGGGCGGTCGTGAGCAGTTCGGTGTCCAGCGGGCGGTACACGACGTCGGCCACCCACAGCTCCGGCCGCAGCAGCTCCGGTGGCACGGCCGAACCGGGGTGCTCGCGCATCCCGGTGGGGGTGGCGTGCACGAGACCGTCGGCGCCGCGCAGCGCGGTGGCGAGGTCGTCCGCGCGCCGCGCCCGGTCCGCGCCGAAGCGGCGGCGCAGGTGCGAGGCGAGCGTGCCGGCACGGGACCGGTCCGTGTCGACCACGCGGATCTCGCCGGCCCCGAGGGTGAGCAGCGCGTGTGCGACCGCGACCCCGGCGCCGCCCGCGCCGATCAGCACGACGTGGTCGAGCGGGGCGTCCGCGAGCCCGGCGCCGACGCTGCGGGCGAACCCGGAGACGTCGGTGTTGTGCCCGATCGCCTTGCCGTCGCGGAAGACCACGGTGTTGACCGCGCCGAGCGCCGCCGCGTCGGGGGAGAGGTCGTCGAGGTGCTCGATGACCAGCTGCTTGACGGGGTGCGTGACGTTGAGCCCGGTGAACCCGGTGAGCCTCGCCGCGGCGAGCACCTCGCCGACCGCGGCGGGCGGCAGGCCGAGCGCGTCCAGGTCGAGCAGGCGGTACAGGTAGCGGAGCCCCAGCGCGGCCGCCTCGTGTTCGTGCAGCGCGGGGGTCAGCGACGGCCCGATCCCCGTGCCGACCAGTCCGATCAGGTGGCTGTCACTAGAGATCACTCGGTCTCCTCGCACGCAGGCAATGTACGAACTGGCTAGTTAATTGTACGCACCAGGGGGGCCCGGCGGAAGAGGCGTTACAGTGGCGGCACTGGAAACACCAGCTCGGAGGGGACTTCTTGAGCGCGCAACCCGGCGAAGCCGCAGGGGCGGAGCGCACGCGCGACCGTGACCGCACGCGTGCCGACATCCTCGAAGTCGCCACGCGCGAGTTCGCCGACAAGGGGTACGACGGCGCCAGGGTGGACGAGATCGCCGCGAAGACCAGCACCACCAAGCGGATGATCTACTACTACTTCGGCAGCAAGGAGGGGCTCTACATCGCGGTCCTCGAACGCGCGTACGCGTTGATCCGCGGTCTGGAGCAGGAGCTGGACGTCGAGCACCTCAGCCCCGCCGACGCGATCCGCCAGCTCGCGGAGCTGACCTTCGACCACCACGAGTCCCACCCCGACTTCATCCGCCTGGTCGGCATCGAGAACATCCACGGGGCCGAGCACATCGGGCGCTCGTCCATGCTGTCCGGGCTCGCGACGCCGGCGCTGGACGTGCTCGGCCGGATCCTCGAACGCGGGCGCGCCGAGGGGATCTTCCGCGACGACGTGGACCCCCTGGACGTGCACATGATCATCAGCGCGTTCTGCGTGTTCCGGACCGGGAACCGGTACACGTTCCGCGCGATCTTCGGCCGGGACATGCTCGACCCCGGACGGCGTGCGCACTACCGCACGATGCTCGGCGAGCTGGTGCTGGACTACCTCACCGCGCGCTGAGCCGCCGCCGGATCGCCTCTTGACAAGCGTCCTCGCGTGCCACAGCATCTCCAATTAACCATCTGGTACATAACTATCCAGTCCGTTCAATCCTGCTTCTGCAACGGCGCGACAGAGGAGATCGACGTGACCGCCCAGCCAGACACCAGCGGGGGCACGCCCAGGAAGGCCGCGCTCGCGGCGTGGATCGGGAGCGCGCTCGAGTACTACGACTTCTTCATCTACGGCACCGCCGCGGCCCTCGTCTTCGGCAAGGTGTTCTTCCCGGCCTCGAACCCGACGGCGGGCACCCTGCTGGCGCTGTCCACGTTCGGTGTCGGCTATGTGACCCGGCCGCTGGGCGGGATCCTGCTCGGCCACCTCGGCGACCGGTTCGGGCGGAAACGCGTGCTGGTGCTCACCCTCCTGCTCATGGGAGTGTCCACAGTGCTCGTCGGCTGCCTGCCGAGCTACGCGAGCGCCGGGCTCGCCGCACCCGTCCTGCTGGTGGTCCTCCGGCTCCTGCAAGGGCTTTCCGCGGGCGGCGAGCAGGCGAGCGCCAACTCGATGAGCCTGGAGCACGCGCCCGACCACCGCCGCGCGTTCTTCACGAGCTTCACCCTCAGCGGCACGCAGGCGGGCCAGATCGTGGCGACGGCGGTGTTCCTGCCGGTCGCCGCGCTGCCCTCGCCGGCGCTGCTGTCGTGGGGCTGGCGGGTCCCGTTCTGGCTCAGCGCGGTCATGGTGCTCGTCGGCTACCTGATCCGGCGCAGGCTGCAGGAGACGCCGGTGTTCGAGCAGGAGGTCAAGGGCGAGGCGGCGAAACTGCCGCTGGTCGTGCTGCTGCGGGACCACTGGGCCGACGTGCTGCGGGTGATCGTCGCGGCGCTGATCGCTTCGGTGAGCACGATCTTCACCGTGTACGCGCTGAGCTTCGCGGTGAACACCGTGGGCCTGTCCAGGACGCCGATGCTGTGGGTCGGGGTGCTCGCCAACATCGCCGCGGTGGTGTCGATCCCGTTGTGGGCCAAGCTTTCCGACCGCGCCGGGCGCAAACCGGTCTTCGTCATCGGCTCGCTGGGGTGCGCGGTGCTGATCTTCCCGTACCTCGGCTCGATCGCCGCGGGGTCGTGGGCGTGGATCTTCGTGCTCGGCATCGCCATGTTCGGTGTGGTCTATACCATGACGAGCGCGGTGTGGCCGTCGTTCTACGGGGAGATGTTCCCCGCGCGCGTGCGGTTGTCCGGTATGGCGATCGGCACGCAGATCGGGTTCGCGATCAGCGGTTTCCTGCCGAGCATCGCGGCCGCGGTCGGCGGTTCCGGCAAGGGCGCGTGGCTCGGGGTCTCGCTCTTCACCGCGGGACTGTGCCTGGTCAACGTGATCGCGGTGGCCACCGGGCGGGAGACCTACCGGGTGCCCACGGACCGGCTGGGCCTGAAGGACCCCGCGCCGCTGCCGGTGAAGACCGAGGTGCGTGGTTGAGCACCTACCGCGTCTACGCGCTGTGCTACGCGCGGCGCACCGGACGGCGTGGCCAGCACTTCTGCGGTTACGACGAGCGCTGGGACGAGCCGCACCCCACGGCGTACTACGTGTGGCTGGCCGTTTCGGCGGAGCACACCGTGGTCGTCGACACGGGGATCGGCCCGTCCCGCGCGGAGGGTTTCGACGACTACGTCGAGCCTTCCGCGCTGTTGGCGGAGTTCGGGGTGCCGGCGGGGTCGGTGGACCGGGTGGTGCTGACCCACCTGCACTACGACCACACCGGCACCGCCGCGGCGTTCCACTCCGCCAGGTACGTCGTGCAACAGTCCGAAGTGGACTACTGGACCGGCCCGGTTGCCGCCCGCATAGAGCGGGAGAAGTGGCTGGTGGACCCCGGCGACGTCGACGCGGTCCTCGGTTCCGGCCGGGCCGACGTCGTGTCCGGTGACGTGGAGGTGCTGCCGGGGCTGAGCGTGCACCTGGTCGGCGGGCACACCGCGGGTATGCAGGTGGTGCGGGTCGCGACGGAGCGCGGCCGGGTCGTGCTGGCGTCGGATGCGAGCCACTTCTACGAGAACATCGAGGATGATCGCCCCTTCCCGATCCTGCACTCGACGCCGGGGATGTACGCGGCGTTCGACCGGATCAACGCACTGGCGGATTCGCCGTCGCTGGTCGTCGCGGGGCACGATCCCGAAGTGCTGCACCGGTTTCCCGCCGAGACCGAGCGCGTGGCGCGGATCGCCTAGGAATGCCGGGCACCGAAGCCAAACGCCGTTATTTGCGTGAGCAGGGGGTCGCCCGTGGAACGCACCGCCCACCTCGATTCGCTGCTCGGGCAGCCGGACCGGTAGCGCGGCCACGGCCCGGGGTGGGTGTGCGGCGGGTGGGGTTCGGCGAGGGCGGCTACCGCCCGGGGAGGGCAGTTGCTCAGCGGGGTGGCTGGATCGGTGGCGGCTCGGGTAGGTGGCGGGCGACGCCTCGCCCCGGCGCGGGTGGCCACTGGTGGGTGAAGTTCCCGGCGGGCTGCCGTCTGGCGGGCCTGGCCGTATCGGCGACGCCGTCCGCCCCGGCGCGGCCGGTGGGCGAAGTTCGCCGCGGGCCACTGCCCGGCGGGGGTGGCAGAGCCCCGGCCAGCCGGATCGACGGCGGCTCGGGCACCCGGCTCGGTAGCTGACCCCCTGCGGGGAGGCCATTAGCGGATGAACTCCCCGGCGCACTACCGCCCGCCACGGGCGAGGAGCTCACGCACCGCCGCCGCGGCGGCCGGAGCGTCCTCCCACACCGGGGTGTGTCCTGTTTGGACGAAGCGGACCTCGCAATCCGGCAGCCCCGCCGCGAGCGCCTCCGCGTCGGCGGCTGAGCGGGCTCTGTCGTGCACACCGTGCAGAACCGTTGCGGGACAGGTGATCCGGGGCAGCTCCGGCGTCAGATCGCGGTCGCGCTGACTGCGGAGCACTTCGAGCGCCGCGGCCTGTGGGACTCCGGCTGCGTACGCGAGCAGCGTCTCGCGGAACTCCGGTGGCACCGGCTCGGCGAACGACCGGTCGAGCACGGCGGCGTGCAGCCGCGGACCCCACGCGGTCGCGATCGTGTCGAGGATGCTGTCCACGTCCCCGTGCCCGCGCATGTGCGCGCCGGTGTTCGCCAGCAGGAGCCCCGAAACCAGCTCCGGCCTGGCAGCGGCGAGCGCCAGCGCGATGCAGCCGCCGGTGGAGTGCCCGGCGACGAGCACGGGGCCGCCGTGACGCTCGATCCGCTCGGCGGTCCGTGCGGCGACGTCGTCGATGCGCCAAGGCCCTGACCCGCTCATCCAGTCGACGGCATCCAGCTCCGTGGTGTCCGGCAGTTCGGCCGCAAGCCGGTCGAAGACGCGGGCACTGCACAGGGTTCCGGGAATCGCGACGAGCACGGTCCCATCGTGCCACCGTGGTCAGCGCGGCCGGTGGACCAGGTCCCGCAGCCACGGCTGGGCCATCGCGGGCTCGCGGACGAGGTGCCGGACGAATGCGTTCCTCATCCCGTCCGCGAGCCCGGCCTCGGCAACGGCGACCGCCTCCGCGAGTGTTTCGAGGGTGGTCGGCAAGCGCGGCCACGGACTGGTCCAGACCTCATACGGAAAGACTCTTTACAAACTCTATCCCCGTTCCCTACCGTCGAAGACGTGGGGGACTGACCCGAAGGAGCGTGTTCCGTGCAGGTTGTCAACGGCAGGACCCGGAGCAGGACACTCGCGGTGCTCGCGTGCGGCGCGCTCGCCGCCGCCACCGCACTCGCGGCACCGGCCTCGGCGGCCGCCGCGCTCGACCCGACCGTCGCCCCGGGCGGGAACTTCGACCTTTCGGTGTGGTCGCTGCAGTTGCCGATCGGTTCACCGGGTTCGCCGACGACGATCGGGCCGTCGCAGCTGAAGGGGCCGGACGGCTACACCAACCCGGCGTACTTCTGGACCGACAAGAACGACGGCTCGATGACCTTCTGGGACCCCGAATCCGGGGTGACGACGCCGAACTCGAACTACGCCCGCACCGAACTGCGCGAGATGAACCCCAGCGGCAGCGCGGCCGATTGGCCCCTGTCCGGCACGCACACGCTGTCCGCGCGGCTGCGGGTCGTGTCGGTGACGTCGAACGTGTGCGTCGGCCAGATCCACCTCGGCAGCGGTGGCTCGTCGACGAAACCGCTGCTGGAGCTGTACTACCACGCCAACGGCGATGTCGTGCTGGGGCTGGAGAACTCGCCCGGCGGCGGGCAGACGCCGCACACCCTCACCAACGTGCCGCTAGGCACGCAGTGGACCTACGTGATCGCGATCGTCGGCGGCAGGATCCAGGTGACGGTCAACGGCCAGGCGCACACCTACCCGATCGCGTCGGGATTTTCGGCCTACCGCCAGTATTTCAAGGCGGGCGACTACAACCAGTCTTCGTCGAGCAGTACCAGCAAGGGGGCGAAGGTGAAGTTCTACGCCCTCACCGTGGCGCACAGCTAAGCCGCCCGCGTGGCCGGTCCGTGCAGTGAAGCGGCGACGCGGGTGACGAACTCGGCGTTGGACCGGGTGCTGCGCAGCTGGTCGAGGAACTGCACCGCCGTCTGCTTCGGGTCCTTGCCCGCCAGCGCGCGGCGGACCTCGGCCAGCACGGCCAGTTCGGCGGGCGGCACCAGCAGTTCGTCGCGGCGCGTGCCGGACGCGAACAGGTCGACGGCCGGGTGGACGCGGTGGTCGGCGAGGGTGCGGTCGAGCCGGAGCTCGGCGTTGCCGGTGCTCTTGAGTTCTTCGAAGAACACGGTGTCGGCGAGAGAACCGGTGCCGATCAACGCCGTGGCGACGATCGTGAGCGAGCCGCCGCCCTCGATGTTGCGTGCGGCGCCGAGGATCTTCTTCATGGGGTGCAGCGCGCCCGAATCGACACCGCCGGAAAGGACGCGCCCCGACGGCCGGGCGGCGAGGTTGTAGGCGCGGCCGAGGCGCGTGAGCGAATCGAGCAGCAGCACGACGTCCCGTCCCGTTTCGACGAGCCGTTTCGCCCGTTCCACGGCCAGTTCCGCGACGGCGGTGTGCTCGCCGGGTTTGCGGTCGAACGTCGACGCCACGACCTCGCCCCGCACCGTGCGGCGTGTGTCGGTGACCTCCTCGGGCCGCTCGTCGGCGAGCAGCACCATGAGGTGCACCTCGGGGTGGTTGGTCGCGACCGCGTGCGCGATCGCTTGCAGCACAGTGGTTTTCCCGGTCCGCGGCGGCGCGACGACGAGCGCGCGCTGCCCCTTCCCGAGCGGTGCGACGAGGTCGATGACGCGGGTCGTGAGCTGGTGCGGGGTGGTTTCGAGGACGAGACGTTCGTCCGGGTGGACGGGGGTGAGCTCTTCGAAGCGGGGGCGCTTTCCCCCGGCGGGCGCGGCACCGTTGAGGGCGATGAGCTCGTCGTCCTCGATGACGAGTTCGTCGCCGCGGCGCAGGCCGTGCTCCCTGATCAGTCCGTTGTGGACCACGGTGCCACCCAGGGTGGCGGTTTTTCCTCTGATGTCGAGGATTCCGGAAATGGGCATGGTTTCACCTCTGATGATGGGTAAGCGGAAATTCCGCGAACGCGACACCCGGATCTTGCTCGGGTGGTGGAGAGAGATTTCCCGCGGGCGGCGGAGCCGGCATCCGCGAGGGATCGAGGTGAAGGTAGCACGGGTTGCGCCGCTTGACAATCAGCAGGCCTGCCCGGTCAGCAGGGCGACCATGCTGTGGGGTGCGTCGTCACCGAGCATGATCGCGTACGAGTCGTCGTCGGCCGCGGCGGCGGCGCGGCCGAACATGGCCTGTTCGTGCTCGGCGAACGCGGCCTCGGCGTCGCCGGGGCGGGCGGCGAGGGCCCGGCCGAGTTCGGCTCCGTCGAGCATGGCCAGGTTGGCGCCTTCGCCGTTGGGCGGCGCGAGATGCGCGGCGTCTCCGAGCAGCGTCACGCCCGGCACACGGTCCCAGCGGTGCCCGGCGGGCAGGGTGAAGATGGGGCGCGGGACCGGCGGGGTGTCGCTGCCGGTGATCAGCTCGGTGAGTTCGGGGGCCCAGTCGCGGTACTCGTCGACGACCCGGGCGGCCACGTCCGCGGCGTCGTCGAGCCAGTCCTGCGGCTTCCGCAGTTGCGCGTAGGTGTGCAGGGTGCCGCCGCCTTCGCGGTGTGCCAGGAGTCCCTGGCCCGGCGCGAGCGCGAACAGGGACCCGGTGCCGACGGCCTTCGCGGCCGCGGGGTGGCGGACGTCCGCGTCGTGCAGGAACGTCTCGATCACGGAAATCCCGCTGTACTCGGGAACGGCGCCGGAGAGCAGCGGCCGTACCCGTGACCACGCGCCGTCGGCGCCGACGAGCAGGCTCGCGGTGACCGAGGTGCCGTCGGCGAAAGTCACCTCGTGCCGGCCGTCCCCGAGAGACCGCACAGCGGTGACCTTGTGTCCCCAGTGGACAGTGCCGGGCGGGAGTGAATCGAGCAGCAGCCGCCGCAGTGCGCCGCGGGGCACCTCGGGGCGCTGTCCGCTGCCGTCGTCGGGCTGGTCGAGCAGGACGGTGCCCGCCCGGTCCAGAACCCGGTACGACTCGCGGCCGGGCAGGACCAGCTCGCGGAACTCGTCGAGGAGACCGGCGGCATCGAGCGCGGGCTGGCCGTTCCAGGGGTGGATGTCCAGGAGCCCGCCCTGGGGGCGCGCGTCCGGTGAGTGCTCCGCCTCGTACACGGTGACCGGGATGCCGTGTACGTGCAGCACTCTGGCCAGCGTCAGCCCGCCGAGTCCCGCGCCGAGGACCGTGATCGCCGTCATGGGAATTCCTTCCTGTTGGATCGCCAATCCAAAACGCTACACCAGTTTGGATCGGCGATCCAGCCATGCGAGACTGAGCCCATGGCGAACAGGGCAGCGGCGCGGGGGCGGCGTCAGGACGGGTTGTCGCGGGAAGTGATCATCCGGGCCGCGACCGACCTGCTGGACAGCGGCGGCGAGAGCGCGTTGACGTTGCGGGCGCTCACCACCCGCCTGAAGACGGGTTACGGCGCCGTGTACCACCACGTCGCCGACAAGGACGACCTCCTCGCGGCGGCCACCGACGAGGTCGTCGCCAGGGTCCTGGCCGGCGTGGCCGTCGACGCGGAGCCGCGGCAGGCCCTGCGTGGGCTGGCACTGGGCCTGTTCGACGAGATCGACGCGCACCCGTGGGTCGGCGCGCAGCTGGCCCGGCACCCGCTGGAGTCCGCGACGCTGGAGATCTACGAATGCGTCGGCAGGCTGCTGGACGCGCTCGCCGTGCCCGGGCGAGCGCTGTTCGACGCGGCGGGCGCGCTGATGAACTACGTGCTCGGGGTGGCCGGGCAGAACGCCGCGCAGGCCAGGAGTGCGGAGGGTGCGGACCGGGCGGCCTTCCTGGCGGCGGTCGCCGGCCGGTGGGCGCGGCTCGACCCCGGCAGGTACCCGTTCGTGCGGAAGGCCGCGGCCCGCCTGCCCGAGCACGACGACCGTGAACAGTTCCTCGCGGGCATCGACATCTTCCTCGCCGGGATCGCCACGCTGGGTTGAGAACCGGCGGAGCGGTCGGGCCTTCGGGGTCAGGTGGTGGTCGGCGGCCACCACCTCCGCCGCCGTGGGCGCGCCGTCCGGGTCGGTGAGCTAGTGCGACCCGACCGCGCGGGCCACCTCCGGTTCGGCTTCTGGGTCCACGCCGCCGGGCAACTGCAGTCACGTGACGGATACCGGGCCGCCCCGCCGCCGGAACACGATGACAGCCATGCACAGCATCACCCTCGGCGAAGTCACCGTCACGCGCGTGTGGGAGTACTACGGGCCCGTCGACATGACGCCCGACGTCTTCTTCCCCGACGCCCCCGGCGGGGCCTGGGCGGACCACCGCCAGTGGCTCGTGCCGCAGTTCCTCGACGGCGAGACCGGCATCGTCAACTCCGCCATCCAGACCTGGCTCCTCCGCAGCGAGGGCAAGACGATCCTCGTCGACACGGGCGTGGGCAACGACAAGGAACGCCCCTACGCCCCCGTGTGGAGCCGCCTCGACACGGACTTCCTCGCCAACCTCGCCCGCGCCGGGGTGCGGCCCGAGGACGTCGACCTCGTGATCAACACGCACCTGCACATCGACCACGTCGGCTGGAACACCTACCTCCAGGACCGCACGTGGGTGCCCACCTTCCCCAACGCCACCTACCTCGTCCCCCAGCGGGACTTCGACTTCTGGGACCCCGGGAACGGATATCCGACGGTGTTCGGCCGCGGCAACCAGAACGTCTTCGAGGACAGCGTCGCCCCGGTGCACCAGGCGGGGCAGACGCTGTTGTGGGACGGCAGCCACCGCATCGACGGCAACCTCCGCCTCGACCTCGCGCCCGGCCACACGCCCGGGTCCTCGGTGCTCGCCCTCGAATCCGGCACCGACCGCGCGCTCTTCGTCGGGGACCTCATGCACAACCCGGTGCAGATCGTGCACCCCGAGACCAACAGCTGCTTCTGCGAGGACCCGGCCGGAGCCCGTGCGACACGGCGCAAACTGCTCGGCTGGGCCGCCGACAACAACGCCCTGGTCTTCCCGGCCCACTTCGCCGGAGGCGGCGCCGCGGAGGTGATCCGCGACGGCGAACGCTTCGCCATCAAGGGCTGGGCACCGCTGTCGCCCGCCACGGGGAGCGAAACCCGATGAACGAGCCCGTGGTGCGGACCGTGCAGGGCGCGGTGCGTGGCGTGGCTGGGGAAAACGCCGTCGTCTTCCGCGGAATCCCTTACGCCGCGACGCCTATCGGCGCCGCCCGCTTCGCCCTGCCGCAACCCCGCGCCGCATGGGATGGCGTGCGCGACGCGACGGCTTTCGGCCCGACGGCGCCGCAGGGCGAACGCAACCTCGGCGATCTCGACCTGTCGCCCTACTTCGGCCCCGGCTGGATCCCCGGCCCCGACTACCTCGCCGTCAACGTGTGGACGCCCGACCCCGGTGCGGGCGACCTGCCGGTCATGGTCTTCGTGCACGGCGGAGGTTTCGTCGCCGGCTCCGCGCGTTCCCCGATCTACGACGGTACCGCCTTCGCCCGCGACGGCGTGGTGCTGGTGACGCTGAACTACCGCCTGGGCATCCCCGGATTCCTCGACCTGCCTGGTGCACCGGCCAACCGCGGTCTGCTGGACGTCGTGCAGGCCCTGCGCTGGGTGCGGGAGAACATCGCGCGGTTCGGCGGAAACCCTGACCGCGTGACGGTTTTCGGGCAGTCGGCCGGTGCGACGATCGTGGGTGCCCTGCTGGCGACGCCCGAGGCACGCGGGTTGTTCGCCCGCGCCATCGTGCAGAGCGGCAGCGGCCTCGGCGCCTTCTCCCCGGAACAGGCCGCCCGCGTGACGCGTGCCGCCGCCGAGGCCCTCGGCGTCGAGCCACGGGCCGAAGCGTTCGCCGCCATCCCCGACGAACGCCTGGTCGCGGCCGCGTCCCGGCTGGGCGGGATCGACCTGCGCACCGCCACCGCCCGCGACCCGCTCGTCGGGCTGAGCCCGTTCAGCCTGGTGCTGGACGAGCAGCCCGCACAGGCAGGCGGTGCCGACGTCGACCTGCTGATCGGCACCACCACCGAGGAGGGCAACCTCTACCTGGCCCCTTCGGGCGCGTACGCCCGGTCCACCGCCGACGACGTCACCGCCGCCGCGGAACGCTCCCATCCCGATCCGGCGGCGCTCGTCGAGGCGTACCGGAAGTCGCGACCGGAGGCCTCCGACGGGGAACTGCGCTCGGCGATCTTGGGCGACGCGTTGTTCGGCGCGGGCACGTGGGCGCTGACGGAAGCACACGCCGAACGCCACGCCACCTACGCCTACGCGTTCGCGTGGCGTTCCGGGGCGCTGGACGGGCAGCTGGGCGCGACACACACGGTGGACCTGCCGTTCGTCTTCGACGTCACGGGCCTGCCGGAGTTGCACGGGCCGAAGGCGGTGCTCGGGCCCGGACTGCCGCCGCCGGACCTCGCCCGCCGCGTGCACGCCGCGTGGGCCGAGTTCGCGAAAACGGGTTCTCCCGGCTGGGACCGCTACGACACCGCGCGCCGGGCGACCATGGTCATCGACGCCGACTGGCACCAGGTCGACGACCCCCGCGCCGCGGAACGGCGGATGTGGCGCCGCCTAGAGTGATCGGGATGTCAGCAACACCGGTGCTCGCCGGGCGCGACGACGAGCTGCGACGGCTGACCGGGGCAGTCCGGTCCGCGCCCGGCGGTGAGCGCGTGCTCGTCGTGGCCGGGGAGCCGGGCTCCGGCAAGAGCGCGCTGCTGGACGCCGCGGTCGCCGTCGCCGGGGAGCTCGGGCAGCGGGTGCTCCAGGCGGCCGGCAGCGAGGCCGAGTCCGGGCTGGCCTACGCCGGTCTGCACCAGCTGCTGCGCGCGGTGCTCGACGCGGCGGACGCGTTGCTGGACGGGCAGCGGGCGGCACTGCTGGGCGCGGTCGGACTGGGCGCCCCGCCCGGCAGGCCCGATCCGTGGGAGGTCGGGCTCGCGGTTTTGACGTTGTTGTCGGACCTGGGAGATCAGGCGCCGTTGTGCGTGGTCGTGGACGACGCGCAGTGGCTCGACCGCGCGTCGCTGGACGTGCTGTCCTTCGTCGCCCGGCGGCTGGAGGGCGAGCCGGTCACGCTGCTGGTCGCGGCCCGCGACGGCGACGCCCTTCCTGGTCTGGACCAGTTCGCGCCGAGGGTGGCGCTGGGGCCGCTCGACGCCGGCGCGGCGGCGCGGGTGCTGGCCGCGCAGCCCGTCACGCTCACCGCGTGGGCCCGGCAGCAGGTGGTCGACCAGGCCGCGGGCAACCCGCTGGCCCTCCGCGAACTGGCACGGGCCGCCGCCGCGGATCCGGCCGTGCTGGCGCCCGCGCCCGGCCCGTTCCCCGTCAGTGACCGGCTGGAAGGTCTTTTCGGCGCACACCTCGACGCGCTCCCGGAGGCCACGCGGCACGCGCTGCTCCTGCTGGCGGCCGCCGACGCCACGGACCCGGCCCGCTACGTCTCGGCGGTGCTGCCCGCCACCGACGACGTCTGGCTGCCCGCGCGGCGCGCCGGGCTGGTCCGCCCGGCGGGGGACCGGCTGGTGTTCCGGCACCCCCTGATCCGGTCGGCGGTGTACCACCGGGCCTCGTTCGCCGGCCGGCGTTCGGCGCACCTGCGGCTGGCCGCGGCGCTGACCGACGAGCCCGACCGCAGGGCCTGGCACCTCGCCGCCGTGGCGGTGTCACCGGATCCCACGGCCGCCGCGGAACTGGAGCGCACCGCGGACCGCGCACGCCGCCGCGGCGGCGGCCGCGGCGCTGGAACGTGCCGCGTCGCTGTCCGCGAGCCGGGCGGACGCCGCGCGGCTCCTCGTCGCCGCGGCCGGGGCCGCCGCCTTCACCGGCGACCTCGGCTGGGTCGAGCGGCTGGCGGACGGCGCGCGGGCCCTGAGCGACGACGCGGCGGTCGAGCGCGTCACCACGCTCCTCGTGGGCCAGCTGAAGTCGCTCACCGCCGAACACGACGCGGCCTTCTCGACGTTGTCCCGGATTGCCCGCCCAGCACTGGAAAGCGACCCGGAGGCCGCGCTCGCCGCGTTGTCCTGGGCCGCCGTCGTCTGCTTCTACTCGGGATCCTCGCCGAGGCGGTCGGAACTCCGGTCGCTGCTGGCCGGGGTGCGTGGTGGCACGGACGACGTGGCGGCGGCCTGGACGGCGGCCGTGTCCGCGCCGTTCTCCGGCCGCGCCGGTGCGGTGGCCGGACTGCCGTCCCTCGTCGACGCGGTGCGGGACCAGCCCGACCGCCTGGTGATGGTGGCGATCGTCGCGTGGCTGCTCGACGAACCGGTGCTCGCCACGCGCACCTTCGACGACGCGTTCGCGCTGTGGCGGACCACCGGACCGCTGCCCAACGGGCTGGGCTGCGCCGCGGCCCTGGCCTACCTGGAACGGGGCCGCTGGTCGCAGGCCCACGTCGTGTGTGACGACGTGACCGCCGTCGGGCAGGCGACCGGGCTGGTCCACGCCGTCGCGTGTGCCGATGCCGTGCGCGCCATGGTTTCCGCGGCGCAGGGCCACACCACACGGGCGCGGGAGCTGGCCGAGCGGGCGCTGACGGCGACCGACCCGGAGGCGAGCCGCTCCGTGGCGGCCTATGCCCGGCGGGCGCTCGGCGTGGCGGCGGCCGTGGAAGGCGATCACGAGACGGCGTACCAGCAATACCGGTCGCTGTTCGAGGCGGACGGCACCCCGACGCACTACCACGCCTGCTACGCGGCGGTCGCCGAACTGGCGGCGGCCGCAGCCCGCACCGGGCACGGCCGCGAGGCGGAGCTGATCGTCGAACGGTCCGAAAAGGACCTCGGGAGCGAGGTTTCCCCGCGCCTGGCGGCGTTGTTCCAGCGGGCGCGTGCGTTGCTGGCGGCACCGGAGCACGCCGAAGCGCACTTCAAGGCGGCGCTCGCGGACGCGGCACTGGCGCCCTGGCCGTTCGAACGCGCGCAGACGCTCCTCGAATACGCCGAGTGGATGCGGCGACGGCGGCGCATCGCCGAAGCGCGTCCGCTGCTGACCGCCGCACTGGAGGTGTTCCGGCGGCTCGGCGCGCGGCCGTGGATCGAACGGGCGCAGGGCGAGCTGAGGGCGTCCGGCATGGACGTCGTCGAAGCCGTGCCGGACGCCATCGCCCGCCTGAGCCCGCAACAGCAGCAGATCGTCCAGCTCGCCGCGCGGGGCCTGACGAACAGGGAGATCGGGGACCGGCTGTTCCTGTCCCCGCGCACCGTCGGCTCGCACCTGTACCGGACGTTCCCGAAACTGGGCGTCACGACGCGGGCCCAGCTGCGCGACCTGCTGGGGTGAGCCGTCAGTCGTGGATGACCACGCCGCGCACGAGCTGGTCGGAAAGCAGGTCGTCGTACCCCTTCTGGACCTCGTCAAGGGTGTAGGTGCGCGTGATGAGTTCGTCGAGCTTCAGCCTGCCCGCGCGGTAGAGGTCGAGCAGCCGCAGCACGTCCCAGTTGCCGCTGGTGCCACCGAACACCGCGCCACGCACCTGCTTCTGGAAGAACGTCAGCTCGGACAGGCTGATCGGCAGCCCGACCGTGTTCAGGGGGCCGACGGACGTCACCACGCAGATGCCGCCCTTGCCGAGCGCGGCGAACGCCTGCGCGACGTGCTCGGGCCGCAGCACGCCGACGGTCACCACGACGGAGTCGGCGCCCTGGCCGTTCGTGTGCTGCCGGGCCAGCTCGGTGGCTTCCTCCATCGTCGCGACGGCGTGCGTGGCGCCGAACCGCAGCGCCGCTTCGCGTTTGAAGGGCGCGGGGTCGACGCCGATGATGTGCGCGGCCCCGGCGTGGGCCGCGCCCTGCACGGCGTTGACGCCGACACCGCCGGTGCCCATGACCACGACGGTGTGCCCGGGCCGGACCTCCGCGAGGTTGACCGCGGAACCCCAGCCGGTGCTGACGCCGCAGCCGACGAGGCAGGCCTTGTCGAGCGGGATGTCCTGGGGGATCTTCACGACGCAGTCGACCGAGACGAGCGTGGTGGCGGCGAACGTGGAGATACCGCACATCTGCCCCACCGGCCTGCCGTCCGTGGTGTGCAGCCGGTAGCTGCCGGGGTCGGTCCACCGCGCCCCGCTGAGGGCACCCGGGGTCAGGTCGCAGAGGTTCTGGTGCCCGCTCGCGCACTGGCGGCAGTGCCCGCAGGAGGGGACCGCCGTGAACACCACGTGATCGCCCTCCTTGATGCCCTTGGCGTTCGGGCCGCCGACCCTGGTCACGACTCCGGCGCCCTCGTGCCCCATCGCCATGGGCAGGACGCTCTGGTACGAGTCGCCCTTCGCGTGGTGGTCGTCGGAGTGGCACAGGCCGGACGCGACGACCTTGACCTCGACCTCGTCGGCCCGCGGTTCGTCGACTTCGAGGTCGATCACCTCGAGCCTGCCGGGAACCTCGGCGAGGACTGCTCCCCGTGTGCGCATGGTGCTCCTTAGTGTCCGTGGAAGGTGGGGGTGCGGCCGGTCCGGAACGCGTCCAGTGCTTCGGCGGCGTCGTCGGTGGCGGCGATCATCGCGAAGTGCGACGAGATGAGGTCGAGCGCGGTGGGCAGGTCGTGGCGGGCGCCTTGCCGGACGGCGCGTTTGATGACCTGGACCGCCAGTGGCGGGCGCCCGGCGAGCTGCCGGGCGAACTCGTGGGCTGTCCTGAATGGATCGTCGGCGATCTCGTCGACGATACCGAGTTCCAGCGCCTGCTCGGCCGGCACGGTTTCGCCGGTCCACAGTAGACGGAGCGCGCGTGACGTGCCGATGAGCCGCGGCAGCAGCCAGCACCCGCCGTCACCCGGCACGGCGCCGACGCGGATGTAGCCCTCACTGAACGTGGCGGCGGGGGAGGCGATGCGGTAGTCGCAGAGCAGGGCCATGTCCATCCCCGCGCCGACCGCGCTGCCCGGTACGGCGGCGATCACCGGCTTGTCGACGTTCTCCAGCGTCAGCGCTACCGGGTGGATGCGCCGCGTGAGCACCTGCTTGATCCGCACCGGTTCGGCGGCGTGGCCGGCGAACACCTCCAGGTCGATGCCGGAGCAGAACGCGTCACCGGCCCCGGTGACCACGATGGCCCGGATTTCGTTGTCCGACTGGGCATCCACCAGCGCCCGCACCCACTCGTCGAGCATCGCGAGGGTGAGGGCGTTCTTGCGGTCCGGGCGGTTGAGGGTGATGGTCGCGACCGGACCCGTCTTGTCGTAGTCCAGCTCAGCCATGGCCGAGGACCTCCCGGAAAACGCTTTCCGTGTCCGCGCCGAGCAGCGGTGCCCAGTCGCGTTCGGGCCCGTTGCCGGTGGGACCGGTCGTGCGGGGGAGACGCAGCGGGCCTTCGGTGGGGTGGTCGACGGCGGTGAAGAAACCCGTCGCGACGAGCTGGGGGTCCTCGGCCAGATCGGCGAGCCGGGTGACGGGACCGATCGGGATCTTGTGCGGCTTGAGCAGGTCGATCCACTCCTGACCGGTGCGTTCGGTGAACGTTTCCGCGACCAGCCGGTAGAGCTCGTCGATGTGCTTCGTGCGCTCGCGGATGGTCTGGTACCGCGGGTCTTCGGCCAGTTCGGGCTTGCCGATGAGGTCGAAGAACACCCGCCAGTGCCGGTCGGTGTAGATCAGGACGGAGACGGCGCCGTCCTTGGTGGTGTACGGGTGGCGGTGCGCCGAGGCGGTCCGCCCGTAGCCCGGCGGCCCGAGCGGCGGGTCGAAGACCTGCGCGCCCTGCTGCTCGACGAGGTTGAAGGCGGTCATGGTCTCCAGCATCGGGATCTCCAGTGCGACACCACGGCCGGTCCGGTCCCGCTGCCGCAGCGCGGCGAGCAGGGCCGCGGCGCCGTGGAGTCCGACGACCTTGTCGGCCAGCGCACTGCGGACGTACGCCGGGTCCGAGCCGGCGCCCTGCAGGTCGGCCAGGCCGCTGCGGGCCTGGATGATGTCGTCGTAGGCGGGCTCGTCGGCAGAAGGGCCGCCCCGGCCGAAACCGCGGAACGCCAACGCCACACAACGCGGGTTGCGGCGCACGATGGTGTCGGCCGCCAAGCCGAGTTCGCGGGCGGCGTCGGGCCGGAGCGTGTGCACGACGACGTCGGCCCAGGCGATCAGCCCGGACAGCGCCTCGGCCCCCGCCGCGGTCTTGAGGTCCAGCACGACGCTGCGCTTGCCGCGGTTGGCGTTGAGGAAGAACGGGCCCATCCCGGTGCCGCGGACATCCCCGATGTAGCGGGCGGGATCGCCGCCGGGCGGCTCGACCTTGACGACGTCGGCGCCCCACTGGGCCAGGAGCATCGTGCAGTACGGGCCCATCAGGGTGGTGCTCAGGTCGACGACGCGCACGCCGTCCAGTGCGCTCGTCATTCGGCGGGCACCGGTCGTGCGTCCCGGCGCCGCCGTCGCAGCAGGGCGCCACCCGCGTGCAGGATGGCGGACGCGACGACCGCGGTGATCGGGAAGGACGTGGGGTCGAAGTCCGTCACGTCCTCACCGGGCAGGACGGCGCGGAGCCCGACGATCGCCGTGGCGGCGACCAGCCCGCCGCCGACGCCGCGCAGGGCGGCCGGCCACAGGCGGAGGTGCTCGTACCCGCCGACGACGGCGCCGAGGATCCCGATCCCCTGCCACGTCCACCACGCCGGTGTCCACCAGACGAGCGTGAAGGCGGCGATGACGCCGAACAGCAATGGCGCGCCGATCACGGTGAGGACCTTGCGGAGCGGGGAAAACTCGGCGAACAGGGGTGGCGCCGTGCGGGCAGGCCGCTCGTCCCGGTCGTCCCGCAGTCGCTGTTCGGGCATGGCTGTCGACCTCCTCGACGTCGAGGGCCGGGCTCGGCTGCGGGAACCCGATGACACGCGCTCCCTGGGACGAGCGCCTCCTCGCGTCTTCCGCGGAGAGTAGAACAGAGGAGTCGAGCCTATGTCAATGAGCATAGAGATGGGATGGTGAGCACAGGGGAAGCCGACGTGGATCCGGCGGTGCGGGCTCGATCGTCCTCAACGGACGGCAGCGGGCAGCAAACAGCGGAAAGTCCTACCCCACACACCGCCACCCGGCAACGCGAACGCGAGCGGCCACACCGCCCACACCCACCCCCGCCCCGATCCCCAGCCGCACTTACGGCCGATCCGGCGGGTCAAGAGTGGGCGAAGCCCATCCCGAAGGGACGCCGAAGGCGCTCTTGAGGCGCCTCGATCGGTCGTCAACACTCAAGGATCGGGGCGGGGGTGGGGCCGCGCAGCAGGGCGGTCACGCCCGGTGGACCCCGGCACCCGGGCAGGCAGCCGAGCACAATCCGCCCAGCCGCAACCGACCGCCCTCAGGCCAGTTCGGCCGACACCACGCCAGGCAGTGCGCGGAGGTCCGTGAGCAGCGCCTCGACCTCGTCGGCGGGCAGCAGGACCGTGCAGACCAGCCCGCTTTCCCTGACGCCGTCCCGGATGTCGACGGACAGCTCGTGCACGGTGCGGCTCCGGCGGGCGAGCAGGCCCGCCAGCTCCGGGACGGCGCCGACGCCGCCGGTGAAGTAGGCGGCGATGCGGCGCCGCACCGGCAGCGCCGGGCGGGAGGTGCGGTCAGCGAGGAAAGCGGGGCTGGTCATGGCGGATCTCCACGGATGAGGAAGTGGCTGGGATCCGGGCCAGGTCCCGAAAGAGGAGCCGCGTCGTCAGCGGTCGCGAAACCGCGCGCCGGCGACCTGGCTCAGCCGGCGCGCCGGGCTACTACGAGTCGCTGGGACGTCAGCCGGCACCGCACGGCGAGAGGCTAACACGAGCCCCGCGTGGTCGTACAGGTGATCAGGTGCGCGCCCAGCCCGGTCGACCCCGGCGCCACGTCCGGCCGCAGCACGAACCTCTCGTCGTAGTCCCCGCCGTTCTGCTTCCGGTACGGGATCGGCTCGGTGTCCGGGATCGCGAGCAGGCGCTCGCGCAGCTCCTTCGCCGCGTTCCCGGCGTCCTCGGGGGTGAACCGGTCGGCGCCGGGGAACAGCACCGGCGGGAGCACCTCCGCGCCGGCGTAGAACAGCGTGCCGTGCTGCAGCGGGAACAGCAGTTCGCCGACGGAGCCGTGGATGCCGCGCTCGCCGTAGAACCACGCCGGCCCGCCCATCGTCACCACGGCCATCGCGCGCTTGCCCGCGAGGAACCCGTCGCCGTACCCGAGCCACTCGCCGCCGGGTCCACGCAGGCCGTACGCGTAGCCCTGGTGCCAGACCCGGTCGAACCAGCCCTTGAGGATGGCGGGCAGGCCGAACCACCACAGCGGGAACTGGACGACGATCGTGTCCGCCCGGTCGATCTTCTCCTGCTCGCCCCGGATGTCCGCGCTCAGCGCGCCACTGCCGTACCCGCGCTTCGCGGCGGCGGCGACCTGGAACCGCTCCGCGGGGTCGTGGCCGTATCCGGCCGCGTCGACGACGGGGTTCCAGCCCATCGCGTAGAGGTCCGACACCTCGACCTCGTGCCCTTCGGCCCGCAGCGCGCGCTGCCCCTCCCCGGCGAGGAATCCGTTCAGGGAGCGGGGTTCGGGGTGGGCGAGGATCCACAAAACGTTCATGCCCCGATCCTCGGCCGGCCGGACCGCGACGGCGACTGGCCTGATGGACAACATGTGCGAAGATCGGGCCATGACCGTTTTCGCCGGTGACGGCCGCCACCGGCTGGCCGTCCTGGTCCGCGACGGCGTGCTGCCCTTCGAGCTGAGCCTCGTCCACCGGTTGTTCGGGCAGGCACGGGGCGCGGACGGCGCGCCGCTCTACGAGGTCGTCACGTGCACACCCGTGCCCGGGGACGTGCGGACCGACGCGGATTTCACCATCGCCGTACCCGCCGGGCCCGAGGCGCCGGCCGAGGCCGACACCGTCGTCGTCCCGGGCTCGGACGCCGACTACGAGCCCCGGGACGACCTGCTCGACCCCGCGCTGGCCGCGGCGCTGGCGGGTATCCGGCCCGGCACGCGGATCGCCTCGATCTGCACGGGGTCGTTCGTGCTGGCGGCGGCCGGGCTGCTCGACGGCCGCCGGGCGGCCACGCACTGGCGCTCGTCACCGCGGGTGCGGGAGCGGTTCCCGGACGTCACGTTCGACCTCGACGTGCTCTACACCGACGACGGCGGAATCCTCACTTCGGCCGGTGCGGCCGCGGGCATCGACCTGTGCCTGCACATGATCCGCGGCGATCACGGTGCCGCGGTCGCCAACGAGGTCGCCCGCGGCACCGTCGTCCCACCGCACCGCGACGGCGGGCAGGCGCAGTACCTGAACCGGCCGGTGCCGGAGCCGCGGACCTCCTCGACCGGCCGCGCCCGCGAGTGGGCGCTGGAGAACCTGCACCGGCCCGTCACGCTGCGGGAGCTGGCGGCGCGGGAAGCGACGAGCACGCGCACCTTCACCCGCCGGTTCCGGGACGAACTCGGTACGTCGCCGGGGCGATGGCTCGCGCGGCAGCGTGTCGAGCGGGCCTGTGCCCTGCTGGAAAGCACCGACCTGCCGGTCGACGAGATCGCGGTCGCGACCGGGTTCGGCACGGCCGGTTCGCTGCGGTTGCACCTGAAGGCGGAGCTGGGGGTTTCGCCCACCGCCTACCGCGCCACGTTCCGCGGCCGGTGAGGGCCGGAACGGAAGCGGGATCCCACCGCGCCCAGCGGCGAGGTGCGCCCGGTGTTCCCCGTCGTGTCCCAGCCCGTGGTCGCCGTGGTCCGGCACCACCCCGCGTTCCTGTTCGTCGCCTCCTGACGGGCGGGCGGGCTTGACCACCCCACCTGCTTGCGTGACACTTCACGCATGTCGGAGATCGAGTCGCTGATGAAGGCGAACCTGCACGAGGTGTTCGGGGAGCGGGACCCGCGGCGGCGGGCTGCCGCCGTCGAGCGGACCTATGCGGAGGGTGTCGTCTTCGCCGACCCCGAGGAGGTCGTGGTCGGGCGCGAAGCGATCCACGCCAAGGCTCAGCGGTTGCTCGACGAGGCGCCGGGGTTCGTGTTCTCCGAAGCCGGGCCGATCCACGTCAACCACGATCTCGGTGTCCTGGCCTGGAACTTCGGGCCGGAGGGGCAGCCGCCCGCCGTGCGGGGCATGGACATCTGCCTAATGGAGAACGGGCTCATCGCGAAGGTCTACACGATCCTCACGTGAACCCCGCGCGTCACGGGTGGTCGACGGGGCGCGGCAGCGTGCCGTGGGTGATGAGGTTGTCGTAGATCTTCTCGAACCACTCCGCGAATTCGCCTGTGCCGTGGTCGTCGAGCGCGTCGAGGAACATCGTCCGCACCAGGGCGATGTGGCTCGGTGAGGCGGTGGCCAGGGTTTCCCGCCCCGAAGCCGTCAGCGAAACCACCGTGACCCGCTTGTCCTCGGCGCTCACGCTGGTCTGGACCAATCCACGCCCGGCCATGCGGCGGACGTGGTGGCTGACCCGGCTGCGTTCCCAGCCGATGCGGACCGCCAGGTCGGAGACGGACAGCGTGGCGTCCTCGTCGCTGGTCAGCGCGACGAGCACGTCGAAGTCGGCGAGCGAAAGCCCGTGGTCGGCCCGCAACTGCCGGTTCATCTCGTACCGCAGCCGCAGGTGCACCTTCATGTAGGCGAACCACGCCCGCCGTTCGTCCTCCGACAGCAGGGCGAACGGCGATTCCGGAGCGATCTCGGCCACAGCGACAGCCTAACGGGGCACCCGGGCCGGGAAGCTACTGTGGACGGAAAGACAGGAGGTACCCAGCGTGTCCGGATGCTGCCCACCTTCGCGGTCCGCCGCGCCGTCCGCCGTCGTGCCGCAGGCGGGGCCCGTGCGGGCTCCCGACGCCGACGGGCTGATTTCGTTGCCCGGCGGCACTTTCCGGATGGGCACGGAGGACGAGGACGGCTTCCCCGAGGACCACGAGGGCCCGGTCCGCGAAGTCACGGTCGGCCCGTTCGCGATCGACGCGTACGCGGTGACGAACGCGCGGTTCGCCGAGTTCGTCGACGCCACGGGCTACCGCACGGAGGCGGAGCGGTTCGGCTGGACGTACGTGTTCGCCAAGTTCGTGCCAGCGCACCTGCGGAAGGGGGCGCCGCGCCCGGAGCAGACGCCGTGGTGGTGCGGGGTGGCCGGGGCGTACTGGCGGGCGCCGGAAGGCCCGGGCAGCGACGTCGAGGACCGCTGGGACCACCCCGTGGTGCACGTGTCCTGGAACGACGCGACGGCCTACTGCGCGTGGGCGGGCCGCCGGCTGCCGACCGAGGTGGAGTGGGAGTACGCCGCCCGCGGCGGGCTCGACCAGGCCCGCTACCCGTGGGGTGACGAGCTGACCCCGGACGGTGAGCACCGCTGCAACATCTGGCAGGGCCGCTTCCCGGTGCACAACACCGAGGAGGACGGGTTCGCCGGGACGGCACCCGTGGACGCGTTCCAGCCCAACGGTTTCGGGCTCTACAACGTCTCGGGCAACGTGTGGGAGTGGTGCGCGGACTGGTTCGACCCGGCGCGGGCGAACCGGGCCATGCGCGGCGGTTCCTACCTGTGCCACGACTCGTACTGCAACCGGTACCGGGTCGCGGCCCGCACCGCGAACACCCCGGACAGTTCGAGCGGGAACCTGGGGTTCCGCACCGCCGCCGATATCTGACTGCCGCTAACGTTCCGGGCATGCCGTCTGACAACGCCCGTGGCTACGCGAAAGGCCGGGCCCGCCGCCGGGAGATCCTGCTCGCCGCCCTCCGCGCGTTCGCGGAGCAGGGTTTCCGGGCGACGTCGATGCGGGAGATCGCGGAGATGGTCGGCCTGAGCCAGGCCGGGCTGCTGCACCACTTCTCCTCCAAGGAAGAGCTGCTGGAGGAGGTGCTGCGGCTGCGTGACGAGGAGCAGACGGCCTTCAACGAGCGCCTCGGGGAGGGGCGCGGCCTCGACGCGATCCGCTACCTGCTCGACCTGGTGGACCTCAACGCCAGGCAGGTCGGGCTGGTCCGGCTGTACACGGTGCTCGCGGGGGAGTCCGTGAGCCCGGGGCACCCCGCGCGCCAGTACTTCCTCGACCGTTACGCGACGGTGCGGGAGCGCGTCGCGCAGCGGCTGCGCAGTGCCCGTGACGAGGGCGAACTGCGGGCCGACGCGGACCTCGACGGGGCGTCCGCGGTGATCATGGCGGTCATGGACGGGCTGCAGATCCAGTGGCTGCTCGACCCCGAAACCGTCGACATGCCCCAGGTGTTCCGGGAGTTCCTCGAGACCTACCTCCGCGGCCTCGCGCCGGACGACCGGTAACGAACGAGTAACAAACCATTCAGTTGATAGGTTTTTCTGCCTACAGTCCTTCCACCCCAACGACGCGGCTGGTGCGCGCCAACGACGGCGCAGGAAGGACGGACCGCCCATGGCGTCCGGCAGGAACATCCCGGAACTACCCCGGAGAACAGCGCTGCTCGGCCTCGCCGGGCTCGGTGCGCTGACCCTCGGTGGCTGCCGGCTCGCGGTGAACGAAGCACGCGGTGCCGACGGCGGCGGCCCCCGGCAGGGCGGCACGCTCATCCTCGCGGTCAACAGCGAACCCACCCCGGCGCGGGTCCAGTCGCAGGGCCCGACCTCGACGACCTGGCGCGACCTCGTCTTCGAAACGCTGACGGCGTACGACAGTTCGGGCACCCCGCAGCCGGCGCTCGCCACGTCGTGGGAGCTGGCCGACGGCGGCCGGACGGTCACCCTGCGCCTGCGCGACGACGTGCGGTTCCACACCGGACGGCCGATGACCGCGCAGGACGTGATGTTCTCGCTCCGGCGCACCACCCAGCCCGCCGCGCAGTCACAGGTCAGCTCGATCAGCAAGCTCATCAAGGACATGAGCGCGCCCGACGCGCACACCGTCGTGCTGCGGCTGAGCAGGCAGGCGAGCAACCTGTTCGACCTGTTCCAGTTCTGCTCCGTCGTCGACGAGGAGTCCGCACGCGGGCTCGACGACGGCAGCGCCGTGATCGGCACCGGGCCGTTCCGGTGGGAGTCGTGGACGCCGGGTTCGCAGCTGACCCTGGTGCGCAACACCGGTTACCGCGTCCCGGGACGGCCCTACCTCGACCGGATCGAGCAGCCGCTGATCACCGACCCCACCGCGCTCGTCACGGCGATCCGGGGCGGGCGGGCGCACATCGCCTACGGGGTGGGGCCGATGGACGCCAGGGGACTGTCCACAGACGACCGGTTCACCGTGAACCAGGGCATCTCGGTCGCCTACTCGGCCGGCATGAACGTGACGAAGCCGCCGTTCGACAAGGTCGAGGTGCGGCAGGCGGTCGGGTACGCCGTCGACCGCAAACGCGCGCTGAACCAGATCTTCGCCGGCTACGGCGAAAGCAGCAGCCTGTGGTGGACGCGGAAGGAACCCGGCTGGGACGCCGCGCAGGCGGCCGCCTACACCTACGACCCGGCCCGCGCCAAGGCGATGATCGCGGGCGCCGGCGCGGCCGGGGCGCGGGTGACCATGGACGTGATCGGCATCCAGGCGGCCCGCAGCCTCGCGGAGGTCGTGCGGTACGACCTGGAAGCGGCCGGGCTGCGCGTGGCCGTCCGGGTGCTGGACACGGTCGACTTCACGCGCCGGATGGCCAACAGCAGCCTCGAAGGCGAACTGTTCCTCAACGGCTACGGGCTGTCCGACATGTCCGCCGCCACGTTCGTCAGCTCCGTGCCGGCCTTCGCGTTGAAGAACGCCTCCCGGTTCGAAAGTCCCGAATACGCCACCGTGATGAACCAGGTGCTCACCGCGTCGCCCGGACAACGGCAGCCCGCCGTGCGGCGGCTGGGCACGTACCTGCAGGAGCAGGCGTTCGAGCAGTGCTTCCTCGTGACGCAGGCGGTCAACGTGCAGTCCAACCGGGTCCGCGACCTGGGCCAGACCGCCGTCGGCAGCTTCGTCCTCACCGATACCTACCTGGTGTAGCCATGACCCGATTCCTGGTACGCAGAATCCCCTCGGCACTGCTCGTGCTGTTCGTGACGTCGATACTGGCGTTCGTGCTGCCCCGGCTCGCGCCGGGCGACCCCGCCGTCGCGGTGGCCGGGCCCGAGGCCACACCCGCCGACATCGCCGCCATCCGCACCCAGCTCGGCCTCGACCGGCCGCTGGTGACCCAGTACCTGCACTGGATCGGCGGGGTGTTCACCGGCGACTTCGGACAGTCCTATGTGACCCATCGCCCGGTGACGCAGCTGGTCGGCGACCGCCTCGGTTCGACGCTCCAGCTCGCGGTGCTGGCCGCGCTGTTCATGGTCGTGATCGGGGTGGCGCTGGGCGTCGCGGCGGGCTCGGCCCGCGGCCGGGCCGCCAAGAGCTTCCTGGACGTGCTGTGCTCGCTGCTGCTCGCGGTGCCGCCGTTCCTGACCGGGCTGGTGCTCGCGTTGCTGCTCGGGGTGTTCTGGCGGATCCTGCCGGTGTCCGGCGAGGTCTCGCTGCTGGCCGATCCCGAGATCGGCATCCAGTACCTGCTGCTGCCCGCGTTCGCGCTCGCGCTGCCCCAGGCCGCGCAGATCGCGCGGCTGCTGCAGAGCGCGATGTGGCAGTCGCGGTCGGAGGAGTTCGTGCAGACCGCCGTCGCGAAGGGCGCTTCCGGCACCCGGATCACCTTGCGGCACGTGCTGCGGAACTCGCTCGCCTCCGCGCTGGTCAGCTTCGGCATGCGGGTCGGCGAACTGCTGGGCGGCGCGGTCGTCATCGAAGCGACCTTCGCCCGCAACGGGCTCGGCGCGCTCGCCGTGAGCAGCGTGAACCAGCGCGACTACCTCGTGCTGCAGACGCTGATCCTGCTCGCGGTCGCGATCGCGGTGGTCATCCAGCTGCTCACCGAGATAGCGCTTTCGGTCCTCGATCCCCGCATCCGCCTGGAAGGAGCACCCGCATGACCGCCACCGCCGTCGCGGCCCCCGTCACGCGGGCCGCCGGGACCAGGGCACGCGAGGGCTGGTGGCGTTACCTCGACGCCGTGCGCCGGCCGCGTGGCGTGGTCGCCGTGTCGCTGCTCGTCCTCCTCGTCGGCGCGGCACTGCTGGTTCCGCTGTTCTCCAGCGGCTACGACCAGCAGTCGGCCGACACGTTCCTCTCCCCGTCGTGGCAGCACCCCTTCGGCACGGACGAACTGGGCCGCGACGTGTTCGTGCGGACGCTCTACGGGCTGCGGTCCGACCTGGTGCTGCTGTTCGTCGGCGTGCCGCTGAGCGGGATCCTGGGCACGCTGCTCGGCGTGGTCGGCACGCTGTCCCGCCCGCTCGGGCTGGCCGTGCAGCGGGTCTTCGACATCATCGTCGGGTTCCCCAGCCTCATCCTCGGCATCGTGATCGTGCTGATCATGGGACCCGGCATCGCCTCGCTGACGGTCACGATCGTCCTCTTCGGACTCCCCGGGTTCGGTCGGCTCGCCCGCGCGGCGATGCTGTCCCAGGAACAGCGCGAGTACGTGCTCGCGGCCCGCGTGCTCGGCATCTCGCGGTGGAAGGTGCTCGTCCGGCACATCCTGCCGAACTCGCTGGACGCGATCATCGTGCACACCGCGATCGCCATGGTGATCGCGATCTTCCTGGAGACCGGGCTGTCCATCGTGGGCCTCGGCATCCAGCCACCGCAGCCGTCACTCGGGATGCTGCTCAACACCGGTGTCCGCTTCCTCTCGCTCGCGCCGTCCTACGTGCTCGGGCCCACGGTGGTGCTGATCCTGCTCGCCCTGTCCTTCAGCCTGCTCTCCGACGCGCTCAACGAGGCGGTGACCCGGAAATGACCGATCTGGTACTGGAAGCCGAGGACCTTCGTGTCCAGTTCGGACAGACCGTCGCCGTGGACGGGGTGTCGCTGCGGGTGCGCCGCGGGCACATCGTCGGCCTGGTCGGCGAATCCGGCTCCGGCAAGTCCGTGACGGCGAGGACCTTGATGCGGATGGTGCCGGAGCCGGGCCGGGTCACCGGTGGCACGGTGCGGTTCGACGGGCAGGACCTGCTCGCGCTGCCCGAGCGGGAGATGCGTTCGGTCCGCGGCGAGCGGATCGCGATGGTCTTCCAGGACCCGCAGGCCTCGCTCAACCCCGTGATGACGATCGGCGCGCAGGTCGCCGAGGCGCTGATCGTGCACGGCACCTCCCGCCGCGAGGCGCACCGGCGTGCCGTCGAACTGCTCGAACTGGTCGGCATCCCCGACGCGGAACGGCGGGCGGGCGAGCACCCGCACCAGTTCTCCGGCGGCATGCGCCAGCGGGTCGTCATCGCGATGGCGCTGGCGGGCGACCCCGCGCTGCTGGTCGCCGACGAGCCGACCACGGCGCTCGACGTCACGATCCAGGCGCAGATCCTGCGCCTGCTGGCGGAGCTGCGGGACCGGATCGGTGTGGCCGTCCTGCTCATCACCCACGACATGGGCGTGGTCGCGGAGCTGTGCGACGAGCTCGCCGTGATGTACGGCGGACGGATCGTCGAGACCGGCACGGTGGCGGAGGTGTTCGCCGGGCCCGCCCACCCGTACACGCGGGACCTGTTGCGGGCCATGCCCAGGCTCGACGACGTGCGACGACGGCTGTACGCGATCCCCGGCCAGGCCCCGGATCCCGCGCACCTGCCGACGGGCTGCGCGTTCCACCCGCGTTGTGCGCTCGCGCAGGACCGGTGCCGTGAGGAGAAGCCCGGGCTCACCCCCTTCGCCGATGGCCGCGAGGTGGCGTGCTGGTTCCCGGTGGATGCCGTTGAGACACCGAAAGAGCCCGCGACGACGGCAGCGCGCGTGGCGCCGGGGGAAAAACCGGTACTGGAGATCGAGGACCTGCGGGTCAACGTAGGTGGCCGGCGGGATCCGGTGTACGCGGTCGACGGCGTCGGCCTGCGCGTGCACGCGGGCGAGACGCTCGGCCTGGTCGGCGAATCCGGCTGCGGCAAGTCGACGCTGGCGCGCACGGTCGTCGGCATCAACGAGCCGGTGTCGGGCGGGATCCGCGTGCTGGGCAAGGACTTCACGGAGATGTCGCGACGTGAGGTCGCGGCCGCCCGCCGCAAGGTGCAGTACGTCTTCCAGGACCCGTACGCCTCGCTCAACCCGCGCCGCACCATCCGGCAGGTGCTCGACGAGGCGCTGGAGGTCGCCGGGGTGGCACCGGCGCAGCGGCGGGCCCGGTCGGTCGAGCTGCTGGAGCTGGTCGGCCTCGGGGAACGGCACCTCGACCGGTACCCGCACGCGTTCTCCGGCGGGCAGCGGCAGCGGATCGGGATCGCGCGGGCGCTCGCCGTCGAGCCGGAGTGCCTCGTCCTCGACGAGCCGGTGTCCGCTTTGGACGTCTCGATCCAGGCGCAGGTGATGAACCTGCTCACCGACCTGCGGGACCGGCTCGGCCTCGGCTACCTGTTCATCGCGCACGACCTCGCCGTGGTGCGCTCGATCAGCGACCGGGTCGCGGTGATGTACCTCGGCCGGATCGTGGAGACCGGGCCCGCCGAGGACGTCTACCGCGCTCCGCAGCACCCGTACACGGTGTCGCTGCTGTCGTCCTCGCCGTCGATGGAGCGCGAGCGGGAACGGATCGTGCTGACCGGTGACCTGCCGAGCCCGAAGAACCCGCCGTCCGGCTGCCGGTTCCGGACCCGCTGCCCGATCGGCCCGCTCACCCACCCCGAACGCACGATCTGCGTCGAGCAGTCACCGGTCCTGCCCGAGGGCGGGCACGGCGCGGCCTGCCACTTCGCCGGGGAACTGCTGCTCACGGAAGGGAAGGCCGCGGTATGACGGAGCGTCCGAACATCTTGCTGGTGCTGGCCGACGACCTCGGCTACTCCGATCTCGGGTGCTACGGCGGGGAGATCGAGACGCCGAACCTGGACGCGCTGGCCGCGAACGGCGTGCGGATGACGCGCTTCACCACCACCGCGCGGTGCAGCCCGTCGCGCGCCTCGCTGCTGACCGGGCTCCACCCGCACCAGACCGGGATCGGCGTGCTGAACTGGAACGACGGCCCCGGCGGCTACCCCGGCAGCCTCAACGACCGCTGCCGCACCGTCGCCGAGGTGCTCGCCGCCGGCGGCTACACCACGTACCTGTCGGGCAAGTGGCACCTGTCGCACGACACCACCACGCCAAACGACTCGTGGCCGACGCGGCGGGGTTTCCAGCACTACTACGGAACCCTTGCCGGATGCGGGAACTACTTCGCGCCGATCCGGCTCAAGCGGGGCGAAGAGGACATTTCGGCGGAAGCGGCGGCGGACCCGGACTACTACTTCACGGACGCGGTCACCGACGCGGCGGTCGAGTTCCTCGACGGGCACGGCGACGAGCCCTTCTTCTGCTACGTCGCCTACACCGCACCACACTTCCCCTTGCACGCACGGGAAAGCGATATCGAGCGCTGCCGCGGCCGGTACCGGGAAGGCTGGGACGTGGTCCGGCAACGGCGCGTCGAGAAGATGCGCGAACTCGGCATCCTCGGCGAGGACACGGAAGTCAGCCCGCGGGATCCCGACGTCCCGGCCTGGGAGGACGCCGAGCACCGCGACTGGGAACAGCGGAAGATGGAGGTCTACGCCGCGCAGGTCGAGGCCATGGACCGCGGGATCGGGCGGATCGTGGAAACCCTGCGCGCCAAGGGAAAGCTCGACAACACGATGTTCGTCTTCCTGTCCGACAACGGCGGGTGCGCGGAGGAGCTCCCGCCCGGGCTCGGCAGCGAGTACGCAGCGAGGGGCTTCAGCGTGGTGCCCGCCGCGGCTCGCGACGGCGGCCCGGTCCACGTGGGACCGCAGCCGCAGTACCTGCCCGGCAGCGACGACACGTACCAGATGTACGGCAAGGCCTGGGCGAACGTGTCCAACACCCCGTTCCGGTTCTTCAAGCGCTGGACGCACGAGGGCGGCATCGCGAGCCCGTTCATCGTCCACTGGCCCGCCGGGCTCGGCGACCGGGCGGGCACCTTGACCGGGGTACCGCACTACCTGCCGGACTTCGTGCCCACCGTGCTCGAAGCCACGGGAGTGTCCTATCCGGACGACGCACCGCTGCCGCTGGAAGGGATGAGCATGCTCGGTTCCTGGCGTGGCGCACCGGATTCCGAGGAGCGCTGCCAGTTCTACGAGCACATCGGCAACGCCGCCGTCCGCCGCGGGAAGTGGAAGCTCGTGCGGGAGTACCCGGCGGACTGGGAGCTGTACGACCTGGACACCGATCCGACGGAACTGTCCGATGTGGCCGGTTCGCAGCCGGACGTGGTGCGGGAACTGGCGCGTGAGTGGGCGGCCTGGGCCGCGCGCTGCGGAGTGGTGCCCAGGGAACGGATACTCGAACTCGCCCGCTGGGGGATCGCCGTCCGTGCCTGGTGAACCGAAGAACAAGGGGAGGAACGTCTTGCCGGACCGGCTCGATCTCGACCAGAAGATCCGACTGCTCACGGGGGCCAGTTTCTGGCGCACCGCGGCGGAACCCGCCGTGGGACTGCGCTCGATGCTGATGTCCGACGGGCCGTCCGGGGTGCGTGGCGAGCACCTGGACGAGCGCGACCCGTCGCTGAACCTGCCGTCGGGCACCGCGCTCGCCGCCAGCTGGGACGAGGCGCTCGCCGCGCGGTACGGCGCCGTGCTCGCGGGCGAGGCCCGGCGCAAGGGGGTGCACGCGGTGCTCGGGCCGACGATCAACCTCCACCGCAGCCCGCTGGGCGGCAGGCATTTCGAGTGCTTCTCCGAGGACCCGCTGCTGTCGGGTGTGCTCGCCGCCGCGTACGTGCGGGGCCTGCAGGAGTACGGCGTGGCGGCGGTGCCGAAGCACTACGTGGCCAACGACTCCGAGAACGAGCGGCATACGGTCGACGTGCGGGTCGGCGAGCGCACCCTGCGTGAGGTGTACCTGCTGCCGTTCGAGCTGGCGGTGGTGCAGGGCGGGGCCTGGGCGATCATGTCGGCGTACAACGGGGTCAACGGCGCCGCGATGACCGAGAACGACCTGCTGCGCAGCCCGCTGGCGGACGAATGGGGCTTCGAGGGCCCGGTGATCTCCGACTGGACGGCGGTGCGCACCACGGTCGCCAGCGCGCTCGCCGGGCAGGACGTGGCGATGCCGGGGCCGGACGGACCGTGGGGCGAGGAGCTGGCCCGCGCGGTGCGAGACGGGCGGGTGCCGGAGTCGGTGATCGACGAGAAGGTGCGCCGCATCCTCTGGCTCGCGTCGAAGGTCGGCGCGCTCGGCGAAGAAAGCGCTCTCTCCACGCCGCCACCGCCGCCGGGTGACCTGCCGAGGGTGGCGGCGACCGAGGGCATGGTCCTGCTGCGCAACGAAAACGGCGAGCTGCCGTGGCGCGGCGTGCGGTCGGTCGCGGTGTCCGGGCAGGCCGCGACGGTGGCGCGTACGCAAGGCGGTGGCAGTGCGAAGGTGGCCCCGCCCACGACCGTGCCCGTGCTGACGGGGCTCCGGGAAGCGCTTTCCGGCGCCGACGTCCGGTACGACACCGGTGCGGTGATCACCGACGGCCCGCTGCCGCTTCCCCTAGCGCGCCTGACGAATCCGGTCACCGGCGAACCGGGTGTGCGGGTGCGCTTCCTCGACGCCGACGGCGGCGAGGTGTTCGCCGAGGATCGGTTCTCCACCGACCTGATCTGGTTCGGCACGAGCGCGGCCGGCGCGGTGACGCTGGAGATCGTGACGAGGTACCGGCCCGAAACCGGGGGCCGCACGGTGCTCGGGGTAGCGGCGGTCGGCCGCACGACGCTGTCCGTCGATGGCGTGCCCGTGGTGACCGCCGACCGGACCGGGGACCTCCTCGGCACGGGGCTGTTCGCGCCGCCCGCCGAGTCCGGCGTCGCGGAGCTGGTCGAGGAGCAGGAGGTCGAGCTGCGGGTCGTGCACGACCTGACCACCCGCGCCGGCCGCACGGGCTCGGTGTCGCTGGCGTTCGGGATCGAGCCCGCGGTGGACGACCCCGACGCCGAGATCGCGAGAGCCGTCGAGTCGGCCCGCACGGCGGAGGTCGCGCTCGTGGTGGTCGGCACCACGGGACGGGTCGAGACGGAGGGGGCCGACCGGACGTCGCTGGCGCTGCCGGGACGGCAGGACGACCTCGTGCGGGCGGTCGCCGCGGCCAACCCGCGCACCGTGGTCGTGGTCAACTCGGGCTCGCCCGTGCTCATGCCGTGGCGCGAGCAGGTCGCGGCGGTGCTGCTGACCTGGTTCCCCGGGCAGGAGTTCGGGCACGCGCTGGCCGACGTCCTGCTCGGCGTCGCCGAGCCCGGCGGTCGCCTGCCCACCTCGTGGCCCGCGAGCGAGGAGGACGTGCCCGTGTTGTCCACCGATCCGGTCGACGGCGTCCTCGACTACACCGAGGGCGTGCACATCGGCTACCGGGCGTGGCTGCGGGCCGGGCGCGAACCGGCCTACCCCTTCGGGCACGGGCTCGGCTACACGACCTGGCGCCTGGACGACCTCGACGTGCCCGAGTCGGTCCCCGCAGGGGGAGGACTGACGGCGGCGGTCCGCTTGACCAACGTCGGGACGCGGGCGGGCAAGCAGGTCGTGCAGGTGTACCTGTCCCGGCCGGAGAGCGAGCTGGACCGCCCCGTGCGCTGGCTCGCCGGGTGGTCGGTGGTCCGGGCGGAACCGGGGGAGACCGTGGAGGTCGTCGTGCGGATCGGGGCGCGTGCCCTGTCCCACTGGGACGGCGGCTGGCAGGTGGAGCCCGGGACGTTCCTGGTCCACGTGGGCACGTCCAGCGCGGACCTCCCGCTGACCGGGAAGGTGGAGGTGGCATGAAGATCATCTACGTCGACGTGGACAGCCTGCGGCCCGACCACACCGGGCCGTACGGCTACCAGCGGTCCATCACGCCGAACCTCGACCGGCTCGCCGAGCGGAGCGTCCGCTTCGACCGGTACTACTGCTCCGACTCGCCGTGCCTGCCTTCGCGCACCGCGTTGACCAGCGGGCAGTTCGGCATCACCAACGGCGTCGTCGGGCATGCGGGCGAGGCCGCGCGGTTCCGGCTCGACACCGGGCACCGCCCGTACCCCGGGCGCCCGCTGCTGGGGCAGGTGCTGACGAAAGCGGGTTACCGCACGGCGGCGGTGTCGTCGTTCGCCGAGCGCCACCGCGCGTACTTCTTCGAGGGCAACTTCCGCGAGCACATCCAGGCGACGCCGGACATCGGCAACGAGCCCGCGGAGATCGTCACCGACACCGCCGTGGACTGGATCTCCCGTCACCGGGACGAGGACTTCTACCTGCACATCACCTACTGGGACCCGCACATGGACTACCTCCAGGGTCCGGAGTGGACACAGCGGGCGGCCGAAAGCGGGCCTCCGCCGGACTGGCCCGACCAGGCCGCGATCGACCGGCACGCCGAGATCTACGGCCCGCGCACCGCGCTCGACCTGCACTACGCGGGTGGCTCGCGGCCGTCGCCGGTGCCGCACAACCTGCCGGAGGAGATCCGCACCCGCGCCGACTTCGTGCACATGATCAACGGCTACGACGGCGCGATCCTGTACTGGGACCACCACTTCGGCAGGCTGCTCAAGGCGATCGAGGACTTCGGGCTCGACGAGGAGACGGCGATCGTGGTGAGCGCGGACCACGGCGAGGCGTTCGGGGAACTGGGTTCCTACGGCGAGCACGGGCTGGCCAGCGAACCCGTGCACCGGCTGCCGATGATCGTCCACTGGCCCGGCGTCACCGAGCGGGGCAGCGACGATTCCCTGCTGTATAACATCGATTACGCCCCGACGATCTGCGAGTTGCTGGGCATCGAAATCCCGGAGAAGTGGCAGGGGCGGTCCTTCGCACCCGCGCTGCGGGGCGAGCCGATCGAACAACGCGAGTACCTCGTGCTCGGCCACGGCGCGCACACGTTCCAGCGTTCCGTGCGCACCCGCGACCACCTCTACATCCGGACCTACCACCCCGGTTCGTTCCGCGCCGAGTGGGAGTCGCTGTTCGACGTCACCCGTGACCCGCACCTGGAACACGATCTCAGCGCCGAGGAACCGGACCTGCTGATGAGGATGCGCTCGCACCTTTTCGAGTGGTGGCACCGGTACGCGGGCACGCCGGGCGCGCTGCCTGACCCGATGCAGACCTCGCTGCAGACCGGGCCGACGCTCTACAGCAAGCCGGAGGAGTACGCAGCGCACCTGAGGGCGACCGGGCGCGCGGAGCTCGCCGACGATCTCGAAGCCCGCCTGCACCCGGACAACGGTGCCGTCACCGTCTCGTGGCACGCGCAGGCCCCGCTGCCCACACTCCGAGTTCCGAAAGGCCGCTGATGGCACGCCCCAACGTCGTCGTGTTCGTGCCCGACCAGCTGCGCGCGGACGCGGTCGGCTGCTTCGGCAACCCGCACGTCCGCACGCCGAACCTCGACGCGCTCGCCGCGAGGGGCACCCGGTTCACCAACGCCTTCGTGCAGCACCCCGTGTGCTCGCCGAGCCGGGCGTCGTTCCTGACCGGCTGGTACCCGCACGTGGCGGGGTACCGCACGCTCACCCACCTGCTGCGCCCCGACCAGCCGAACTTCCTGAAGTCGTTCAAGGACAACGGTTACCACGTGACGTGGGTGGGGGAGCGGGGCGACACGTTCGCGCCGGGCGGGACCGAGGCCAGCGTGCACGAGTACGGCTTCTCGGTGCCGCCGGAGGTGACCTGGCCCGCCCAGGCCGACTATGACGACGATCTCGCCGCCCGGACCTTCTACCTGGGGCGGGTCGAGGAGAGCGTCGACTTCGACGAGGCGGCCATCCGGTCCGCCGAGCAGTGGCTGGCGAAGCCGCCGCCCGAACCGTGGGTGCTGTTCGTCCCGCTGCTCGCCCCGCACGTGCCGTTCAAGGCGGCCGAGCCGTGGTTCTCGATGTACGACCGCGACGAGATGCCGGACCCGCTGCCGCCGGGGTCCGGCGAACCGGCCTTCCACCAGGCGATCCGCGAGGGCTACGGGCTGGACCGCATGACGCCGGGGAAGTGGCGGGAGATCATCGCAACGTACTACGCGATGGTGTCCAGAATGGACGATCACCTCGGCCGGGTTCTCGCGGCGGCGGGGGAGAACACGGTCACCGCCTTCTTCGCCGACCACGGCGAGTACCTCGGCGACTTCGGTCTCGTCGAGAAGTGGCCGACGTCGATGAGCCCCAACATCACGCGGGACCCGCTGATCCTCGCCGGACCGGGCGTCCCCGAGGGGGAGGTGGTGGACGACATGGTCGAGCTGATCGACGTGTTCCCCACGCTCCTGGAGCTGTGCGACGTTCCCGACGACACGCACCGCCACTTCGGGCGCAGCCTCCTGCCGCGGCTGCGGGGCGAGGTGGAGGTGCACCGGGAATACGCTTTCTCCGAAGCCGGGTTCACCGTCGAGGAGGAGCCGCAGCTGGAACGGCCCGCCTACCCCTACGACCGCAAGGGCGAGCTGCAGCACGCGAACCCCCGGCTGGTCGGCAAGGTGGTCGCGGTGCGGGACCGGTCGTGGACCTACGTGCACCGCCTGTACGAGGGACCTGAGCTGTACGACCGGGTCGCTGATCCGCACGAGAGCGTGAACCTCGCGGGCAGGCCCGAGCACGCCGCGGTCGAACAGCGGATGCGCGACGAAATCCTGCGCTGGTACCTGGAAACCGCCGACGTCATCCCGTACACGCCGGATCCCCGCAGGCCGAAGGTGGAGCTGCCCACCCCGTGACGACCGCCGAAAGGACGGGTATGCGCGCGATCATCCTGATGTTCGACAGCCTCAACCGGCACCTGCTGCCGCCGTACGCCGACACGTTCGTCAAGGCGCCCAACTTCACGCGGCTGGCGGAGAAGTCGGTGACCTTCGACAACTTCTACGCCGGGTCGATGCCCTGCATGCCGGCGCGCCGGGAGCTGCACACGGGCCGGTACAACTTCCTGCACCGCGCCTGGGGCCCGCTCGAACCGTTCGACGATTCGATGCCGCAGCTGCTCCGGGACGCCGGGGTGCACACCCACCTGGCGTCGGACCACCCGCACTACTGGGAGGACGGCGGCGCGACCTACCACACGCGGTATTCGACGTGGGAGTTCTTCCGCGGCCAGGAAGGCGACCCGTGGAAGGGGATCGTGGACGCGCCCGCCGCCGGGCCGGGGGTGCAGGGCGCGCTGCGGCGGCAGGACGCGATCAACCGCCGGTACCTCCCGACGGAGGCGGAGCACCCGCAGACCCGCACGGTCGACGCGGGGCTGGAGTTCCTGGAGTCCAATGTGGACGCCGACCGGTGGCTGCTGCAGCTGGAGCTGTTCGACCCGCACGAGCCGTTCTTCACGCAGCAGCGGTACAAGGACCTGTACCCGCACGGCTACGACGGCCCGGAGTTCGACTGGCCGCCGTACGCGAAGGTGACCGAACCCGCGGACCAGGTCGAGCACGCGCGGCTGGAGTACGCCGCGCTCGTGTCGATGTGCGACCGCTCGCTGGGCCGGGTGCTGGACTTCATGGACGCGCACGACCTGTGGCGCGACACGATGCTGGTCGTCAACACCGACCACGGTTTCCTGCTCGGCGAGCACGGCTGGTGGGCGAAGGGCATGCCGCCGTGGTTCGGCGAACTGGTGCACGTGCCGATGTTCCTGTGGGACCCGCGCACGGGCGAGGCGGGCACGCGGCGGGGCGAGCTGTGCCAGACCATCGACATCGCGCCGACGGTGCTGGGGTTCTTCGGGATCGAACCGCCGCCGGACATGCAGGGCTCGGACCTCGGCACGCGGGGCCGCACGCGTTCGGGTGCGCTGTTCGGGGTCCACGGCGGGCACGTCAACGTCACCGACGGCCGGTTCGTGTACATGCGGGCCGTGGTGAGCGAGGACAACGGGCCGCTGGAGGAGTACACGCTGATGCCGACCCGCATGCGGGCGCGGTTCTCGCCTCGTGAGCTGTCCGCGTGGGAACCGGCCGAGCCGTTCTCCTTCACCAAGGGGCTGCGGACGATGCGCGTGCCGGCCAGCGGCGGCTGGATGAACCCGTGGCGGCACGGCACGCTGCTGTTCGACCTCGAAGCCGATCCCGGTCAGGAGCACCCCATCCCCGACGACGAGACGGAGCTGCGCATGCTCCGGCTGCTGGCCCGGCTGATGCACGACAACGAGGCGCCGCGCAGCCAGTTCGAGCGGCTCGGCATCCCGTGGGACGGCGAACCGGGGCCGGAGCACCTGCTGGTCCGCGCGCAGGCGGCGAGGGCGGCGGCACTCGCCGAGCCGCTGCCGGCCGACCTGCCCGCGCGGGACCTGCTCGGCGCGCCGCTGGCGGAGCTGCGGGACCGGGTGGAGCTGCGTGCAGTGCTGGAACGGCACTTGCCGGACCTGACCAGGACGGAGTTGGTCACCCTCCCGGCGACGACGAGCGTCCTGGACCTCGCCCGCCGCGGCGTGCTCCCGGCGGCGACCCTGCGTGAGCTGGCGAAGGAACTGGCCGCGGGAGGGGCTGCTTGGATGTAGTGCTCTGGGACGTCGGCGTGTGGTCCAGACCGGTGGCGCATGTCGCGAAGGAGTTGGGGGTGTCGTCGGCGGTGTGCGCACCGCTGGGTGCGCCGCTACCGCGAGGAAGGACCGGCAGGCCCGGTCGACCTGGTCGCTCAAGCCGTCCACACCACTCGCCGAGCCGGGTCAGCGCGGAACACCCCGCACCTGGCGACCTGATCCACCTCGACGTGAAGAAGATCGGGAAAATCCCGCCCGGTGGCGGCTGGCGAGCCCACGGCCGCGGCACTCGGCCGCGCGCCGAACGCGGAGGGGGCTACGACTACGTCCACGCTGCCATCGACGACCACTCCCGCCTGGCCTACGCCGAAATCCTCGACGACGAACAAGGCCGCACCCGCGCGGCCTTCCTGCTTCGCGCCGCCGCCTGGTTCGCCGACCACGGCATCCCCCACGTCCAGCGAATCCTGACCGACAACGCCAAGAACTACGTCATCTCCCGCGACTTCGCCGCTGCAGTACCGAACGCTCCAAACCGAGTGCGCATACCACGCCGTCCCAACGTAACGCCAAGTACACCTAGAGCCAGGGCCCGAGGTCGGGCGCGTTCACGAGCGAGTGGGGGCGCCCGGTGAGGTAGGCGGCGACCTCGGGCAGCGGTCCGTCGGGAACGGTGGTGAGGCCGCGCTGCGCCTGGACGTCCGCCACGAGCTCGGTCAGGAACTCGCCGGGGAGGTCCGCGAAGGTCACGCCGGTGCCGAGGTCGACGGTGTGCAGCCAGACCTCCCGGGCCCGGAGCCAGGGGATCGCCGTGGCGGGCACCGGTTTGCCCTGCGCGGTGCGGACCTCGGCCTGCCACCGGGTGCCGGACAGGCCGTCCATCGCGGTGTCCAGCTCGCGCACCGCCTCCTCCAGCCACGCCACCAGCCGCGACGCGGGAAGCGCGGCACCCGCCTCGATGTCGGCGTCGCGTTGTTCGCGAGACGGGTACATGGGGGTGGGCTCGCCGGTCTTCGCCCAGTGCACGAGGTTCCCGAGCGCCTCCGCGTTGGCGGCGACGTGGGCCACGACGTGTTTGCGCGTCCAGCCGGGCAGGAGGCTCGGCTGCGCCATCCCCTGCTCGTCCAGGGCGGCCACCTGTGCGGTGAACAACCGGGTACCGTCCTCGACCCACTTCCGGGAACGCAGCACGGCTCCTCCCTCCGCGTCACGGTTCAGGTGCACCTACGACACCTACCGCACGAGGCGATCGCCGTCGAGCCGGGGAGACCTCAGTTGAGTGGCCGCGCCACGCCCGTGACGAGCGGGCGGACCACCGACGGCATCCCGCGCCACGCCGCCGTGTCCACGTCCAAGGTCTCGAAGCGCCGGCCGATGAGCCCGAGCGTGTCGCGGTCGCACCGGCACCCCTGGGCGAACGCGGCCCACGGCCCGGCCAGCCGTGACTGCCTGCGGGCCAGCCTGGTGTCCTCGGCCCGCACGTGCTCGCAGAACAGCAGCCTGCCGCCCGGCCGCAGCACGCGCACGAGTTCGGCGAGCACGCGGTCGACCTCGGGGACCGTGCACAGCACGAGCGTGGACACCACCGTGTCGACGCTGTGGTCGGGCACCGGCAGCGCGTCCGCAGTGGTCTGAACCACGTGCACCGACTCCCGGCCCGCCGCGCGGCGGGACAGCCTCCGGTACATCGCCGGCACCGGCTCCGTGAGCAGGACCTGATCGACCTCCCGCGGGTAGTGCCGCACGTTGAGCCCGGTCCCCGCGCCGATTTCGACCACCCTGCCCCGCGCCCCACGCAGCAGTTCCGCCCGGCGTTCGGTCATGCCCAGCCGTTCGCCGCGGTGGATGAACGGTTCGTACACGAAAGCGCCGAACCGTTCCCAGACCCCGTCCCGCGCCGCTCTCTTCTTCCCGGTCATGACGGCCAGTCCACCAGCCGGTGGCCACCACGCGCATCGCCCGTCTTCGCCATTCCGCGCATGGCCGGACCGGGCCACGGCAGCGCCTAGACTGTGCCGATGCGGGCCGGGGACCAGGTGGTGCGCTTCACTGCCGCGGGCGGCCGGAGGGTCGCGTGGGCGTGCGCCGGTTCGGGCCCGCCGCTGGTCCTCGGCGGCTGGTGGTGCGGGCACCTGGAACTGGACTGGCGCAACCCGCTGTTCCGGCGGTTCACCGAACTGTTCACCGACCGCTTCACCCTCATCCGGTACGACCGGCCCGGCACCGGCATGTCCGGGCGCACCGGCCCGCCGCCCACGAGCCTCGCCGAGGAGGTCGCGGTGCTCAGCGCCGTCGTCGACGAGGCGGGGGAGCGGGTGTCCCTGTTCGGCGGCTCGTCCGGTGGCTGCGTCGCCGCCGCCTACGCCGCCGAACACCCGGAGCGCGTGGACCGCCTCGTGTTGTACGGCAGCTACGCGCACGGCGCCGACATCGCCACCGCCGAGGCGCGGGACTCGATACTGGCGGCCGTCGCGCGGCATTGGGGCGTGGGTTCCCGCCTGCTGGCGGACGTCTTCCTGCCGGGCGGAACCGCGGCCGAGCGGGAGGAGTTCGTCCGGCTCCAGCGCGCGAGCGCGTCCCCGGAGAGCGCGGCGGCCTCGCTCGCCGCGCTGTACGGCTTCGACGTGCGCGACCGGCTGGGCACGCTCGAAACCCCGGCTCTGGTCGTGCACCGGCGTGACGACAGGGCGATCCCGTTCCGGCTCGGCCAGGACGTGGCAGCTCGCGTCGGCGGCGCCACGTTCGTCCCGCTCGACGGCGACGACCACCTGCCGTGGCGCGGGGACGTGGAGTCGGTCGTGCGCGCCGTGCGGGACTTCCTCGGCGCGGGCCCCCGCGCTCCCGCCACCGGCGGGCTGTCCGGCCGCGAGGTCGAGGTGCTGCGCCTGGTCGCCGGGGGCCTCAGCGACCGGGAGATCGCGGAGAGGCTCGGGATCAGTGCCCACACCGTCCACCGCCACGTGGCGAACATCAGGACCAAGCTCGGCCTGCCGACCCGGACCGCGATCGCGGTGCACGCGGCGCGGTCCGGGTTGATCTGAGCGGGCTACCCCGCCCGGAGCCCCAGCCGCCGCGCGTCGCGCTCAGGGCGGACGAAGAGCACCGCCAGCAGGCCGCCCACGACCGACAGCACGCCCGCCACGACCCACGCCGGCGTGTATCCCACGGCTTCGACGATGCGGCCGGTCACGTACGGCGCGAGCAGGCCGGCCGTCGTGATGAGGCCGATGCTGATCGACAGCACCGCCCCGCGCCTGCGGACCGGGCTGATCTCCGCGTTCACCGTCAGCACGATCGCGAACACGATCCCGCCGAGGCTGAACGCGAGGGTGAGCAGCGCCAGCCGCACCGCACCGCCCGCCAGCGGGAACAGCAGCATCGCCAGCCCGGCGACCCCGACCGCGACACCGCCGAGCACACCCCGGGCGAGGCGGCTGGGCACCCCGCGCCGCATCAGCCACTCCGTCACCGCGCCCTGCGCCAGGTTGAACACGGCCAGCGCCGCCCACGGCAGGATCACGAGCGTGCCCGTCGTGCTGACGCTGTAGCCGAGCCCGTTCTCCAGGTACGGCGGCACCCACGCGGTGAGCAGCGCCAGCGTCCAGTAGGCCGCGAACCCGGCGGCGAACCCGCCCAGCCACGTGCCGCTCAGCAGGATGCGGCGGTAGGGCACCGCGGGCTCGTCGGCCGGGGTGGGCGCGGCCGTGTCCACGACGGTGCCCTCCCTGCCGAGGACGGCCCACACCACGACCCACACCATGCCCACGGCGAACAGGGAGAAGAACGCCCACCTCCATCCATAGTGGACAATTACCGCGGTCAGCAGCGGCGCGCCGAGCGTCACGCCGATGGCCGAGCCCATGTTCAGGATCGCGCTGGGCAGGCTGCGTTTCTCGTTCGGGAACCACTTGGCGGCCGCGTGCATCGCCATCGGGTTCGCCGGGCCCTCGGCGGCGCCCAGCACGACCCGGCAGGCGAGCAGTACCCCGAACCCGGCGCCGCCGAGCACGGGCACCTGCGAAAGCGCCCAGACCACCGCCATCACCAGCAGCACCCACTTCGTCGCCACGCGGTTCGACACGAACCCGACCACGACGGCGGAAACGCTGAACAGGAAGTAGAAACCGCTGGAGAGCAGGCCGTACTGGCTGGGGGACAGGTGCAGATCGTGCATGATCGGTTTCGCGGCCAGCCCGAGCACGGCCTTGTCCGCGAAGTTGATCAGCATGAACGCCAGCAGCAGGAAGGTGATCAGCCAGGCGCGGCCGGCGCCCGGTGTCCCCGTGGTGGCCCGGGCCGCCGTGGACCGGGTCGCGGAAAGGTCCATGGCCCTCAGCCCTCCTCGTCGACGAGTGTGCGCGATTCCCTGGCGGCCCAGGCGTAGATGCCCTTGGCCATCGTCGACGTCGAGGCGGCTTCCAGCGCCGCGAACACCTCCGCGCGAATCGCGTGCACGTGGAGGTTCTTCGGTTCGGCGTCGGCGGCGAGCTGGGCGAAGTGCCCCGCGAGCCGGTGCTGTCCCGCGGCGAGCAGGTCCTTGGCGTGCTCCGCGAGCCGGTCGGCGCCGCCGGTCAAGGCCGCGAGCTCGCGGGAAAGGTCCTCGCGGGGGGCGGGTTTGAGGTGCGCGGGATTGCCGTCGTACCAGCCGCCGTAGAGCCGCCAGACGTTGCGCACCACGAACTCCGGCTCGTCGTAGGACGGTTTCAGGTACGGCTTGGCCAGCAGCTCGGCCGGGGCCGTGACACCGTGGATCACCTCGTCGAGGGTCGCTCCCGCGTTCATCGCTTCGAGGGTCTGGTCGTGCAGCGTCTCCAGGAACTCCGCGGTGTCGGTGAGCGCCGCTCGCACCCGGTCCGCGCCGACGACCGGGACGCCGTGGCCGGGCAGCAGGAGCTCCGCGCCGAGGCTCGCCATCCACCGCAGGTTCCGCGCCCACTCGCCCGCGTAGCGCTGGACCTTCTGCGGGTTGCCGGGGTTGGGCGAGGCCCAGATGAAGAAGTCGCCGCAGCACAGGATCCGGCGCTCGGGCAGCCAGGCGATCGTCGCGTCGTCGGTCTCGCCGCGTCCGTGCCGCAGGTGCACGTCCAGCTCGCCGACGCGCACCGTCGTCGTGTCGCGGTACGTCACGTCGGGGTAGCGGTGGTTTTCCGGCCAGCGCACGGGAACCTGGAACTGGCGTTCGTTGATCACGGTGTTGTAGCCCGCGGTGGCGGCGTACCGGCGGAACCGCGCGGGCAGGTTCTCGTGTGCGATCACCGTGGGCCGCCTGCCGCCCTCGGCGTCGAACGGGACGACGCCGCGCGTGTGGTCGAGGTGCCCGTGCGAGTAGACAGCGGTGTGCAGGGGCGCGTCGGTGCGGGCGCGGGTGGCGTTGAACAGGTCTTTCGCGGTGCGTTGTTCGCCGGTGTCGAAGCAGAACAGGCCTTCTTCGGTCGGGAACAGGTAGACGTTGCCGAAGGCGGGCCACATCCACACGCCCTCGGCGATCTCGTGCAGGCCGTCCTTGCGCAACCGTCCAGTGTGGAAGAAGCCGGGGTCGGCCTCACCGCGCCAGACGCGGTCGGCGTAGTCCAGGAGTTCGGTCACGGCTGTCCTTTCGAGTAGGTGATCAAGGCGTCCACGGCGACCAGCTCGTCGCCGGTGAGGCACAACGGGTTCACGTCGATCTCGGCGATGTCCGGTTCCGCGGTGAGCAGGTGCACGACCGCGGCGAGCGCCGACCGGGCGGCCGGGGCGGGCACCCCGAGGACGGACTCCGCCCAGGTGGCGAGCTCCGCGAGCTGGTCGTCGTCCGCGGGCAGCAGCAGGGCACGCCGGGGCGCGGCGGGATCTTCGGCGCGGTCACCGCCCTCGCCGAGCAGGAGCGCCGTGCCGTAGACCGGGTCGCGCACGGCGCCGAGCGCGACCTCACGGGTGTGGGCCAGTAGGGGTTGTGCGACGAGCATCCGCCGCGGGTCCGCGGACACCTCCGCCAGCCGTTCCGCCAGCGTGGCGGCGGCCGTGGGCAGTTCACCCGCGGTCACCCCGATCCGCACCAGCCCGTGGCGGGCACGGTGGGGCACGTCGTCCGCGTCACCCTTGAGCACGAACGGACCCGGCCAGTCCCGCACGGCTTCGGCCAGCTCGGCGGCATTGGGGGCGGAAACCGTTGGTACGTGGGCGATCCCGGCCTCCGCGAGCACCGGCGCCGCGTGCAGTTCCGACACCACCCGCTGCCGCGAATCCCCACGACTCGGTGTGGGTTCGGCCGACGGGGGATCGGGCAGCAGCACCCGCAGCCGCCGCCGGAGCGCGCCGATGCTCGGCAGCACCGTTTCCGGGCTGGCCAGCCGGGCGAGCTCGCCGGGTGGCGCGCAGGCCCACACGAACCAGGCCGGGGTGGACAGCCCCGCGGTGATCCCGGCGAGCGTGCGGTAGGTGTCGAGGAAGCGGTCTCCGAAGGTCAGGTACAGCACGATGCCGTCGACGTCCGGGGCCGCGTCGAGCACGCCGAGCAGGCCGGTGATCCGGTCGAGCGCCCGGTCGAAGTTCCCGCCGAGGTCCACGGGATTGGCGTCGGTGGCCCCGATCCCACCGATCTCCGCGAGCCGCGCCCGGGTCTGCTCGCCGAGCGGTGGGACACGGGCGCCCAGTGAGGTCAGCACGTCGGCCAGCACCCCGCCCGCCCCGCCCGACATCGTCAGCACCGCCAGCCGGGGCGCGGGCGGCAGCGTGACGCGCTTGCGGGCACACAGGACCGCGTCGACGACCTGCTCGTCGTCGGTGACGAGGTGGATGCCCTCCTGACGGCACAGCGACGCGAGGAGCAGGTGGTCCCCGGCGACCGCCGCGGTGTGGGACAGCGCGGCCCGCCTGCCCGCGGCGCTGCGCCCGACGCTCAGCGCCACGATGGCCTTGCCCGCCCGCCGCGCCCGGCGCCCCAGTTCACGCAGGCCGGCGGCGTCCCGCACGCCTTCGAGGTAGAGCACCAGCACGCCGGTCTCCGGCTGGTCCAGCAGGTAGGCGCCGAGTTCGGTGGCGGACAGGCACGTCTCGTTGCCGGCGCTCGCGTAGTAGGAGTAGCCCACGCCCGCCTGTTCCAGCAGGTCGGCGAGCACGAAGCCCATCGCTCCGCTCTGCGTCACGATCGCGACGGGACCGGGGTCGGCGCGCTCGCGGTCCAGGAAGCGCGTGGTGGACAGCTGCACCGAGGCGGGGCGGCTCACGATGCCAAGGCAGTTCGGCCCGAGCACCGGCATCGACCCGGCGGCGGTCCGCAGCTCTTCCTCCAGGTCCCGGTTGCCACCCTCGGCGAAGCCCGCGGCGTACACGATCGCCGCGCCTGCCCCGATTTCCCTGGCCTCGCGCAGGAGATCCGGCACCGTGGCGGCGGGCGTCGCGAGCACCACCAGGTCCGGGGCGTGGCCGATCTCGGCCAGCAAGCGCACGACCCGCGCGCCCGGCAACGTCAGCTCACCCCGGGCCACGGCGACCACCTCCCCGCCGTAGCCCCCTTCGAGCAGCCGCCGCACGGTCATACGCCCCCACGACGCCGCGTCCGTGGCGGAGACCCCCACCACCGCGATCGACTTCGGCCGGAAGATGGCTTCCAACGAAAACTCCTTTGTGATCGCCGTCATGGACACTGTTCCAACTGTCGCCGCTGGTGATCCGTCCGCGGAAGCGCTCTTCGTCCACGGTTCCGGCTATGCTGCTGTGACATGTCACAAGCACCCTGGGATCGGCTGGAGCGGCGGACACAGGCTGTGGCCGAGCGTGCCGTGCACGCGTACGCGGCGGCTTCACCGCACTACGGCGGAGTGGTTCCGGAGCACCTCGAACTGAACATGGCGCACACCTGCCGGGAGATCGTGCGGCTGTACGTGCGCCTGGTGCGCGAGCGGCGTGACCCGCGTGAGGACGAGCTGCGGCTGTTCGCTGAACGGGGTGCCGATCGGGGTGCGGAACGGTTGCCGGTGGCGGAGCTGCTGCAGGCGTATTTCTTCATCGCGGAGGCGATCTGGGCGGAGTTGTCCGATGTGTCCGCGGACCTGCCGGCCGAGGCGGCGGGGACGTTGTTCCGGTGCATCCACCGGGTGGCGCACGCGGGCGTCCAGGCGCACCAGGAGGAAACCGAAGCCGCCCACGGCGAAGAACGCGAGGCGATGCGGGACGTCGTGCGCGCCCTCGTCGCCGGTGAACCAGCGGCGGAACTGGCCGCGCGCTTCGAGATCCGGCTCGCGGACGCCTACGGGATCCTCGCGCTACGGCTCGCCGCACACCCCACGGAAGCCGTCGAGGACACGGTCGGCAGGCGGCTCGCCGGACACCGCAAGGTCCACCGGCTGATCCAGCACCTGCGCCGGGAACTACCGGACGCGCTGGCCGCACTCGACCCCGGTGGCGGTCTGGTCCTGGCACCGTCCACATCGGACCCAGCGGCGATCCGTGCGGTACTGCCGAAACTCCAGCGCGCCACGGGGATCGCGATCACCGCAGGTTACGCGTACGCCCCCACGGTGGCCGACATTCCCACGGCAGCGAACCAGGCGAGAAAGTTGTTGGAGCTGACACGCGAACCGGGCGAGGTCGCAGTGTTGGAGGACCGCCTCTTCGAATACCAGATCGCCCACGACAGCGAAGCGCGCCCACGCCTGGCGTCGATCGCGGCCCGGCTGCGCGAAGAACCGGAACTGCTGACGACGATCACCACCTACTTCGCGACGGATTTCCACCGCCGGGAAACCGCAAGGCGCCTGCACGTCCACCCCAACACGGTGGACAACCGCCTGTCGAGGATCACAACGCTCACCGGCGCCAACCCCCGCACCGCACAAGGCTTGCTGGTCCTGGGCGCCGCGCTGAGCCTGGCAACAGCAGCCACCACACCCACCCCCGCCCCGATCCCCAGTTGCTGAACACTCAAGGATCGGGGCGCGGGCAGGACGCTCCGCGCCCGGTGGAGTTGAGTGATCACCCCGTCGCCTGCGGTTTGTGCATATCGCTTTGACCCAGGGCCGCAAGCCTGGCAAGGCAACCGCAAGCGAGCAGAAAGGTTGCGGCCCTGGCTCAAAGTGATCCACCGGTATCAGACGACGGGATGATCGCCGGACTCTCGGGGTGTCAGGCGGACCGCTTCGCCCCGGGGAGGTGGCCGGTCAGCCGTTCCCAGTTGCCGGATCCGATGGCAACCTTCTCCTCGTCGGTGAACGGGGCGTTTTCCAGGAAGGAGCGGGCGACGCCGCCGCTGGTGTCGAGGTAGGGGAAGCCTGCGGGCCGGTTGCCGAAGGTGTACGGGTAATCGGTCGAGTAGAGCATGCGGTCGGTGCCCACGACCTCCGCCGTCCACCGGAGGTAGCGTTCGCTGACCGTGCCGCTGCCGGCGATCCAGAAGTTCTGCCGGAAGTAGTCGATCAGCGGCTGCCGCAGCCCGGCCATCTCCTGCATGTACCCGACGTGGTCGAGGTAGAACAGGACGACCTCGCCCCAGTGCCCGGCGATCACCTGCAGCCCGGGATGGCGGTCGAACACCCCGGAGAAGATCATCCGCAGGTACTGCACGCCGAGGTCGTAGTACCAGCCGAGGCCCGCGGTCGCCAGCGCCGGGCCGATCCCGCCGGGCAGCCCCGAGTAGTACGCCTGCTGCACCGCCGGCAACGGGGTCTGCGGGTGGAAATGCAACGGGACGCGCAGTCGTTCGGCCGTCGCGTACAGGTCGTCGAACTCCGGGGCGTCGGCGAGCTTGTCGCCGGTGCGGCCGTTGACCATCGCACCGCGGAAGCCGAGCTGGGTGACCGCCCGCTCCAGCTCCGCCGCGGCGTCCTCGGGCGAGGGGGTCGGGAGGGTCGCGAACGCCTGGTACCGCTCCGGGTGGGCGGCGACGATCTCGGCCATGGCGTCGTTCGCTTCGCGGGCCACGCGTACCGCATCGGCGGGCGGCAGGTTCTGCACCCCGGGAGAGGTCACCGACAGCACCGCGACGTCGATGCCCTGCTCGTCCATGTCCGCGAGCCGCTGCTCGCCGACGTCGCGCAACCGCCGCATCACCGGGTGGTCGTGCGGGTAGGGTCCGCCGCCCGTGACACCCGCCTTCTTCCACGCGTCGCTGACGACGGGGAGGACCAAGTGCTCTTCGAGCCCCACGATGCGTATCTTGCCGGACATTGCTGCCTCTTCCTGCTGTTTCCAGTGATAACGAAATAATGGTAGCACTGGAAACATGAGGGCGTGGTTCATCGCCGGTGCTGGTCACGGATCGGCGAGGGGGCCGGGCTCAGTCCTGCTCGGTCCCGCCGGTGACGAGCAGCGCGAACACGCGGGGGAACTCCTCCTCGGCCGCGTGCACGGCTTCATCCACTCCGGACAGTTGTGCGAGTAGCGCGCGGTGGAAGATCCCGTCCAGCATGGCGTAACTCGCCGCGGACGAGGTGGCCGGCTCCGCGCCGGCGAGCTCGGCGTAGCGGCTGACCACCCGCCAGATCATCAGTTCGCGGCGTTCGTCGATCTCCAGCACGTCCTTACGGAACGACTCGTCGAACATGCTCTGGTTGCGCAGGTCGTACCAGAGCCGGTGCAGCCGCGCGTCCTGCCGCAGCGTCGTGAAGAACATCTCGGAGAACTCCTCGCGCAGCTGCCGCGCGCTCGTCGCCCTCGCCACGACGTCGTCGTAGCGCGTGACGCACACGGCCTCGTACTGCCGCACTGCTTCGGTGACGAGGTCGCGCTTGTCCTCGAAGTAGTAGTGCAGGACGCCGTGGGAGAACTCCGAGTTCTGTGCGATCTCCCGCAGGCTGGTGCGTGCGTAGCCCAGCTCGGCAAGCGTGTGCAGGGTCGCCACGGCGAGCTCGGTCCGCCGCGCGTCGAACTTGTCGACCTGGCGGCGGGCTATCCGCTCCCGCTTGCGCTCGGCTACCTCGGTCACCACGTTTCCCGTCCACTGGCCCACCCGCTCCCGCGGCCTCGTCCGACAGTTTAACGCCCTCTCCGGGCTCCCACCTGGAGTCTTTGACATGCGTCCAAGAAACTCTGGACGAGTGACCAAGAAAATCTTGACGACTGTCCAGATATCCGCTTACGGTGAGGCGCGTGTCACACCCCGGGGTGCGGCCGACCAGCGATCTCAAGGAGGAGATTTCGGATGACGAGGTATGACTTGGCCGGCCGGAAGGCCCTGGTGACCGGCGGTGCGCGCGGGCTGGGCGCCGGGATGGCGGAAGCGCTCGCCGAGGCGGGTGCGGCCGTCGTGATCGCCGACGTGCTCGAAGACCTCGGCAAGGAGACCGCGCAGGCGTTGCGTGACGCCGGGGCCACCGCCGAGTTCGTCCCGCTCGACGTCACCGAGGACTCCAGCTGGGAGCAGGCCGTCCACTCGGTGCTCGACGCGCTGGGCGGTCTGGACATCCTCGTCAACAACGCAGGGGTGGAGATCACGAACCTGCTCGTCGACCTCGACCCCGTCGCGCTGCGCAAGATGCTCGACGTCAACGTGGTCGGCACCGCGCTCGGCCTCAAGCACGCGTTCCGCACGATGCGGCCCGGCGGCGCGGCGGGCGACGGCGGCGTGGTGATCAACATCGCGTCGGTGGCCGCGACGATCGCGTTCCCCGGCATCGCGGGTTACTCGGCGACGAAATCCGCCATCGACCGGCTCACCAGGGTCGCGGCGGCCGAGTCGGGCAAGCTCGGCTACGGCGTCCGGGTCAACTGCGTCTACCCGGGGCTCACCCCCACCGCCATGGGCAACCAGCTCGCCGTGGACTGTGCCGAACTCGGCCTGTTCCCCTCGCCCCAGGACGCCGTCGAAGCCGTGGTCGCGCTGACCCCGGGCGGGCGGCTGGGGCGGGTCGGCGACATGGCGAGCGCCGTGGTGTTCCTCGCCTCCGACGCCGCCGAGTTCATCACCGGGGCCGGGCTCCCGGTCGACGGCGGCATGGGCATGTGAACACCCCGACAACTACGAAAGGCAACCATCGTGGCCACTGACAAACCTGTCGTCGTCTACGGCGCCTCCGGTTACACCGGGCGCCTCATCTGCGAGTACCTCCGCGAGTACGGCATTCCGTTCCTGGCCGCGGGCCGGGACCTCAAGCGCGTGCAGGAGGCCGTCGCCGGGGTGCCCGGCGTCGACACGGTCGAGCACGAGGTGACGGAGGTCGAGCACAGCGTGCCCGCGCTCACCGAGGCCTTCCGAGGCGCGAAGGTCGTGCTGAACACCGTCGGTCCGTTCGCCCGCTACGGGCACGAGGTCGTGGAGGCGTGCCTGGAGATCGGCGCGCACTACACCGACACCAACGGCGAGCAGAACTGGATGATCGACGCGGACGAGCGCTACGGCGCGGAGTTCGTGGCGCGGGGGCTCGTGCTGACACCGGGACTGGCGCAGATGTACACCATCGGCGAGATCGCGGCGAACATCTGCCTCGAGACGCCCGGACTGGACACATTGGACATCCAGGTGTTCTGGAAGGGCCACCCCACGGTCGCTTCGACGAACACGATCCTCACCAACGCGGCCTTCGCCAAGGCGTACTACCTGGAGCAGAACGAGTACGTGGAATGGCCCGCGGACGCCGGGCTCTACGACGTCGTCGTGCCGGGGCAGCACGAACTGGGGCTCGCGCTGCCGTGGGGCGGCACGTCGCACCCGTTGTGGTTCAAGAAGGACCCGCGGGTGGCGAACGTGCGGGCGCTCGGCGGCGTGTTCAACCGGCCGCTGATGCAGGGCGTGCCGCAGATCGTGGCGGCGGCGCTGGCGCGGATGGAGGGGTGCTCGGAGGAGGAGAAGTACCGGATCATCGACGAGCAGTCCGCGCTCATCCGCAGTGAGATGCCGCCGAGGGAGAACCCGCGGATCAACACCTCGCTCGATTCCGTCCACGCGTCCGGCCCGCTGGGCCGCGCGCACTGCGTCATCCACGGCAACTGCAACTACAAGCAGACCGCGCTGCTCAACGCGCACGCGGCGGCACACCTGCTGCAGGAGGCGCCGCGCCGGACCGGGTTCGCCTCCAGCTGCCAGGCGTTCGGCTACCGCGAGCTGCTCGGCACGCTCCGCGCGTTCGGGCTCGTGCTCGAACCGATCGTGGAAGTCCACCACTGAACTGCCGTGCCGGCCGCCGCAGGGGACGGCCGGCACGGTGTCCACTCCAGACAGTGAGGTCGAGCAGTGCGGCTGGCTGATTACCTGGACAAGGGCGCCTCGCTCGGCGGCGACGCCCCTTGCCTGACCATGAACGGGAAGACGCTGGGCTACGACGAGGTGGTGCGGCGCTCGCGCGAGGTCGCCGGAGCGCTGCAGGCGTCGGGCATCCGGCGTGGCGACCGGGTCGCGGTGTTGTCCGGCAACGACCCGCTCGCGCTGACGTGCGTCTTCGGGATCTCCCGGGCTGGTGCGGTGTGGTGCCCGGTGAACCCGCGCAACGAAGCCGAGGAGAACCGGCAGCTGCTCGACCTGTTCGGCTGCCGGTGCCTGCTCTTCCAGCGGCGGTTCGCGCCGCTCGTGGACCGGATCCGGGACCGGCTGCCCGAGCTGACGGTCCTCGTCTGCCTCGACGGCGCGGTCGACGGGGCGGTGGGCTTCGAGGAGTGGATCGATGGCGCTCCGGAGCCCGAGGAGGTGCCCGTGGCGGCGGGGGAACTGTGCATGCTCGCCGGAACCGGTGGTACCACGGGAAAGCCGAAGGGGGTTCGGCTCACCGCGGAGAACATGGCGACGGCGACCGCGCTGACGCTGATGAGCTACCCGTTCGGCGACCGGCCGCGGTACCTCGCGCTCGCCCCGCTGACCCATTCCGCGGGCGTGCTGACGTTCCCGGTCCTCACCCTCGGCGGGGAGGTCGTGATCATGCCGGAGCCCGATCTCGGCGAGTTCCTGCGGCTGATCGAACACCACCGCGTCACCCACGCCTTCCTGCCGCCCACCGTGATCTACGGGCTGCTCGACCACCCCGCGCTCGACTCGACGGACCTCACGTCGCTGCGCTGCCTGTGGTACGGCGCCGCGCCCATGTCGCCGACGCGGCTGGAGGAGGCGCTGGTCCGGATCGGGCCGGTGCTCGGGCAGCTGTTCGGCCAGACCGAGGCGCCGAACATGATCTCGACGCTCGCGCCCGCCGAGCACTTCCACGAGGACGGCACGATCGCGCGGGAGCGGCTTTCGTCCGCGGGAAGGCCGACTCCGCTGACCCAGGTCGCCGTCATGGACGCGGCCGGAGCGCTGCTGCCGCGGGGAGCACGCGGCGAGATCGTGGTGCGTGGTCCGCTGGTGATGGCCGGGTACCACGAGGACGCGGAAGCCACGGCGGCGGCGAGCAAGTACGGGTGGCACCACACGGGCGACGTCGGTTACCTCGACGAGGAGAACTACCTGCACATCGTGGACCGGATGAAGGACATGATCATCACCGGCGGGTTCAACGTGTACTCCGCGGAGGTCGAGCAGGCGCTGCGGGCCCACCCGGCCGTGCAGGACTGCGCGGTGCTCGGCCTGCCGGACGACAAGTGGGGCGAGCGGGTGACCGCGGTCGTGCAGCTGCGGCCAGGCAGGGAGGTGGCCGCGGGGGAGCTGGTGGCGTTCGTGAAGGAACGGCTGGGCAGCGTCAAAACGCCGAAACAGGTGGAGATCTGGCCGGACCTGCCCCGGTCGAAGATCGGGAAGGTCCTGAAGCCGGAGATCAGGAGTCGGTTGGTACCTGTTCGGGGGTGAGGGCCACCTGCTCGGCGTGCTCGCCCGGTGGCGGGCCCGCAGCGCACTGCACACCGCGGACCGGGGCCGCGAGTACCGCTGAGGGTGGCCCCGCTTGCATGCCGGGCGCGCTGTCGTTCCAGGCCGAGCCGCGCGCGTCCGGTCGTGGCGTGGCGGGGAAGCGGTGGGTGGGTCCACCGCCGTAGAGGTGGGCGGAGGCGGCCCACCGGCCGAGCGCGGGCTTGGCGCGGAGCGGGCCCAGCCGCGGGAAAGCGCTTACGCCGCTTGCCGGGCGCGTTGCCGTTCCAGGCTGAGGCGCAGGTGTTCGGTCATGGCGTCGGCGGCGCGGGTGGCGTTGCGGCGGAGGATCGCGCGCAGGATGCGTTCGTGCTCGGCGAGGGTCAGCGGGCCCGCGCCCGCCACGCCGCCCAGGCGGAAGATGTGCAGGTGCGAGTGCAGCCGGTGGACGGCGTCCGCCAGCAGGGGGCGCGCGCTCGCGTCCGCGATCGTGTCGTGGAAGAGCTGGTCCAGCGCGGCGAAATCGCCATAGCCCGCGTAGCGCTCGCCGGAGTACGGGCACGCGCGCATCTTTTCGAGGATCTCCTCGATCCGGTCGAGTTGCGCCTCGTCGCAGTTCTCGGCGGCGAGGGCGGCGGCCCGCGGTTCCAGCAGCAGGCGCATCTCGAAAAGCTCCTCCAGCCCCTGCGGCGTGAGTAGCTCGGTGGCCCGGTACCCGGCCAGGGAGCGCTTCGTGACCAGCCCGTCCGCGGCGAGCCGGGCAAGCGCCTCTCGCACCGGCGTGGGGGAGACGTCCAGCTGCCGCGCGATGGCGTCGATGCCGACCCGCTCGCCCGGTTTGATCTCGTGGTCCATGACCATCGCCTTGACGGCCTCGTACACCGTGTCGGCCAGGACCTGGCGCTGCGGCACCGTCCGCTTCTCCGCGAGCACGTCCCCTCCTCGGCCGTCGTTTCCGACATCCTATAGGTTCAGACCGTACACCCTCACGGCATTGCCCCCGAACACCCCCGCGCGCTCGTTTTCGCTGAGCGCCTCCGTCAGCGTCTCGGCAGTACGCACCACCCGTTCGTAGTCGGCGGCGAGCGTGCACACCGGCCAGTCCGAGCCGAACAGGATCCGCTCCGGGCCGAACAGGCCGAGCGCGTGGTCGGCGTACGGGCGGAGGTCACGCACGGACCACCGGTCCCAGTCCGCCCCCGTCACCAGGCCCGACAGCTTGCAGTCGACGTTCGGCAGCGCCGCCAACCGGGCCAGGTCGCTCGCCCAGGGCTCCCACCCGCCCGCGGCCACGGTGGGTTTGGCCAGGTGGTCCAGCACGAACCGGCATTCAGGCACCGCCGTGACGGTTTCCACCGCCGCGGGCAGCTGTGCCGGCGTGACCAGCAGTTCGTAGACCAGCCCGGCGTCCGCCACGGCACGCAGCCCCCGCCGGACGTCTTCGCGGCAGAGCCACCGCGGGTCCGGCTCGTCCTGCGCCTGGTGGCGGAGACCGCGCAGGTGGCTGCCACCGGGACGTTCCCCCAGAGCGGCAAGGCGTTCGGCGACGTCGGGTGCCGTCAGATCGGTCCAGCCGACGACGGCCGCCACGGGGCCTGCGAGCGTCAGCAGTTCAACGGTCTCCTGCTCGTCGGACACGGTCTGGACCACCACGGTCGCCGTGACCCCTTGGGCAGCTGCCTGCGGGGCCAGCTCGGGCAGGCCGAAGTCCCGCCGGAGCGGGGCCAGCGCGGGCCCGGTGATCCAGGGCTGGTCCCGCACTGCGAGATCCCACACGTGATGATGCGCGTCGACGCGGATCACGGCAGTAATCCTTCGGCAGCCAGGTCCGTCCACAACGCGGCGGGCACGTCCGCCGCCGCCGCGGTCACGTTCTGCCACACCTCGGCCGGGTCGCGCATGCCCACCAGCACCGTCCGCACAGCGGGATGATCCCGGCTGAAGGCGAGTGCCGCCGCGGCGAGGGAAACGCCGTGGCGGGCGCAGATCCGCGCGATCGCCCCCGCGCGCCGCACGAGCGCGTCCGGCGCGGGCCCGTAGTCGTACGGGACGCCGGGGCGCGGGTCGGCGAGCAGGCCGCTGTTGAACACCCCGGCGTTGACGACGCCGACCCCGCGTTCCGCGCACAACGGCAGCAGTTCTCGCCCGGCCGTCGCGTCCAGCAGCGTGTACCGGCCCGCGATCAGCAGGCAGTCGATCTCGGTCTCCCGCACGAACCGCGCCGGGACGCGGGTCTGGTTCATGCCGACACCGATCGAGCTGACCACGCCTTCGTCCCGCAACCGGGCCAGCGCCGGGTACGCCTCGTGCAGCGCCTGTTCCTCGTGGTCGTCCGGATCGTGGATGAACAACACGTCGACGCGGTCGAGGCCAAGGCGCTGGAGACTTTCGTCGAGCGAACGCAGCACCCCGTCCCGGCTGTAGTCGAGCACGCGGTCCCGGTGTGGCGTGCCGTGGAACCCGGCCACGCCGTCACGAGCGGGCCCGGGCACCAGCAGGCGGCCGACCTTTGTGGACAGAATGAACTCCGGGCGTGGCTTGCCGGCCAGGAACCGGCCGAGTCGCTCCTCTGACAGGCCGACCCCGTAGTGCGGGGCGGTGTCGAAGTAGCGGATCCCGGCGTCCCAGGCGGACTGGAGCACGGCGTCCGCCTCCTCGTCGGTCATCGGCGCGAACAGCCCGCCCAGTGTCGCGGCGCCGAAACCGAGCTCGGTCACCGCTGGTTTCCGGGGCGCAGCCGCAGGTTCTGCATCCCGCCGTCGACCGCCAGCGCCGTGCCGGTGGTGGCGCCGGCCGCCGGGCTCGCCAGGTAACAGATGGCGGCCGCGACCTCCTCGGCCGTCACGAGCCTGCCGGTCGGCTGGCGTGCTTCCAGCGCCGCCCGCTCGGCTTCGGGATCCGTTGCGGCATCGAGGAGCCTGCCGACCCACGGGGTGTCGACGGTGCCGGGGTTGACGCAGTTGACGCGGACGCCCTCGGGCAGGTGGTCGGCGGCCATCGCGCGGGTCAGCGCGAGCACCGCGCCCTTGCTGGCCGAGTACAACGCGCGCTGGGGCAGGCCCGCCGTGGCCGCGATCGAGCAGGTGTTGACGATCGCGACGGTGCGTCCCGTCGCGGCGGCCGTCCTGCGCAGCAGGGGCAGAGCGGCGGCGCTGACCCGGGCGATGCCGGTGACGTTGACGTCGAAGACGCGCCGCCACTCGGTTTCGTCGTTGTCCTCAACCGTGCCCTGCGCGCCGATCCCGGCGTTGTTCACCAGCACGTCGAGCCGCCCGTGCCGCTGCTCGATGTCTTCGAACGCGGCCCGCACCGAGGCGGTGTCCGTGACGTCGCAGGCGTAACCGTCCAAACCGGACTCCAGCCCGTCCGCGGCGCGGTCCAGCACCGCGACCGCCGCCCCGCGCCGCGCGAGTTCCCTGGCCGTCGCGAGGCCGATCCCCGAGGCCCCGCCCGTCACGGCCGCCACCAGTCCGTCGAATTCCATGTCCGTCCTCATTCCAGGAGAAAGATCTGTTCCGCCGTCGCCCACCACTCACCGGGCCGCGCCTCCGGCACCGGTTCCTGGCACGGTCCGGTCAGCTGCCACCACCGCCGCGTCGCCTCGTCCGCCGCCATCGCGGCGAGGTCGGCCTCCAGATCGTGGCCGGTGTACTCGAAGTAGGCGATGAGCCGGTCGCCGAGCAGGTGGATCGAGTAGTTGGTGATGGAGCTGCGACCGAGCCGGTCCAGCACGGGCTCCGGCACCGCGCGGTGCAGCTCCCGGTACTCGGCCAGCTTCTCCGGCTTGACGCCGATGACCTGCAGCACCCGCCGCACGGTCACTTCCGCGCCCGGACGTGCTGCCGCTGGCTGCCGAGGTGCTCGATCTCCAACTCGACCACGTCGCCGTCGCGGAGGTACGGGAACCGGCCCGACAGCGCGACGCCCTCCGGGGTGCCGGTGTTGATCACGTCGCCGGGCTCCAGCACCAGGTAGTGGCTGAGGTGCTGGACCAGCTCGTGCGCGCTGAAGATCATGTCAGCGGTGCTGGAGTCCTGCCGCGGCTCGCCGTTGACCCGGCTCGCCAGGCGCAGCGCCTGCGGGCCCGCGGGCAGGTCCTCCGCGGGCACGAGCCACGGCCCCAGCGGGTTGAAGGTCTCGCAGGACTTGCCCTTCGACCACTGCCCGCCCGAATCGTGCAGCTGGTAGCGCCGTTCGGACACGTCGTGTGAGACGGCGTACCCGGCGATGCAGGCCGCGGCCTCCTCCTCGGTTTCGAGGTAGCTCGCCCGCTTCCCGATCACGATGGCCAGTTCGACCTCCCAGTCCACCTGCTCCGCGCCGGGCGGGATCACGACGTCGTCGTACGGGCCGACGACGGTGTTGGGGTGCTTGAAGAAGATGATCGGCGCGGCCGGGGGTTCGCTGCCCGATTCGGCCGCGTGCGCCGCGTAGTTCTGCCCCACGCACAGGACTGCCTGGGGACGCGCGACGGGTGCGGCGATCCGCAGCGCCTCCGCGCCGGGGACCTCCGGAAGCGTGCCCGCGCGCAGCGCCTCACGCACGCGCGCCACTCCACCCGCCGCCAGGAAGGGGCCGTCGATGTCGGCGGTCAGCGGGACGAGGTCCCGCAGGACCCCGTCGTCGTCCCGGACCACCGGTCGTTCCTGGCCCGGTTCTCCGACTCGCATGAGCTGCACGCGGCCTCCTCCTCACACTGGCGACGTTGACGCCATGAAACATATAGGAAACTGCAAGGTGAGCCAAGATCGCACGACGATCCATCCCAGCTGCTCCTGCTAGAGGGCTTGACTTTGTTGCCAATGCGACCAGTAAGGTGAGTGCGCTCCTATTTCCTATAGGAAGTGCCACTTCAAGGAGGAAGCATGGCAGGTTCCGCGTCCCTCGCCGGTACCGACCGCGCCGGATCGTCAGCGCCCCCGGTGCCCCGGTTCGTGCGGGTGGTGGCGGTCCTCGGCGGGATGGCCGGGCTGCTCTACGGCTACGACTCCGGCGCCATCGCCACGGCGCTGCCCTTCGCCACCGAGCGGTTCGGGCTCACCTCGACCGAGCAGGGGCTGGTGACCAGCCTGATCCTGCTGGGCGCACTGCCGTCGATCGTGGGCGGCGCGCTGGCGGCCAAGCGGTTCGACCGCCGCCACCTGCTGATCGTCGCGGGGGTCGTCTTCGTCGCCGGGTCGCTCGGCTGCGCGCTGTCCACGAACGTGGCCCTGCTGCTGGTGTCCCGGTTCGTGCTGGGCCTCGCGGTCGGGCTGGCCAACATGTTCGGCCTCATCTACCTCACGGAACTGGCGCCGAAGCGGACGCGCGGGCTGATCAGCGCGCTGTACCAGCTCAGCGTCAACGTCGGCATCCTCGTCGCCTACGGGGTCGGGGACGCGCTCCGCGGCGCCGGTGCCTGGGACTGGATGCTCGGCCTCGGCGCGGTCCCCGCCCTGTTCTTCTTCGCCGGCATGCTGTTGAGCCCCGCCAGTCCGCGGTGGCTGACGTTGCGCGGGCGGGAGGAGGACGCGCGCCGCGTGCTGCTGCGGCTGCGGTCGTCGGAAGCCGAGGCGGACGCCGAGGCCGCGGAGATCCGGCAGAGCCTGAGCCGGCAGGGTGCGGGACTGCGGGAGCTCTACCGGCGCTACCGCCGGGCGGTCAACCTCGGCCTGGTGCTGACGTTCTTCCAGGTCTTCACCGGGATCAACGCGGTGGTCTACTACGCCCCGACCGTTTTCGCCGACGCCACAGGGCATTCCGGGGACACGGGGATCATCGCGAACTACAGCGTGGGCGGCGCGCTCGTGCTGTCGACGGCCCTGTCGCTGCCGCTCATCGACCGGTTCGGCCGCGTGAAGCTGCTCGCGCTGAGCCTCGGCGGGCAGGTGCCGCCGCTGGTCCTGCTGGCCCTGTTCCCGCACGTGTCGGCGCTCGACATCGGCTGCGTGTTCGTGTTCACCTTCGCGTTCGGCTTCGGCCTCGGGCCCGTGTTCTGGCTCTACATCCCGGAAATCCTGCCGCTGCGGGCCCGCGCGATCGGCATGGGGCTGATCACCTTCGTGCAGTACCTGTTCAACTTCCTGTTCTCCCTGACCTTCCCCGACCTCCTCGGCGCCATCGGGTTCTGGGTGTTCGGCGGCTACGCCGTGCTCTCCGCGCTCGGGCTGGCGTTCGTGCTGACGCGTGTACCGGAGACGGCGAACCGGTCGCTGGAGGAGATCGAGGCGGGCTGGCGGACCACCTAGTTTTCCTTACCCGACAACGAAAGACGGTGCCTTGAGCAAGATCACCAACGTGGAGTGCCTGCTGGTGTTCCTCGAACCCGAGACCGTGCGGACCGATGCCACGCAGACCTTCGTGCGCCAGGAGACGATCCTCGTCCGGATCGAGACCGACGACGGCCTGTCGGGCACGGGCTATTCCTACACGATCGGCACCGGTGGGAGGGCGGTGCTGTCGATGCTGCGGGACCACCTCGTCGAAGGCCTGCTCGGCGCGGACGCCCGCGACGTCGAGGCGATCTGGGCGAGGCTGCTGGGGAGCACGCGTGCCACCGCGATCGGCGTGCTCACCTCGCTCGCGCTCGCCGCGGTCGACACCGCGCTGTGGGACCTGCGGTGCCTGCGCGCGGGGGAGCCGCTGTGGCGGCTGGCGGGTGGCGCGCACGAGCGGCTTCCGGTGTACGACACGGAAGGCGGCTGGCTGCACCTGACGACGGACGAACTGGTCGCGAACGCCCGCGCGGCGAAGGCCGCGGGCTTCCGCGGCGCCAAGTTCAAGGTGGGCAAGCCGACTGCGCGGGAGGACGCCGAACGGCTGGCCGCCGTCCGCGAGGCGGTCGGCGCGGACTGGGAGATCATGGTCGACGCCAACCAGTCCCTCACCGCTGCCGAGGCGATCCGGCGCGCCCGCACCTACGAACCGCTGGACATCGCGTGGTTCGAGGAGCCGCTGCCCGCGGACGACGTGGCCGGTCACGGGCGCCTCGCGCGCTCGACGAGCGTGCCGGTCGCGGTCGGCGAGTCGGTCTACAGCGTGGGCCAGTTCGCCGAGTACCTCGCCGCGGGTGCCGCCGGGATCGTGCAGGTCGACGTCGCGCGCATCGGGGGCGTCACGCCCTGGCTGAAGGTCGCGCACCTCGCCGAGGCCTTCAACGTCACGGTAGCCCCGCACTTCCTGATGGAGCTGCACGCGAGCCTGGCGTGCGCGGTGCCCGCCGGGATGTACGTCGAGCACATCCCGCAGCTGGCCGCCATCACGCGGCGCGGGCTGGAGATCGACGACGGCTGCGTGGTGCCGCCCGGGGAGCCGGGGCTCGGCATCGACTGGGACTGGGACGCGATCGCGGACCTCCGCGTCGCCTGAGGAGAGAACCATGACAGAGTCGTCTGCCATGCGGCGGGTCGTGCCCGCCGCCCTGATCGGTTCCGCACTCGAGTGGTACGACTTCTACCTGTACGCCTCGGTGTCGGCACTGGTGTTCAACAAAGTGATCTTCCCCGGTGGCAACGCCTTCGTGTCCACGCTCGCGGCGTTCGCGACGCTCGCGCTCGGGTACTTCATCCGCCCGCTGGGCGGCGCGTTGTTCGGCGCGATGGGGGACCGGGTGGGGCGCAAACCGGTCCTGGTCGTCACGTTGCTGGTGATGGGCGGAGCCACCGTGCTGATGGCGGCGGTGCCGACCTACGCGCAGGCGGGGATCTGGTCGCCGATCAGCCTGCTGGTGCTGCGCATCGTGCAGGGCCTCGGCGCGGGCGCCGAGTTCGGCAGTTCCGCGGTGCTGTCGGTGGAACACGCCGACCCGAGGCGGCGCGGGCTGCACGGCGCGTGGCCCGCGTCCGGGGTGTACCTCGGGCTGCTGCTCGCGTCGGGCGCGGTCAGCCTGGTCACGCTGCTGCCGCACGACGACTTCCTCGCGTGGGGCTGGCGGCTGCCCTTCGCGGCGAGCGTCCTCGTGATCGTCGTCGCGATGTTCATCCGGTTGCGGCTGCACGAAACCCCGGCGTTCCGGCACATCGACCGCGACGCGCAGGTGACGCGGACGCCGCTGCGGGAGGTGTTCGCGCACGAGCGCAAGGGGGTGCTGGTGCTGATCGGCACGCAGAGCGCGCAAAGCGTGATGGCGTACCTGTTCCTCACGTTCATCACCGCCTACGTGACGGGCACGCTGCACATGTCCGATTCGGCGGGCCCGTTCGCGGTCACCATCGCCGCACTCGCGACCCTGGTCACCCTCCCGCTGTTCGGCGCGTTGTCCGACCGCATCGGACGACGGCCCGTGCTGTTGTTCGGAACTGTCTTTTGCGGACTGTTCGCGTTTCCGTTCTTCTGGATCGTGGACGGCACGCACAGCAGGGGCGGGCTGACCGCGGCACTGCTGCTGGGGCTGGGCATCGGGATCGGCGCCATGTTCGGACCGCAGGGCGCCTATTTCGCGGAGCTGTTCTCGGCCCGCGTCCGGCTGACGGGGATGACGTTCAGCCGGGAGATCGGCGGTGCGCTCGCGGGCGGGCTGACGCCGATCATCGCGATCGCACTGGTCGAGTGGACGGGCGGCCGGTCGTGGGCGGTCGCGTTGTTCGCGGTGCTGGCCTGTGCGCTGCTGGGCCTGCCTGCGGTGCTGTCCGGCCCGGAAACCCTCGGCCGTTCACTGCACGCACCGACGAAACGGGAACTGGAAGCGTCGACGGGAACCTTCGCGGACGAGGCCGATCCGGTGGTGCCTCAGGGGTGACCGGCCGCCACTTCGGCGGCGGTGCGGACGAACGCGGCGAGCGCGCGGTCCCGGCGGTCTTCGGGCCAGGCGGCGAGCAGGGTCGTGTGCCCGCCCTCCACGGGCACGGCGACCAGCTCGCCGCCGAGGCGGACGGCGACCGATTCCGGGAGGACGGCGATCATGCGTCCCAGCGCGATCAGCTCGGCCACCTGCCCGGTGTCGGTGATGACCGGGCCGGTACCCGGGGACCCCTCGCTCCAGCGCGGGACGACCTCGCCCGCCAGGTCCGCCATCCGGACGCGGGCACGGCCCGCGAGCCGGTGTGTGCGGGGGAGCACCACGAGTTCACCCTCCGTGAGCAGTTCCTCGGTGGCGAGGCCGGACAAGTCGGGCTGGGGCAGGCGCAGCAGGGCGAGGTCCGCGGTGCCGTCTCGCAGCAGAGCCGTCTGCTCGCCGAGGCCGCAGACCAGCACCTCGACATCGACCGCGTCGGGGTGCTCGGCGAACCGGGCGAGGACGGGTTCGAGCAGGCCCGCGTCACCACCCGGCTTCATCGCGACCACGAGTTGTGGCCGCGCGCCCGCGCGGCGGGTGAGCCGTTCGGCCACCGCGAGCGTGGCCAGCGCCTTGCGGCCCTCACGCAGCAGGACGTCCCCGGCGGCGGTCGGCGTGACCTGGCGGCTGGTGCGGTCCAGGAGCCGGACCCCGAGCCGGCGTTCCAGGCGCTGGATCGCACGGGACAGCGGGGGCTGGGCGATGCCGAGCCGGGCGGCGGCGCGGCTGAAGTTGCGTTCCTCGGCGACGGCCACGAAGTAGGCCAGCTCCCGCGAGTCCATACCTCCAGGGTATAGGTGCGGGTCCCGATCGATCTTGGCTCCGGTGACCGGCAGCTGGTGGGCTGGCGGCATGACAGACAAGATCGCTTTGGTCACCGGGGCCAGCAAGGGGATCGGCCGTGCCATCGCGGCAGGGCTCGCCGACCGGGGCATGACGGTGCTGATCGGCTCACGCGACGCCAGGCAGCGCGACGCGGCGGTGCGGCACCTGGGAGCGGCACAGGGCATCGAGCTGGACGTCACGGATCCCGCCACCCTCGCCTCCGCGGCCAAGACCATCGCCGAGCGGTACGGACGGCTGGACGTCCTGGTCAACAACGCCGGGATCACGGGGAACGAGCGGCAGATCCCCGGCAGCGGTGACGCCGCCGCCGAAGTCCGCCGGGTGTTTGAAGTCAACGTCCTCGGCGTCGTCGCGGTGACCGAGGCGATGCTGCCGCTGGTGCGCCGCTCGCCCGCCGGGCGGGTGGTGAACGTGTCCGGCCGGGCGGGCTCGCTGACCACGATGGCCGCGCCGGACGGGGAGCTGGCCGACCTGCCGCCCCTGCTGGGCTACCCAGCGAGCAAGGCCGCGCTCAACGCCATCACCCTGCAGTACGCGAAACACCTGCGCGGGGACGGCATCCTCGTCAACGCCGTCTGCCCCGGCCCCACCGCGACCGAGGGCAACGGCTTCACCGGCGGGCGCACGCCGGAGCAGGCGGCGGTGGTCGCCCTGCGGATGGCCACCCTCGGCGACGACGGTCCGACCGGCACCTTCACCAGCGAGGACGGGCCCATCGCCTGGTGAACGCTCAACCTTTCACGGTGCCCACTCGTAGTAGGCGCCGTGAAAGGGAGAACTCTGTGGGTTTCGACGGCCCTCCTCGCGTTCGCCGCGGGCTGTGCCCCGGCCGCGGGATCGGCGCCGGTGCTCACTTCGACGACCGCGGCTCCGGTGTCCACCACGCCGCCACCACCGGTGACCAGCACGCCGGAAGTGCCTCCGCCGTGCGGTCCCGCCGTCGCGGCCTGTGTGAGCCTGTCGCGGAAGAAGGCGTGGCTGCTGCGGGACGGGGTGGTGGTGCTGGGGCCCGTGCAGGCCGAGCCGGGCGGCCCGGAGAGCCCGACGCCGGTGGGGTCGTTCCGGGTCGAGTGGAAGGACCGCGAGCACTACAGCAGCGAGTACAACCACGAGCCGATGCCGAACTCGGTGTTCTTCGCGGCGGGTGGGATCGCCTTCCACGCGGGCAGCCTGGAGCGGTCGTCACACGGGTGCGTGCACCTGTCCGACGCCGATTCCGCCGCCTTCTTCGACGCGCTGGGGGTGCACGCCAGGGTGCAGGTCGTCGACTGAACCCGGTCACAGCAGGGCCATCGACTCCCACATGGCCATGGCGAGGCCGAGGCCGCGGACGTCGGCCAGCCCGCCCGCCATGCGGTTCGGGGTGTAGGCGAACGTGACCCCGGCGTCGAGGTCCACGATGGCGAGCGAGCCGCCGAGGCCGCCCCAGTACAGGGTGTTCGGGTTGGGCATCAGGCCGCCGGAGACGGCGAACCCGAGCCCGAAGCGCAGATCGAGGCCGAGGACGAGGTCCCGGCCTTCGACCTGGACCTGGAGCGCGCGGCGGCCGCCCGCCTCGGAGAGCAGGCCGCGCCCGCCACCCGCGAGGACGGCGAGCACGTCGGCGACCGAGCGGGCGTTGCCGGTGCCGCCCGCGGCGGGGATCTCGGCGCCGCGCCACGCCCTGCTGCCGGTGACCGCCACGTCGAACGGCGGGTTGCCGGACGCGTTGGCCTGCAACGGTGTCGGTTCGGCGAACAGCGGGGTGTCCGTGTCCGGGGGGATCATCTCGGCCACGCGGCCGTCCTCCGCCGCGGGCAGTCCGATGTGGAAGTCGGCACCGAGCGGCGTGGCGACCTCCTCGCGGAAGAACGTCCCCGGGGTGCGGCCGGTGACGCGGCGCACCACCTCGCCGATCAGGTAGCCGTGCGTGAGGACGTGGTACCCGCTCGCCGTGCCAGGAGGCCAGAACGGCGCCTGCGCGGCCAGCAGATCCGTCGCCTTCTCCCAGTCGTACAGATCTGTCAACGAGATCGGCCGCTCCCAGCCGGACAGCCCGGACGAGTGGCTCAGCAGGTGCGCGACGGTGATGCCGTCCTTGCCGTTCGCCGCGAACTCCGGCCAGTAGCGCGAAACGGACGCGTACAGGTCGATTTCCCCGTGATCGGCGAGCAGCAGTGCGGTCAGCGCCATGACGGTCTTGGTGACCGAGTAGACGTTGACGATCGTGTCCCGCCGCCAGGGCCGGGTCCGCGCCGAGTCGGCGAACCCGCCCCACAGGTCGACCACAGTCCGGCCGCCGACGTTCACGCACACCGAGGCACCCACCTCGGCACCGCTGGCGAGGTTCTCTTCGAACACCGCGCGCACCGGGGCGAACCGCTCGTCCGCGAAGCCCTGCACGGCGCGGAGTATCCGGCCGCGGACCTCGGCGGCGCCACTGGTTATCCGGGCTGCCGGAGCCACCCCGCGTCCCACATCGTGGGTTTTGTCGGTACCCCCGGCTAAGGTCGTGGGCGATCGATCTTGGAGCAGGGGAGCGTGGGGAACGTGGGCTGGAGCCGGAACATCGGAGCGGTCGCGCTGGCGGTGGTGGCCGCTGCCGGGATAGCGGCGTGCGGGGGCGGCGGGGGTGCGCAGTCGTCGGCGGAGAGCAAGGGTGGCGCGCCGGTCGTCGTCGCGTCGTTCAACTTCACCGACAGCCAGATACTGGCGGAGGTGTACGCGGGCGCGCTGGAGGCGAAGGGCTACCCGGTCACGCGCAAGCTGAACCTGGGCTCGCGTGAGCTGATCTACCCGTCGCTGAAGTCGGGTGAGCTGCAGTTCGTGCCCGAGTACCAGGGCGCCGCCATCACCACCGGCTTCGGCCAGGTCGCGGCGAAGGACGCCGAGGGGCAGCACCAGCAGCTGGCGAAGCTGTTCGAGCCCGAGGGCATCGGGCTGCTGAACTACGCGCCCGCCGAGGACAAGGACGTCTTCCTCGTGAAGGCCGATCTCGCGAAGTCGCAGGGGATCGCCACGATCAGCGACCTGAAGAAGCTGGACAAGGTGGTGCTCGCCGGCGGGCCCGAGTGCGAGAAGCGGCTGCCGTGCTTCCGCGGGTTCAAGGAGGTCTACCAGCTGACGAACGCGAGCTTCCAGACGGTGCAGGAGATCGGGCCGCGCGTGCGGCAGCTCGACTCGGGCGCGGCGACGGTCATCCCGGTCACGTCGGTGAGCCCGGTCGTCGACGACCCGAAGTACGTGGTGCTCAAGGACGACCTCGGCATCGAGCCCGCGCAGAACGTGGTGCCCGCGGTGAGCAGGAAGGTGCTCGACGAGCGCGGCGCGGACTTCGCGAACGTGGTCAACGCGGTGAGCGCGAAGCTGACGACGGACGAGTTGCGGCAGCTGAACTCCCGCGTGGACTCCGACGGGGAACCCGCGGCGGACGTGGCGAAGGACTGGCTGTCGAAGCAGGGCCTGGCCTGATGGGGGACCTGCACTTCACGGCTTTCGTCTGGCCCAACGGGTACCACGAATCGGCGTGGCGGGTCGTCGAGGACGACGTGCGTGGCGTGCTCGGGCTGCCGTACTACGCGGAGATCGCGCGGACGGCGGAACGCGGCCTGCTGGACGCCGTGTTCCTGGCGGACAACATCGCGATCGCCGAGTACCGCACGACGCACCTGCCGCAGACGCAGTTCGACCCGGTCTCGGTCCTGTCGGCGCTGGCGGGCGTGACCGAGCACATCGGACTGATCGGCACGGGTTCCACCACGTACAACAAACCGTGGGAGCTGGCCCGCCGGTTCGCGACGCTGGACCACCTCAGCGGTGGCCGCGCGGGCTGGAACATCGTCACCACGGTCACCCCGCTGGCGGCGGCGAACTACGGCGAGACGGCGCACCCCGAGCACGCCGACCGGTACGAGCGGGCGCACGAGTTCGTCGAAGTGGTGACGCGGGCGTGGGACAGCTGGGAGGACGACGCCGTCGTGGGTGACCGCGAGGGCGGGGTCTGGGCGGATCGCGGCAAGCTGCACGCGCCGCGGTTCCACGGCCGGTTCTACGACGTGGAAGGGATCCTGCCGTTCCCGCGCTCGCCGCAGGGGTGGCCGGTGCTGGTGCAGGCGGGGCAGTCGGCGGCGGGCATCGGGCTGGCGGCGCGGTACGCCGAGCTGGTGTTCTCGGGCCCGCCTTCGCTGGAGGCCGCGGTCGCGTTCCGGGCGGACCTGCACGCGAAGGCGGCGGCCGCGGGCCGGGACCCGGCGCACGTGCTCGTCCTCCCGGCGCTGATGATCACGCTGGGCGGCACGGAGGCCGAGGCGCGGGCGAAGGCGCGGCGGCTGGAGGAACTGGCGAGCCCGGAGTTCCGCTGGCAGAACGTGCTCTACACGGCGGGCCTGGACCCGGACGCGTTCGACCCGGACGTCCCGTTGCCGGCGGAGCTGTGGACGGGGAAGTCCGCGCCCTCCAGCCGGGCGGAGCAGCTGTACGCGGCCGCCCGCGCCAGGCCCGGTGCGTCGCTGCGGGAACTGGCGGGCGAGCTCAAGAGCGGCGCGGGCCAGTACCACTTCGTCGGCACGCCGGAGCAGCTCGCCGACCACGTCCTGGAGTGGCAGGACGCGGGTGCCGTAGACGGGTTCACCATCATGGGCTCGACGCTGCCGTACGAACTGACGGCGTTCGTCGACCAAGTCGTGCCCATCCTGCAACGCAAGGGCCGCTTCCGGAGCGAGTACACCGGCGCCACCCTCCGGGAGCACCTCGCCCTGCCGAGGCCCTCCGGTGGCGGTGCGGGGTAGTTCCCGCGCTGGGGTCTCGGTTTCGGATCGGGCTGCGCGTGGGCCTCGGTGGGGTGCCGGAGAATGATTCAGGACGGTTCTGTATGCGAATTCCGCCGGATTTGACGTGGGCTGAACTTGCTGTACGGTGATCGTGGGCAAGGAGCTTGGGATCGGACCTGAGTCACCGCTGAAACTCTTATCCTGGCGATCTACCGTGCCCCTGCCGGTACTGTGTCGTCCACAGTGACCAGTGTTGACGACGTTGCGGTCGCCGCGCCGATCGTGAGCGCCCTGAATCGGGTATCGGCGTATGCCGCGCTGCCCGTGAGCGTCTACGGCAATCGATACGGACGATTCGATTCCTATCCGAACGCCACCTCGACGCGTTGGCTGACCCAGGTGCTCGAGCCAGCCTGCTCGAAGGTGCTCACAGTCTTTGGTATGAATACGTCAAAGCGCTTCTCCATCAGGCCCTTGTCGACCTGGACCGTGCTACAGCCGTGACAGCTCCTCCTGTCCGAACGGCAGTTGCAGCGGAACTGGAGGCGGAAGCGCGAGCGTTGCGCGGTGAGCTGGCTGACTACCGGGAGGCCGTGCCGGAAGAAGGATCGTGACTGTTTGGATCGTGTGGAGGAAGGAAGCGATGAGGAAGGGGTGCTCCGAGGCGTTGCGGACATGCGGTTACTGCTCGACGCGCTGAATCGGAGTGCGAATCCCGAGGTTTTCCTGCTCATCGACGAATTTTCCATCACGGACGATCCGGTGGGTGCCGAGAACGATGGTTTCTTTCTCAATGTGGAAGCTCCCAGACCGGATGGTGCTCACGGTCGCGATGAATGGGCGGTCGACCTGAGCCGATGGGTTCCGGACGATGACTGGGACGACGAAGTGGGTGGCAGTGCGAGCGGTGAGTCCGTGCTTCGGTGCGTCAGGTCAACGCCGCCTGGGGTCTCCGAGATCGTTGTACTCCTCGACCGCAGTGGAGGTCGGCAGGACCAACTCGCGATGTGGTCGAAGACGCCGGTCGGGGAGGTTCTGGCTGGTACGTCGTTCGTCGTGACGAGGCGATACGGCGATTGAGGAAAGTGTCGTAGCTACCTGGTATCTCAGACGCCCCGGGCGGCGGAGTCCGGTCAGTGGGCGAGGAGCGCGGCCGCGGGCACACCGGTGAGCCACGCCCACCCGGCGAGTGCCACGCCGTGCGCCACGCGCCAGGGCACGGGCGCCGTCCGCACGACGCGGCTGACCAGGACCACTTCGCACACCCAGCGAGCGCCCCAGAACACGGTCTGCGCGGCGAGCACGGTCCTGGCCAGCAGCCCGGGCGCGAGCAGTTCCTCGGCGGGCCACAGCAGCACCCCGAGCACGACGCAGGTGAGCCCGGTGAACCCGGTGTGCAGCCCGACGACGAGCCGGGACAGCGGCCTCATCGCGAGCAGGTCCGCGGGCCAGCCGAGCAGCCGCGGCAGGACCAGGTGCGCCACCCCGAGCGCGATCGCCACCGACCCGGCGAGCCGCAACTGCACCGGCAGGGCCAGCAGCGCGGTCACGACGTGGCTCCGGCCGGCAGCTCCCTCGCCTCGAACGCCGCCGCCGACACCAGCGGCGTCCGCCGAAGGCGTGCGACCGGGCGCAAACCGGCCCGCGCCGCGACGCGTTCCCACTCCCGGCGCGGGTAGAAATGCCATGCGCCCGGGCCGAAAGCGAGCACGTTCGGCAGGTCGCGGTGGTGCTCCACCAGCACCAGCCTGCCGCCGGGCCGCAGCACGCGCCGCGCTTCCGCGAACAGCGCCTCCCGCGCGGCTGGGGTCCGCAACTCGTGCGCGGCGAGCACCGCCAGCACGAGATCGGCCGACGCGGTCCCGACGGGCAAGGCGTGCGCGCGAGCCTGCAGGGCACGCGCGGGAAAGCGTTTGCGCGCTCGGCGGATGGACGCCTCCACCGGCGCATCCGGGTCGAGGACGTCCAGGGTCACGCCCACCGAACCCGGCAGCACGGCGGGGAAGGTGGGAGACACCTCGTCGAACCCCGCCGTGATCAGCACATGGCGCCGGACCCGGGCGGGCAGCACCGGGCGCAACCAAGTCCACCCGTACAGACCGGAGAGGTCGTAGACCCACCAGGACGCGGCGAGGCTCGCGAACGTGAACCACGCCGCCGCACCCGAGCCCCACCGGACCGGCCGGCGCAGCGGCGCGGGAACCGGGAGGAACCCCGCCACGGCGACCGCCGCACCGCCGAGCACCTTGGGCCAGTTGAACGCGAGGACCTGGGCGACGCCTCGGACGGTCATCGCAGCTCACCCCGGTGCCAGCCGTAGTCCACATCGGACACGTGGAAAGCGTTGGCCAGCTGTGGTTGCACACCTGCGAACGGTCCGTGGCTCAGGAAGGACACCTCCGCCGAGGTGACCGCGACCGGTGCGGGCTGCCAGTTCTGGCGGTACGCCTTCACGACGACGATCCCCTTGTCCTCCGGCGAAAACGTGTACGGCAGCGGTCCGGCGAACCTGCGCGCATCCGCCGGAGTGGCGAAAACGCCGCCCCATGAAGGAGATTCTTCGGCCAAGTCCGTGGTGATCGCCACATCCGCCGTCCCGTCGTGGGAAATCACCTTGAAGCGCAGCCGGTTTCCGTCGAACGACACTCCGGCACGGCTGTGGTGGTAGTGGTAACCGGTCAGCACGTTGGCGCCCAGCGCCAGCGCGCGCCGGTCGGTGTCGCTGCGCAGGATCCGCAGTCCTCGCAGAGTTTTTCCCGTGGGCGTCCGGAGTTTGGCCAGCACCCGGTAGCCCGCCATGACCGAGCGGAAACCGGCGTGGGCGGGCAGGAACGCGGGGCGCAGTTGCCGGAGCGACACCAGCGCCACGGCGACGAAGGCGTGTTCGATGCCGTCCGGCGCGCGGTAGGTGTCCAGCTCCAGCGCGCGGGGGAGCAGCGGTGCGAGCAACTCCGGTTCGAACGCGTATGTCAGCACCAGCGAGTGGTCGAACCGCGTGCGCATCGGCACCGGATGCCGCCTCGGGAACCAGCTCATGACGCCCCCATCCTCCGAATTTCCACCACGCCCCACAGCATCGCCCGGTCCACGGGACCCGCGTCCTCGCCCGGCGCCGGTTCCCGGAACGAGCGGAGCACCACCACCGCGCCCGGTTTCAGCGCGTGCGCAAGGGCGCGTTCGAGCCGCGCGGCGTACGTCGCGTCCGGGCCGTCCAGGATGTTGGACAGCGACACACCCTGGTACCAGCCACGCGGGACCTGCTCCAGATGCGCGGCCACGTCCGTGTGGATCAACCGTGCGTGCCGGGGTTCCGGGGTGGTGGCGAGCTCGTCGCGGCCGGTCAGCAGCCGCCAGGCCCAGGGGTTGGCGGCAGGGCGATCGCGCAGGCCGCGGCGGAGCCGGTTCAGCAGGACCTGATCGAGCCGGGGCGGGATCGACCGGCGGAAACCGGGGCGCAGGACCAGACCCAGTGGTGCCAGCCCGCACGCCAGCAAGCCCCGCAGGCGTTTCGACGCGAGCAGTGGCGTCAAGTCGCCTTGCTGCAACGCTTCCGCCACGTTGTGCGGCCGCCACCGCGGGTCGAGGCCTCGCAGCACGGCGCGTCCTGCTGCGAGCAACCGTTCGGCGCTGCCGGTGACGGCGGGGGCACCGGCGAGGCGGGCGCGGCAGTAGTCGAGCTGCACCGGGTTGATGTCCACCCCGGTCACGTCGAACCCGGCCCCGGCGAGCGCGGACACCGTCTCACCCGCCGCCGCGATCGCGAGCACGCGGCCGCCCGGGGGAAACGCTTCCAGCTCCACGCGCGGGTCCTCGTAACCCCAGCCGAACAGGATCTTCGGATGGCGGCCGGGCAGCAGGCGCCCGGCTGTCCACGGGTTCACGCGGGTCTCGTCGTGGCCCCGGCCGGGCAGGACCTCGGGTCGGCGGCGGGGTAGCAGGCGCCCGGCAGTCCAGGGGTTCATGCGGGTTTCCTCGTGCCCCGGCCGAGGGGCAGGCGCCTGGCCTCCCACGGGTTCACGCGTGTCTCCTCGTCGCGACGAGCCACGCCAGCACGAGCAGGACCACGTTGTGCAGCACCAGGTTGAGCGGCTCGGCGATCTGCCCGCCGCCGAACAGCAAGCCGCCGCCGTTGAACACGGCCAGCAAGGCGGTCTGCACCGCGGCGGCGGTCCGCGGCGCCCACCCGGTGAGGACCCACAGCCCGAGCCCGATCTCCGCGAGCCCGATGAGCACGAGCAAGACCCCGGCGGCGGCCCCGAGCACCGGCACGGCCGCGACGATCGCGCGCTCGTCGGGCCGGGCGCCGAGCAGCTTGGCCACCAGCCCCTCGTACACCCACACCGCGGCCACCGCCCCCGGCGGCACCCACCGGACCACCCACGCCCTCACCCGCACGGACCCGACTCTAGATTCCCGCCGGGGAAGGTCGAGACGCGGCGCGCGGTGAGGCCCGCGACGGCGCCATGGGACACGGTGAGGTGGCGGCCCGGCGAGATGGGTGGGGCCGGCGACGGTGCCATGGGAGGCGGTGAGGTGGTGGCCCGGCGAGGTGGCCGGGGCCGGGCCGGGATGGCGGGTCGCTGCGGGCGGGGTTTAGGGTCTTGTGCCAGGCCACCTCGGGCTCGGACGTGGCGGAGTTTCCGTGGTGGCGGTGGCGTGGCAGTTCGGTGGGCTGGGCGGGATGGCGGGGTAGAGCGGCCCCGGGTGCAGGCCCGTGCAAAACCCCTCGGGGCGGGGGGTGGCGGCTCGCCGAGGCAAGCCAGACGCCGGAAGCCCGACACACCCAACCGCGACTCACCCGGACGCCGGGAGCCGGTACACCGACACGTGCGAGCCCGACTCCGCGGTGAACTCACCCCCGACCCAGTCCGCGTGCCTGCTTTCGAGTACCAGCCCCGCCAACCGCGCCATGAGATCGAGTTCTGCGGGCCAGATGTAGCGGTGGGTGCTGCGGGCCAGGCGCGCCTGCCCGTCCTCGTCGAAGCTGAAGTGGTGGGAGACCAGGTGCTGCTGCACCACGTCGTAGGTGTCCAGCCCGATCCGGCCGGGCTCGTTCCGCCACACCGTCGCGTCGCGGCCGGGCGGGAGGGTGCGCAGCTCCAGGACCCCCAGCTCCAGCACGAACCGGCCGCCCGGCTCCAGATGGCGGGCGGCGTTGCGGAAGCAGGCGATCTGCGCCTCCTGGGTGAGCAGGTTCGAGATAGTGTTGTAGACGAGGTAGACCAGCGAGTACCGGCCAGGGGCGGTGGCGGTCGCCATGTCGCCGGTGATCACCGGGACCTCCGCCGCGCTCGCCTTCGTGCGCAGCCGCGCGATCATCGCCGGGGACAGTTCGATTCCGGTGACCGAGACCCCGCGCGCCGCGAGCGGGACGGCGACCCGGCCGGTGCCGACGGCGAACTCGAGCACCCGCCCGCCACCGGCCAGCTCGGCGAGCCGGTCCACCGCAGGCTCGACCACCTCGGGGGCGAACATCCCCGTGCCCGGCGTGTCGTAGCGGCGGGCGGTCTCCTCGTCCCAGATCTCCTGGCGCACCCGGGCCATGGTGGCCGCGAAACCCGGTCCGGTCCACCGGTTTTCACGGCCACCGCGGGCTCAGGGCACCCGCACCGGGTAGTCGAGCACCACCGCGCCGCCGGTGGCGTAGTTCGGGACGTCCGCCTGTACGGCCTGGCCTTCCGGGGAGGCCATCGCGGCGCCCGCGGCTTCGGCGTCGTCGAATTCGCCTTCCCAGATGGCGAAGTAGTCACCCGAGACGTCGAAGCTGTAACGCATCGCGCGCAGTCCCGGCAGCTTCGCGGCCAACGGGAGGTGCGTGCTTTCGTAGTACTCCTTGAACGCCGCCGCGTCGGCGGGCTCGGGGTACAACACCACGATCTTGTGCATTCCGGACCTCCTACCGGCCGTGCCGGGCCAGGAACTTCCTCGCCCGCTCGGGGGTGGCGAGGATGTCCCACTGGCGCTCGGGGAAGTTGAAGTTGTTGGTGAACTCGTCCGCGATGGCGGGGTTCTCGGCCATCGCGCCGAACAACTCCAGCAGGTGCGGCGGCGGTGGCGTCTGGATCATCAGGTTGGTCCAGTCCGAAATGGAGTGGACCCGGTCGCGCCGCCGGCGGGCGACCTTGCGGCAGAACCGTTCGTCGAAGTTCGGGTCCTCGACGATCGCGTGCCCGAGCTCCCAGGCGGAGTACGAGGCCGAGTTCGCGCCCTGCCCGATCACCGGGTCCACCACGGTGTGCACGTCGCCGACGGCGATCGTGTACCGGCCGTTGGGCAGCCGCACGTAGTCCTCGCGCACGGTCGGCACCACGGCGCCCTGCAGCAGGTCCTCGGGGCGGGTCAGCCGGAACCGGGCCGGGTCGATGCGCTCGAACACCGTCGGGTGGTGCTGCTGCGTCTTCTCCAGCACCAGCTTCTCGAACGCCGCCGGGTCCTCGTCGTAGCGGGCGTTCGCCAGCACTTCGAGATCGCCGCCCGGCACGTTCTCGAACAACAGCGCCGTGACGTGCCCTTCGAACGAGTACATCGGGATTTCCAGCAGCTCGCCGTGGCCGGGCGACACGCTCATCGTGACGCCGCGGGGTTCGGAACGCACGATGCCGTGGTAGAGCCCGACGCAGAGCTTGCGCTGCGGCGCGTCGTAGGGCGACTTGGCGGCGATGCGCGGGAACATCGCGCCCATGCTGCCCTTGCCGGTGCCGACGACGACGAGATCGTGCTTCTCCGACAGGGGGAGGATGTCCGCGGCCTGGATCGGGCGGACCTGGAACTCGCCGCCGCGCTCCTGGTAGTCCTCGAGCAGCTTCGGCAGGTAGATGCGGTAGTCGATGGCCCGCGACGGCGCCTCGAACGAGCCGGGGAAACGCAGCGGGTGCGGGCCGCCGAGGTAGTGGTGGTGGCAGAAGTAGCCGTACTCCTGCAGGTCCCAGTGCTCCACGCCGAGCGCGCGCTCCCGCAGCACGGTCGTGTTGTGGTGGGCGACGCTGTTGGGCAGGCGCCCACCCGCCAGCTGCTCGGCCGACTTCTCGCTGTAGATCGTCACCGGGACGTCGTGCTGCCGCAGCAGCAGCCCCAGGTGCAACCCAGCGACGCCGGAGCCGATGATGCCGATACCCGACACGCCTGTTCCTTTCTCCTCGCCACCACGCGACGGTCCACATCGGACCGGCACGTGGTCGGAAGCCTTTTCCTGTCTCAGAGTGTCGCGGGAACGCGGGGTGCGGCGCTTGCCGCTGCGCGTACCGCCGCTTGACTCCCGGTGCACGCGCGCCGGTACTCGCTCGGCGCCATGCCGTAGGCGGCGCGGAAGGCGCGGCTGAACGTCGAGAGGTCCGGCATGCCCCACCGGCCGCCGATCTCGCTGAGCGACAGCCCGGCCAGCGCCGGGTCCTCGATGTCGCGGCGGCACCGCTCGAGCCGTCGCGCGCGGATCAGCTCGGCGACGGTGACGTCCTCGGTCTCGAACAGCTTGTGCAGGTACCGCAAGGAGATGTACTGGGCGTCCGCGACCTGCTGGGGGCACAGGCCGGGATCGTCGAGGTGCGCGTCGACGTAGGCCCTGATCTGCGCGCGCATGGTGTCCGCGCGTGCCGACGGGGGTGCCGGTGCGCCGCACCGGGTCAGCAGCGCGGCGCGCAGCAGGCCCGTCACCGACTCGGCGACACGCAGGCCCCCGGCGGGCTCGACGGCGTCGAGCTGCTCGGTGAGCGTGGCGACCACAGTGGACGCGACGCGGCCGAGCCCCTCCGAACCCGGCACGGCGACAGCGGTCACCTGTTCGCTCAGCCCGGCGGGCAGCGACAGGTCGGCGCGCGGCAGCATCAGCACCGCCAGGTGCGCTTCGCCGGGGAACGCGAGCCGGTAGGGCCGCGAGGTGTCGCAGAGCACGAAGTCGCCGGGGGAGAGCCGGGCGGTCCGCCCGCCCTGTTCCACGATGGCGCTGCCCGCCAGCTGCACCTCGATCTTGAAGTACCCGGGGTCCGAGCGGCGGATCAGCCGGGGCGTGCGTTCGACGACGCACGCGGAAGTCCGGATCTCGGAGAGGGTGGCGGTACCGACGCCGGCGGAGCGCAGCTCGCCGTGAAAGCCCTTTCCGCCGGGCTCCCGCACTGCCAGCGGCACGAAGGCGGTGGCCGTGACCTCACGCCAGAGGTCCAGCCGTTCCCGGGCGGGGCAGTCGTCGGTGGTGGTCACGAACGTCATCGTCGACTCCGTCAACCGTGGGCTCAGTACGTGAAGAAGTCCTCGTCGAGGCCCGCGTGCAGGGCCCGGTAGGAACCGGTGAAGAACACGAGCGGCTTGCCCTCGCGCTCGGCGAGGTGGCGCACGTGGCCGATGAACAGCTGGTGGTCCCCTGCCTCGTGCACGTCCACCACGTCGCAGCCGATCTCGGCGAGCGCGCCGTCGAGGAACGGCAGCCCGGCGGCCCAGCGGAACTCCGGGCGCAGGTCCGCGACCGGCCGCCCGGCGAAGTGCTGGGAGTGCATCTGCTGGTCGTCGGCCAGGACGCTGACGCCGTAGCGGCCCGTGCGCGCCAGCAGGCCCGCCATCCGCGACCGCGTCGCGAGCGAGACCAGGACCAGCGGCGGTTCCAGCGACACGGACAGGAACCCGTTGGCGGTCATGCCGTGCACCTGCTCGCCTTCGGCGGTGGTGATGACCGTGATGCCGGTGGAGAACCGGCCCACCGTGCGGCGGAACCGGAAGGGGTCGAGGTCGGGTGCCGCGGTGGTGACCGCGGAACGGTGGGACATCGTCGTCCTCCTTCGTCTCTCATTGCGAGCTGTGAACACTCGATCAGCTCGCAATGCGAGCAGGCTAGCAGCTAGGGTGGGCAGGACACCAGAGCGAGGAAGGGAGCGGGGGTGGCCGACGACAGCGCCAGGCCGAGGGCCGGGGTGCGCGTGCAGATCCTCGACCGCACCCTCGACGTGCTGCAGCTGCTGGCCGACGGCAGGCCGCGCTCCAGCCAGGAGCTCGCCACGGAAGCCGGGCTGCATCGCTCGATCGTGTACCGGATCCTGCGCACGCTCGAGGACCGCTCGTACGTCTCGCGGACGCCCGAGGGGCGCTACACGCTGGGGCTGGGCCTGCTGGTGCTGTCCCGCTCGTTGCTCGGCGGCGCGCAGGAACAGCTGCGGGAGGTGCTCGCGGAGCTGGCCGACAAGGCGGCGGCGACGGCGTTCCTCGCGGTGCCCCAGGGCAGCGAGATGGTCACGGTGCTGACCGCCGGTCCGCGCCAGGGCACGGCGGCGGTGGTCTACCACCCGGGCGACCGATCGGCCCTGACCCGCGGGGCGCGTGGTCTGGCGGTGCTGTCGGCGAGGCCGGCCGAGCCCCACGAACGGCCGGAAGTCGCCTGGGCGCGGCAGACGGGGTACGTGCGCACGGTGGGCGAGATCCACGCGGGCCTGACGGAACTGGCCGCCCCCGTGCAGCTGGACCACGGTGTGCCCGCCGCGGTCGGTCTCGTGTTCGCCGGGGAGCTCGACGAGGAACGGGCCGTGCGGGAGCTGCGGGGGACCGCCGCCCGGCTTTCGCGGCCGCCGGACGTCTGGGAGCTGTGAACTGTGCACTTTTCCGGTAGTCGTGTGCGCGCTGGGACAAACGCGGGAGCGGGGCGTGCGCCGAGGATCGGGGTATGGGTGACATCGACACTTTCGAGGGTTTGCTGGCCGCGGTTGCCGTTGAGGACGGTCTGCGGGTGACGGATCCGGCGTCGGGTGAGGTGCTCGGTTACGCGCCGGACCGCACCGTGGAGGATCTGCGGCGTGCGGTGGCTGTGGCGAAGGCGGCGCAGCCGGGGTGGGAGGCGCTGGGGCATGAGGAGCGCTCCCGCTTATTGCACGTGGCGGCTGATGCGGTGGAGCACTCGGCGGCCGCGTTGGCGGAGTTGATTTCGCGGGAGCAGGGTAAGCCGTTGAATGGGCCGGGCAGCCGGTTCGAGGCCGGTGGTGTGGCGGCGTGGCTGCGGGCGGCGGCGGATACGCCGTTGGAGCCGGAGCGGGTGGGGGAGTCGGCGGTGTTGCGGTATCGGGCGGTGGGGGTGGTGGGGGCGATTGGGCCGTGGAACTGGCCGGCGTTGATCGCGTGTTGGCAGTTTGCGGGGGCGTTGCGGATGGGCAACACGGTGGTGCTCAAGCCCTCGGAGTACACCCCGTTGTCGGTGCTGGCGTTGGGGGAGGTTGTGGGGCGGGTGTTGCCGGAGGGGGTGTTGACGGTGCTTTCGGGTGGCCGGGAGTTGGGGGCGGCGGTGGTGGCTGACCGTGGGTTCGGGAAGTTGATGTTCACCGGCTCCACGCGTACCGGGCGGGCGATTGTGGCGGCGAGTGCGGGGAACCTGCCGCGGTTGACGCTCGAACTGGGGGGTAACGACCCGGGTATCGTGCTGCCGGACGCCGATCCCGCGGCGATCGCGGAGGATCTGTTTTGGGGTGCGTTCATCAACACCGGGCAGACGTGTGCGGCGTTGAAGCGGTTGTATGTGCACGAGAGCCTGCACGACGAGGTGGTCGAGGCGCTGCGGGCGGTGGTGGAGCGGACGCCGATGGGGCCCGGTGTCGAGGAGGGCAGTCTGCTGGGGCCGCTGACCACGAGGGAGCAGTTCGGGATCGTGGACGGCCTGGTGGAGAAGGCGAAAGCCGCGGGCGCCCGGATCGTGATCGGTGGGGAGCCGGATCGGGACGCGCCCGGCAATTTCTATCCCGCGACCCTGGTGACCGGTGTGGCGGGGGATGCGGGGCTGGTGGTGGAGGAGCAGTTCGGGCCGGCGTTGCCGATCCTGCCCTACCGCGATCTCGACGACGTGATCGGGCAGGCGAATGCGTTGGAGACGGGGTTGGGGGCGTCGGTGTGGTCGGCGGATGTGGAGCGGGCGAAGGAGGTGTCGGGTCGGATCGAGGCAGGCACGGTGTGGATCAACAAGCACGGCACCGTGCACCCGATGGTGCCCTTCGGCGGGGTGAAAGGCTCCGGTTACGGCCTCGAATTCGGCCAGGAAGGCCTCAAAGCCGTCGCCGTCCCCCAGATCATCACCACCTGAGCGGTGTTCCCGCCCGGTACGAGCGGTACCCGAGCGGGAACGAGCGGTCGAACCGCCGCGGGCGTCGGCGCTGCCTTGTCACGGGATCAAGCCCGCTCCTACGCTCCCGCTGATTCCACGGCAACGGCAGACGGGAAAGCTCGATCGCCGCGGTGCTGCTCGCCGTCGCGGAGCTGGACCACCGCGACGCCCGCGCACGTCCAGTCGTGGAAGGCGCGGCACCAGCGCTCGTCACCTCGTGCGCCACGGACGCGGCGCAGAACCCCAGCTCGGCGAAGACCACGTCGTGCTCTGGCGTGTGGTCCACCTCCACGACGGCCACCGGCGTCTCGGTGATATACGGGTCCACGCGGTAGTGCTCCTGGCAGCGGTGCCAGGAGATCACCACCTCGGGCCCATGCGGAGACCGCCTTCGGTCTGTCACCTCCGCCGGACGGGCGCGCCGGTGACCACTGGACGTGCCTGCACTACCCGGACACCCGACTCCAGGGGCTGGGAGTGCCGGGCAGCAATCGTCGGCGGGTAGTAAGCGCTTTCAGCGGTGTCGATCTAGACTCCCGAGACCGACGGGAGGGCGGGGCGCCATGCGGAAGCTGGTCTACGGCATGAACCTGTCCCTGGACGGCTACGTCGCCGCGCCGGGCGACGACCTCGGCTGGAGCGAGCCGAGCGACGAGCTGTTCCAGTGGTGGCTCGACCAGGAGCGGGCGATCGGTCTGTTCCTGTACGGGCGCAAGCTGTGGGAGACCATGAGTTCCTACTGGCCGACCGGCGATCAGCGGCCGGGCGCCACCCCGGCGCAGGCCGAGTTCGCGCGGAACTGGCGGGATACGCCGAAGGTGGTGTTCTCCTCCACAGTCGGCGAGGTCGGCTGGAACACCCGTGTGCACACCGGCGACGCGGTCGACGAGATCACCCGGCTCAAGGCTGGCGACGGCGAGCCGATGCGGGTCGGGGGCGCGTCGCTCGCGGGCGCGGCGATGCGGGCCGGGCTGGTCGACGAGTACGAGATCGTGACCCACCCGGTGCTGGTGGGTGGCGGCACCCCGTTCTTCACCGCGGTGGACAGCTGGGTGGAGCTGAACCTGGTGGAGACGCGGACGTTTCCCGGCGGGGTGGTGCTGACCAGGTACGAGACGAAACGGTGAACGCCACATCCCCGTAACCGGTCCGCGAACCCACCCCGGCGGAGGTCCGCTCACGTAGCGTGCGCGTGCTCCCCGAAGGTGCGCCGGTAGGCGCCGGGTGTGGTCCCGAGCCGGGTGTGGAAGTGGCGGCGCAGGTTGACCGCCGACGCGAGGCCGACCCGTGTGGCGATGGCCTCGACCGGGAGATCGGTCTGTTCGAGCAGCACCCGCGCCGCGTCGACGCGCTTGCCCAGCAGCCATTCGCCCGGGCTGACGCCGAGCTGCGCGCTGAACCGCCTGGTGAGGGTCCGGCTCGACAGCCCGGCGTGCGCGGCGAGGGTGCCGACCGTGAGCGGCGCGCCGAGGCGGGCAGTCGCCCAGTCCAGCAGGGGCGCCAGCGACTCGTCGGGCCTGACGGGCGCGGGCGGCCCGGCGTACTGGAGCTGGCTGCCCTCCCGGTGCGGCGGCAGCACCATGTTCCTGGCGATCAGGGCGGCGTGGGCCGCGCCGTGGTCGCGGCGGACGAGGTGCAGGCACAGGTCGATGCCCGCGCCGGTGCCCGCGCTGGTCGCCACGTCGCCGTGGTCCACGTAGAGCACGTCCGGATCGACCCGCACCCGGGGGAAGGAGGCGGCCAGTTCGGCGGTCTGGCGCCAGTGGGTGGTGGCACGCCGTCCGTCGAGCAGCCCGGTCTGCGCGAGCACGAACGCTCCCGTGCAGATGGCGGCGATCCGCGCGCCCCGCCGGTGCGCGGCGCGCAGCGCGTTGACGACCTTCGGTGAAGCCGGCGCGCCGGGTGGCTGCCAGCCGGGGATGATCACGGTGTCCGCCTTGCGCAGTGCCGCCAGCCCCGCGTCGACGACGATCGGGTAGCCGGCGGTGGTCGGCAGCGGGCCGGATTGCTCGGCGCAGATCCGGAAGTCGTAGCAGTCGGGGACGTCCTCCCGCGTGTTGCCGAAGACCTCGGCGGCGCAGGCGAGCTCGAACGGTGACTGCGGCGGGTTGAGCAGGGCCACCACCCGATGACGGCGCATGGCAGGATTCTACCCACAGGTGTCTTTGTAGACACTGGGCCGCGAACTGTGCAGCAGTCACAGTGGTGCCATGGGAACGACGGACGTGGTGCGCGGGACGGTGGCGGTCGACGGGGAAAAGGCCAGTTACCTCACGGCCGGGCGGGACGGCCCGCCGGTGTTGCTGCTGCACGGGACGTATTGGAGCCGGGTGTGGCTGCCGGTGCTGGGGCGCCTGGCGGAGGCGGGGTTGCGGCCCATCGCGGTCGACCTGCCCGGGCTGGGCCGCTCGGGCGGCGAGCTGACGCCGGAGACGGCCACGGTCCCCGCCCTCGCCGGCTGGGTGGCGCGATTCGCGTCTACAATGGACATAACGGGACCGCTCGCCGTGGGGGCGCACGACATCGGTGGCGCCATCGCGCAGCACCTCCTGGTGCACGGCGGGCTGGAGGTGTCCCGGCTCGCGCTGGTCAACTCCGTCACCTACGACTCGTGGCCCGCGCCCCACGTGGCCCGGTTCCGGGATCCCGGCGCCGCCGAAGGCCTGCTCGCCGCCCGCCGTGAGGCCGTGACGGCGGCGCTGGCCGGTGCCGCCACAGCGCAGCTGGTCGAGGAGTACGTGAAGCCGTGGACCGAGCCGCGGGTCCGCCGTTCCTGGCTGGCGCTGGCCGGGGCGGCGGACCACCGCTACACCCTCGACCTCGTGCCGGCGCTGCGGCGGTCGACCACCCCCAAGCTGCTGATCTGGGGCGAGGACGACGCCTTCGAATCGGTGGCGTACGCGGAACGGTTCGCGGCGGAGATGCCGCACACGACGCTCATCCGCATCCCGGACGCGGATCACATCCCGACAGAGAACGCCCCCGGCCGGATCGCCGACGCCCTCGCGGAGTTCTTCAGGGGGTGAGGAGGACGCGGCCGAGCTGCGCGCGATCGTCGAACAGCTGGTGCGCCTTGGCGACCTCGGTCAGGTTCAGTCGCGTATGGACGGTCGCGCGCAGGCTGCCGTCGAGGAAGTACCCGGTGGCGTTGGCGACGGCGGCCGTCACCTCCTCCGGGCGAGCCGAACGCCAGGCGGTCAGCGAGAAGCCGGTGACGGTGCGCAGCGCGTAGAGCGCCCGTGCGGAGACTTCGCCCGGCGTGCCGGAAGCGAGGCCGTACGCCACCAGCCTGCCGAACGGGGCGAGCAGATCCACGCTCAGCGCCGTGGTGTCGCCGCCGATCGAATCCAGCACGACGTCGACACCGTCCGGTGCCGCCGCCCGCACCTGGTCGGCCCAGTCGCCCTCGGTGTGGTCGATCGCGACGTCGGCTCCGTGAGCCCTGGCGAACTCCAGCTTCGCGGGCGAACCGGCGGTCGCGATCACCTTGCCCGCGCCGAGGAGCTTCGCGAGCTGCACCGCCAGGTGGCCGATCCCGCCCGCGGCCGCGTGCACGAGCACCGTTTCGCCCGCGGTGAACCGGCCCAGGCGCAACGTTCCGAGCGCGACCGGCGCGGCCAGCGGCAGCATGCTCGCCGAGCCGTCGTCGAGGCCGTCCGGCACGGGCGCGGCCCACTGCGCGTCGGCGACGACGTGGTCCGCGAAGGCGTCTTCGCTGAGTACTGCGACCCGCTGACCCAGCAACCCCGTATCGACACCGGGGCCGACCGCCTCGACCGTGCCGACGACGTCGCCGGTCAGTGCCGCGGGCATCGGACGCCCGTACTGCGCGCCCAGGCCCTGCCGGAACCGGCTGTCGATGAAGTTGGCCCCGATCACCTCGGTGCGGAGGCGGAGCTCGCCGGTGCCCGGCTCCGGCACCTCGGCCTCCTCGATCCGCAGCACTTCAGGACCGCCGTAGCTGTGGTACCGGACGCGTCGCACGGTAGTCTCCTCGTTAACTGGATTCGCGGTCCAGTTAAACGTACTGGACCGACGGTCCAGTTGTCTACGGGCACGAGGAGGAGCGGGTGAGTCCGGAGCGCCGCGAGCGAGCCGACGCCGTGCGCAACCGGCGCGCGATCCTGAACGCCACGGAGGACCTGCTGAGCAGGTACCGCCCGAACGAGGTGACGATCGAGCAGGTCGCCGCCGCGGCGGGGGTGGGCAAGGGGACGGTGTTCCACCGATTCGGCAGCCGGATGGGCCTGATGGTCGCGTTGATGCGGGAACGCGCGCTGGAGCTGACGGAGGCCGTGGAGAGCGGGCCGCCGCCGCTGGGGCCCGGTGCGCCGCCCCGGGAGCGGCTGCTGGCGTTCCTCTCGGCGGTCGTCGACGTCGTGGGCCGTAACAAGGGGTTGCTCGCCGCGCTCGGGCAGGCCGTCCCACCGACCTCCGGCAGCGAGGACCACCCGGTGTACCCCGTGTGGCACAAGCACGTCAGCTCGCTCATCGCGGCGCAACGCCCGGACCTCGACGCCCCGCTGCTGGCCGACCTGGTGCTGGCGGGGCTGCACTCCGCGCCGATCCTCGAACTCCTGGAGCGCGGCGAAACCGCCCGGCTGGAGGCGGCGTTGCACGTGCTGGCCGAGGGGATCCTCGGGGAACCGCGTTCACCTGGCCGAAACACGACGCGGACCTGAGGTTTCGTCCACTCCGGATTCCGTTGCGGCGAACGCGCAACCGCGAGGACCGGCAAGTCAAGGGAAAGTGCAGGGGTCAAATAGGTGTCTCACTCTTCCGAGTGAGACACGCGGCCGGCCCACGGGCGCGACGAGGGAAAACCGCGGCAGGCCACCGTTTCCGCCAGTTCGGGCAACGCGTCCTATTTCGGCGGCGGCGGTGATGCCGGAGCGCGGATCACCGCGCGGAACCGGGCACGGGGAAGTTCCGGTAATGGGCCCTCAACAACGGTGTGACCGCGGCGTCACGTGTTCCGGCACCATTGACCGGACCGCGGTTTCCGCTCCGCGGTCCGTTCGTTCCAGGAAGGGACACCCATGCCCGTACTTCCCCGGTCGCGGCGCCTCGCCGTGGCCGTGCTCGCCGGGACCGCGCTGGCGCTGGCCTGCCAGCCGGTCGCGTCCGCCCACGTGTCGGCGAGCCCGGACACCGTCACCCCCGGCGAACCGGCCACGATCTCCTTCCGCGTGCCCAACGAGCGCGACGACGCGACGACGGTGCGCCTCGAAGTGGTGTTCCCCGCCGACGCCCACCTCGGTTCGGCCACCCCGGAAAACCTGCCGGGCTGGCACATCACCGCCGTCAAGCAGGAGGGCGGCACCGGTCACGGGATGGACGACGCTCCCGTCTCGTCGATCGTCTGGGAGGGCGGTCCGGTGCCCGTGGGCACCTTCCAGGACTTCCCCGTGCGGCTCGGCGCGCTGCCCGGCGGCGGCACGCTGTCGTTCGAGGCGCTGCAGACCTATTCGGACGGCGAGGTGGTCCGTTGGGCCGAGCGGGCGCAACCGGGACAGCCCGAGCCGGAGCACCCCGCCCCGACCGTGACCGTCGCCGCCACGACCGGCCCGTCCACTTCGGACATCCTGTCCCGTGCGCTGGGCGGTTGCGCGCTCGGGGTCGCGCTCCTCGCGCTGGGTGTCGCGTGGCTGCGCAGGCGGCCCGCCGGGCGGCCCGAGGCGGTCGCGGAACGGGAAGAAGTCCGGCTCTAGCGCGCGAGGGGGGTGGTGATGGACGTTCAGCAACGGTCGTTGACCGGTGACGCCCGGAGTCTGCCGGTGGACGCGCTGGAGCAACTGCGGCGGCAGGCCGTGGCCGCGGTCGAGTCGGGGCTTTCGCAGACGCGGGTCGCGAGCCTGCTCGGGGTTTCGCGGAAGGCCGTCGGCGCCTGGGTGCGGGCCTACCAGTCCGGCGGCGAAAGCGCTTTCCGCCCGCGGCCCCGTGGCCGCCGCACCGGCGAACGCCTCGCGCTGTCGGTGCCGCAGCAGGACCGGGTGGTTTCGGTGCTCACGGCCGGCCCGCCGGAGCACGCGGGACTGCCGTGGCTGCTGTGGACGCGAAGAGCCGTGTCGGAGCTGATCTCGCGTGAGTTCGGGGTCGTGCTCGCGGGCACGACGATCGACCAGTACCTGCTCCGGTGGGAGGCAATCAGCCGGACCGGGGTGTTCACGCGGTGGAGCGGCTGCGGCCCGGGAACGCTCCTCGTGGCGTGGACCCACCCGTCCCCGCCGGCGGGCGGCGCGCTGCACGCGCTCGTCGCGGTGAGCCACCGGGGCACGCTGCACTTCCTCGCCGCCGACCGGCCGTTCACCCCGGCCGCGCTCACCGCGTTCCGCGAGCGGCTGCGCCTGCAGTTCTGCCGTGACGTCCGGCTGGTCGCACCCGAGTGGCCCGACGGCTGCCCGGCACTGGTCTGAGGACGGCGAAAAGGGCCTGACGACCGGGGATTCCCGGGTCGTCAGGCCCTTTTTCCGTGCCATGGTCTGTTACCTCCCGGTGAACAGTTTCCCGGCTTTCCACTGGGTGTGCGGTGATACCGCGGGAAAGTGGTGCCAAGTCCCGGTTGAACTGGTTACAGCGCCCCGGTCCGCCACCTGCCCGCAGCCCATCCGCGATGGGCGTTCTTTGCCCGGAGCCGAATTTGCTCCCGCGCGCGTCCTCAGCGGCGTCTTCCCTGCTCAGAAGCCCTTGAGCGCACTGGAAACCTGCCCGCAACGGGCCTTTCCACCCGTACTGGTCAAAGGAGTGGGAAAGCTGCCACCATGCGTCATCCGGACTTTTCCCAGCTTGGCACAGCCGGCGGCCGGATACCTGAGACCAGGCCAAGAATCCGTTCCAGGAGGCAGCACGTGCGAACCCGGCAATTCCTCACCGTCGGTGCGCTGGCACTCACGCTGCTCACCGGTACGCCTGCCTTCGCGACCGAGTCCACGACCGCACCGAGTTGCACGTCCACTGTGACCGGTACGCCGGGACAGCAGGTGCTGCTGGCACCCGGGTCGGTCGTGCAGCCCGTCGTGGACGCGCTTTCCACGCTGGACCCGCTCGGCGTGCTCACGGCGGCGTTCCGCTCCGGGTGGGCGGCGCAGGCCCCCATCCCGGTCGGAGTCGTGCCGGAGGGCGAAGCCGAGATCCCCGGCGGCCGGATCGCCGACGCGGTGACCGATCGCCTCGGCGACGTTCCCCTGCTGGCTCCGGTGCTGTCCCCGCTGGTGTCGTCGGTGCGCAGCTCGCTCGCCGCCGCCTGCGGCATCCTGGTGCGCGGGCCGGTAGTAGCCCCGGCCCCGGCCCCGACGCCGGCTTCGCCCGGGCCGGCCACGGCACCGCTCGCGAACCCGCGCGTCGTGAGCGCGACTCCGGTGCCGGGTGCGGAGTGGACGGTCGTGGACACGCCGGGCGCGCCCGCCGGTGGCGTCGTGTTCGGCACGCGCCTGCCCGGGCTGCTGCCCGGCGGTGCGCTGTTCCCGCCGCTGTCCGGCGCCGGTGCTCCGCAGGCCGGAGTGGCCGCGGGCGACGCCGGTCCCGCGGTGGTGGCCGCGGCACCGCAGTCGGCGGGTTCGGGGGAGGCGCTGCCGGTGCGGCGCGACGAGCTGTCCCTGCCGGTGCTCACGGCGGTCCTGCTGCTCGCCGTCGTGAGCGCGCAGCTGGTGCGGCGGTGGGTGCTCCGCGGTTCCCGCTGATCCGCGGGGAAGTCCTGTTACCGCCGGATCACGCACTTCCCCGCCAGGAGGGACGACCGGTGATGTTCCGTTTACCGAAGGGTGTATCCCGTGCCCCGCACCTCCGCCACCATTGCGGACTTGAACGTGACCGGCCGTGACGCCCGCAGTCTGTCCCCCGACGCGTTGGAAGCCCTCCGCAGGCGGGCGGTCGCCGCCGTCGAGGCGGGCGTGACGCGGGCGGAGGTCGCGCGCTTGTTCGGGGTGTCCCGCAAGACCGTCGGGGCGTGGGTCGCCGCCTACCAGCGCGAGGGCGACGACGCGCTGCGGCCCCGCCGCCGCGGTCGCCGGCCGGGGGAGCAGTTCGCGCTTTCGCCCGCACAGCAGGCCTGGGTCGTGCGCACGGTCGTCGACGGCCCGCCCGAGGTGTGCGGGCTGCCGCACCGGCTGTGGACCCGGCAGGCGATCGCTGAGCTGGTGCGCCGGGAGTTCGGCATCCTGGTCAGCTCGGCGACCGTGTCCCAGTACCTGGCGCGCTGGGAGCTCGTCGAGGAGCAGCGCCTGCTCGACATGCGCCGCCGCCCGGTGCTTTCGCAGCCCGTGGGCGGCGGCGAGTGGTTGCCGGAGGCGGAGGTGCTGTGGCTGGCGTGGACGCGGCCCCACGCGCCCGCGGAATCGCGGCGGGCAGCGGTGGCCGGCAGGCAGAACCTGCTGACGGGGTTCCGCGACCACTTCGGCGATGTCAACGTCCTGCTCGCGGTTTCCTCTCGCGGGCTGGTGTTCTTCCAAGCGCGGCGGGGACCTTTCGACACGCGCCACGCGGACGAGTTCACGACGCGGCTGCTGGACCAGTTCGGCCGGGGGATCAACGTCGTCGTGTGCGACTGGCCCCGGCGGCACCGCGAACTCCTGCGTTCCTGGCCCACGCCCCGGCCCGGCCGCCTTTCCGTGCGATTCGCCCTCCGGTGATCCGGATGTTTTATGGGGTAGTATTTGCCCGTAGTGCGGAGCCCGGCGGAATTCTCACCCCACGGGCGGATGGCCGTGAAAACGCCGATACAAGGAATTCATTTCCCGGCTATTCCCCTGTTCCCGCCGGCGGTTTGACTTCTTCCCGAACCGACGTGGACAAGTGGGAGAGCCATGACCGTCAACACCCTTCCTTCGGCCGACATCGACCTCGAGGTGCTGCTGGCGCACAGGGAAACCATCGCCGACGGCGTCGTCCGGCTGGCGTTCCGCCGCCCCGGCGGGGAACTCCTGCCGCCGTGGGCTCCCGGCGCGCACGTGGACCTGCTGCTCGGGCCGGGCCTCGTGCGCCAGTACTCGCTCTGCGGCGACCCCGGCGACCGCTCCGTGCTGGAGGTCGCGGTGTTGCGCGAACACTCCGGACGCGGCGGCTCGGAGTTCGTGCACGACGTGCTCCGCACCGGCGACCGCCTCCGGATCCGCGGGCCGCGCAACAACTTCCCGCTCGTGTCCGCCGACCGGTACCTGTTCCTCGCCGGCGGTATCGGCATCACACCGTTCGTGCCGATGATCGCGGCGGCCGACGAGAGCGGTGCCGAGTGGGAGCTGTACTACGGCGGGCGGACGCGTTCCTCGATGGCGTTCGCCGAGGACCTGCGCCAGAAGTACGGCGACAGGGTGACGCTGTGGCCGCAGGACCGGTCGGGACTGCTGGACGTGCACGGCATCCTCGGCACCGCGTTCGAGGACACGGCGGTGTACTGCTGCGGCCCCGAACCGCTGCTCGCCGTGGCCGAACAGGCGTGCGCGCAGCTACCCGGGCTCGGCCTGCACCTGGAACGCTTCTCTCCCAAGGAGATCACCGGGCCGTCGACGGGGTTCGACGTCGAGCTGGCCCGGTCCGGGCTGACGCTCGCGGTGCCGGACGACCGGTCGATCCTCGAGGTCGCCGAGGACGCGGGGGTGCCGGTGCTGTCGTCCTGCCGCGAGGGCACGTGCGGCACGTGTGAAACGCCCGTGCTGGCAGGGGTTCCCGACCACCGGGACTCGCTGCTGACCGCCGACGAGCGGGCCGCGAACGACACGATGATGATCTGCGTGTCCCGGGCGTGCGGCCGGAAGCTGGTGCTGGACCTCTGAAAATGCTCGCCACAGCGAAGAAGCTCGGTACCTGCCTGGCGGCTCTGGTGGCCGCCTCGTCGTGCGTCTGGTCCCTGTGGACGGTCGCGCGGGAGCTGGGGGATGATCCTCCGGCGCGCACGGCGGAGGTCGCCGCGCCGCGGCCGGTGCCCTCGAACCCGCCCGCGCCGCCACCGCCACCTGTCGTGACTTCGACCCCGGCGGTACCTCCTCAGGTGGTTCCGGCGCTCCCGACGAGGGTGATCACCCGGTCCACCACGGTCACCACGTCCGCGCCGTATCCCATCGTCCCCATCGGACAGACAACGGCACCCGCGGAACCGCCACCTCCGTTGCCGTCGACCGAAACCCCGCCGGAAACGACCTCGCCCCCTCCGCCGTCCTCGTCTCCCGAACCGCCGCCACCCGTCACCCCGGAACCGGTGCCGCCGGCCCAGCCCGAACCGGATTGCGACGCGAGCGGGCTTCTCGGTCCGCTGCTCTGCACCGTACTCGGCCTGCTGAGCTGAAATGCCGTGGGGAACCATTAAACGCAAAGATCCGAACAGTTTTGGAACACCCAATTCCTCACGCTGGGAAACAATTTTCGGACTGGACGATTTCACGCCCTGTTAACGAAAATCGAGGACTCCTCGGCGCTGGTCCGTGATTCACTTCCCTTCGTCCGTTCGGACGCATGAAACAGAAAGGAAGCCCATGTCCCCATTAGAGCTTGTCTCACTTGGTGAGTTTCTTGTAGCAGGTGATGGCGGCTCCGAGGGTGA